>CAIUWO010000960.1 GCA_903902895.1 Candidatus Hydrogenedentota bacterium | reverse complement strand
GCGGGTGAGTTGCATGGCTTGTTTCTCCATATACTGAAAATAATTCTAGTATATTGGGGTGGGTTTGTCAATGGGGCAACGCCGGGCGAGGCGCAACTTCGCGGGAAAGCGGGTTTTCAAATGCAATTTGGGAACGAAAAGACCAAAGGCAACACCCCCCGGTTCGCTTTCGCGAACCACCCCCCTCGAGGGGGGGCTTCAGACTGTTCCATGCTTGGGCGAGCACGGGTACAGCCACCATTTCTGGTCTTCCATGAAGGCTGATGTTGTCAGGTCGCTGGCCAGAAATGGTGGCAGTCCCCCGGGGGATGGTGTGCGCTCTGCGGGCCAGTCTGCGGAGCGGGAAACCAAAGGCAACATCCCCCGGTTCGCTTTTGCGAACCACCCCCTTCGAAGGGGGATTTAAGGCAAAGGCGCACAGGTGTTTATGCATTTTACCCTCCAAGAAATAGGTCTTATGCTGGCCTGATGGGCGAGGGTGTTGGGTCGGTTTGCCTGAGACGGGTTCTTGTTGACAGGGCTTTGTGCGAAACGGCACTCTGTTCCGGGCGGCATGGGCAGTCCGTTGCCGCTGAACTGCAAAGGAGCCGGAAGCATGGGCCTGGGAATCTCGCGTCGGGCATTTATGAAGGGCGTTTCGACGGCGGCGGCAGTGGCGCTTGCCGCCAAAGCCGCACCGGCGGCGGCCACAAAAGACCGGCCCAACATCATCTTTATCCTGAGCGATGATGTTGGGTACGGCGACCTGGGTTGTTATGGGGCGCAGCATGTGAAGACGCCCAACCTGGACCGACTTGCGCGGGAGGGGGTTCGGTGCTCCGACGCGCATTCCACATCGTCGGTGTGCACGCCATCCCGATACAGTTTGCTGACGGGTGAGTATGCCTGGCGCAATCCGCTTGGCGACCACATCCTCAGCGGTTTGGAGCCGTTGTCCATCAACCCGGCGACCACGACAACGCCCGGCCTGCTGAAGCAGGCGGGATACACGACCGGGTTGGTCGGCAAGTGGCACCTGGGCTTGGGCAGCAAGGAGAAGCCGGTGGACTACAACGGCGAGATTGCGCCGGGTCCGCTGGAGGCGGGTTTTGACTATGCCTATTTCTATGCGGCGACCAATGACCGTGTGCCCTGCGTGTATATCGAAAACCGGCGGGTGGTGGGACTGGACCCGGGCGACCCGATCGAGGTCAGTTACGGCGGGCCTGTCGGCAACGACCCCACGGGCAAGGACCATCCCGAACTGCTGAAGATAAAGTCCGACGAGTCCCATGCGAAGACGATCGTGAACGGCGTCAGCCGCATCGGGTACATGTCGGGCGGGCAGGCTGCCCGGTGGGTGGACGAGGACATGGCCGACACCTTTACCGGCAAGGCGGTGTCTTTCATCGAGCGGCACAAGGCGGAGCCGTTCTTCCTGTATTTTGCGCCGCATGACATCCACGAGCCGATGGTGCCGCATCCGCGTTTCATAGGCACAAGCAGCTGCGGCACGCGGGGCGATGTTATTCACGAACTGGACTGGAGTGTGGGCCAGATTCTGGAAACGCTGGACCGGCTCGGTCTGGCGGAGAACACGTTGATCGTGTACAGCAGCGACAACGGCGGAGCGATCAAGGACACCTATGACGACGGCACGAACGCAGAACACGGCAAGCAACCGCCCAACGGTGTATTGCGCGGCCATAAGAACGAACTTTACGAGGGCGGGCACCGGGTGCCGCTGCTGGCGCGTTGGCCGGGAGGTATCCCGGCGGGAAGCACGTCGGACGCGCTGATTGGGTTGGTCGACATGCTGCCGACCTTTGCCGCCGCCGTGGGGGCGGCTGTGCCGAAGGGTGCCGGTCCGGACAGTGTGAATGTGCTGTCCGCATTGACCGGACAGGCCGGCGGCGCGCCGCCGCGGGAAATGCTGGTGCTGCACACCAACGCCAACGGTCCGCTCGGTCTGCGCAAGGGGCCTTGGATGCTGGTGACGCAAAGCCGCGACAATTTCAAGAAGGCGGAGCTGTACAATCTGAAGGACGATTTGGCGGAGACGAAGAACATCGCGAAGGAGTATCCGGAGAGGGTGAGGGAGTTGATTGGGCTGCTGGAGGCGGAGATGAAGAAAGGATGACTGTGGCTGAATGGCAGCGAGCAAAGAATCCAGAATCCAGAAGACGGAAGACGAGACAAGAGACGGCAGAAGCAGAAGAAGGCAGACAGGAATGTCTGCCCCACATTGAGAGAACGAGTGGGTCTTAAGATGGAACTGACGAGGTAGGGGTTATGTT
>CAIUWO010000959.1 GCA_903902895.1 Candidatus Hydrogenedentota bacterium | reverse complement strand
GTTCCAGGCCAAAACAAATGAGAAAGGATTGCCGCACATGAAAACAGCCTTCGCATTGGCAACCATGGTTGCTCTTGTCAATTTCATTATGGTCCCGGCCTCTGCCGCCGACCTCCGCATCGGCATCATCGGGCTGGATACCTCCCATGTGACGGCGTTCACCAAACTCATCAACGACACATCCGACCCGCAGCACGTTGCGGGCGGCAAGGTGGTGGCCGCGTTCAAGGGCGGCAGCCCCGACATCGAGTCGAGCATATCGCGCGTGGACGGGTACACCAAGGAACTGGTGGACAAGTACGGCGTCAAGATTTACGACAGCATCGAGGAGATGTGCAAGAACGTCGACGCGGTGCTGCTGGAGAGCGTGGACGGACGGCCGCACCTGGAACAGGCCAAGCCGGTCTTCGCGGCGGGCAAGCCGGTCTTCATAGACAAGCCCGTGGCCGGGTCGCTGAAGGATGCCATCGAAATCTTCCGCCTCGCGGCGGAGGCCATGGTGCCCTGCTTTAGCTCCTCATCCTACCGCTACTACCAGTCGATGCAGGACGTGCTCAAGCAGGACATCGGCGACGTGCGAAGCTGCATCTCCATAGGCCCCTGCACCTATGAGCCGCACCATCCCGACCTGTTCTGGTACGGCGTCCACGCGACCGAGGCGCTGTTCACCGTCATGGGCGCCGGCTGTGAAACCGTGGTGCGCACCGCCACGCCCGACACCGACGTGGTCACCGGCACCTGGAAAGACGGCCGCATCGGCACGCTTTACGGCATTCGCACCAGCGGCACGCCGCACAAGGTCGTCGTGTTCGGCAGCAAGGCCGTGGCCGAGCAGGAAAACAGCGGCGACTACGCCGCGCTCGTGGCCGAGATCGTGAAATTCTTCCAAACCGGCGTGGCCCCCGTGTCGCCGCAGGAAACCATCAACATGTTCGCCTTCATGGAAGCGGCCGACGAAAGCAAGCGCCAGGGCGGCGCCCCGGTGAAAATCAGTGACGTGATGGAGAAGGCAAAATAGCCGCGTCGAAGGCACGGTCTCTGGGAATAAGCAAATGAAGAAGAAGATACTGATTGGAGGTCTTGCGCTGCTCTTGTGCGGTACTGTTTTGGCCTGGATCTTCTGCATTGGCAATAGTCAGGCCCACATCAATCCCGCCATAGGCAATCTGAGAACCGTCCTTGGCGCGGAGAATGCCTACTATTCGGCCAAGGGCGTCTATGGAACCTTTGACGCACTGACTCAGGGCAATCCCCCAGTGCTCGACGGCAAGTGGGACGGCGTCAAAAACGACTACCGCATAGCGCTGACGATAACCGCCGATGGGCAACACTTCAAGGCGCTGGCCGTCCCGGACAAGCCTGACAAGAAACACAACCGGCGTTACTGCGTGGATGAATCAGGCATTATTCGTGTTACCACGGACGGAAGCGAACCGAACAAAGGCTGGACGCCCCTTGGGGAGTAGAGAGGATGCCCAAAACAGCAAGAACGTCTTACAGATAAAGGATGGAATGGTATACTCAGTGCTGGAGACTGCTTCCCAGGAACCGGGAATGTGATGAGAATATGAACGCACACGCAATCAATAGAGAAGAAATCCTTAAGGAACTCCGGCTGGGTAAACCCGAGTTGGAAAGACGCTACGGTGTGTCCCGGGTGGGGTTGTTCGGTTCCGCTGCACGAGGTGAGATTCGGGACGACAGCGATATCGACGTGGTAGTGGAAATGGCCCAGCCCGACCTCTTTTTCCTGGTGCATATCAAGGAGGAGTTGGAGGAGCGTCTTGGGCGCCCGGTGGATATCGTCCAGTACCGCGAGCGCATGAACGCCTTCTTAAAAGAGCGCATCGAAAAGGAGGCTGTCTATGCCTGATCGCGCGCTGGTACGGGAAATCCTGCGGCAAATGCTTGAGGCAATCGCACGAATCGAGCGGCGGGCCTCCGGGCTGACCAATCCGAACGATTTCATGAGCAGCGACGAGGGAATCGACAAACTGGACGCCATCTGCATGATGCTGGTCGCCATCGGCGAAAGCTGCAAGCACCTGGACAGGATTACAGAAGGGCAACTGTTTGCCTCCCGCCCCGAAATAGACTGGAAGGGTGTCATGGGCATCCGCGACGTCATCAGCCATCACTATTTTGATATCAATGCGGACGTGGTTTATTCAGTATGCAGAAACCGCATCCCCGGGCTGAAGACAGCCCTTGAGGCCCTCCACAATACCGAATCCGGCGACTGATTAACCGCGCCGCACTCCCCTTTCCCCCGCCCAATCTGCTAGGCTGATTCCACCCAACACATGGAGGATTCGGTCATGGGACGCATCTGGACGGCACTCGCACTGACATTTGTAGTGGCAAATCTTGGCGGCATGCCCACCGTCGGGGCGCAGGCCCTCGGGAGCACGATCCTCTCGTTGGAGGGCAACGACTGGACCGTGGCGGCGGACCAGGGCAACGTGGGGCGCGACCAGGGCTGGTGGAAGGGTCCTCTTGCCGACGCCAAACCCGCGCGGGTGCCGGGCATTCTGCAGGAGTCGCTGCCGGGCTACCACGGCGTCGCGTGGTACGGCCGCGACTTCACCACACCGACAAATCCCTACGCCAACGGCCGCTGCCTGATTCGCTTCCATGCCGTCGATTATCGCGCCGACATCTGGGTCAACGATACCCCCGTTGGCGGCCATGAGGGCGGCGAAACGCCGTTCACGCTGGATATCACCGAAGCGCTAAAGACGGACGAAACGAACCGGCTGACCGTGCGCGTGCTCAACCCCAAGGCAGAGGCCATCGACGGCATCGTGCTGTCCGAAACGCCGCACCGGAACAAGGTGCCGTCCGGCATTGGCGTCGGCGGCTCCTACAACAGCGGCGGCATCACCGAACCGGTGGAGGTCTACTGGACGCCGGCCGTGCGCATTGACGATGTCTATGTACGCCCGGACTGGCAAACCGGCAAAGTGAAGGTGCAGGCGACGCTGACCAACACCGGGGCCAACACCGCAGACACGCGGGTCGAATTCACCATCACCCCCGCCTTCGCGAACGAGCCTGTGGCATCACTGACGCTGCAACATGAGGTCCAGTCGGGAACCGCGCCCATCACCTGTGAGATGACCGTGGCCAATCACCGGCTCTGGCAGTTGGATAATCCCTATCTGTACCGGCTCACAACGCGCGTCATCGCCGGAGAGAACAAAGACACCGGCGAAAACAGCACCCGCTTCGGCTTCCGCGAACTGCGCGTCGAC
>CAIUWO010000958.1 GCA_903902895.1 Candidatus Hydrogenedentota bacterium | reverse complement strand
GGGGTGGTTTTCACTGTCCGCGCAAGCCATTCGCGTGGTGTTTCTTCGGCGTAACCACCCCCCGCTTGATCCAGGTACGCCACCGCCATTACAACAGTCTTGGCGGGAAAGCCCATAGGCCGTTGATTCACCAGTTCATAGAATTCCCGTTCTTCAAACCCCGGAATCAGTTTCCCGCTGCGGATGAACATGTCAAGAAAACGCGCCGCAGCTTCGCGGGTCTTCTTGTGCATCAGTGGCAGAGCCCAATCAAGGCGCGGGTCATCGTCCTGAATGATGCGCGGCGGCGGTGGCGGTGATTGCGCGGGCGTGTATGCCGGCGCCTCTACCTGCTTCCGCGCCCATTCCTCCCACTCCCGCGTGAGGTCGTAGATATCGCCACCCGTGCCCAGGAAGGCGCGGACAAGCTTCTCGTGCGTCAGCGGCGTGGTCAATATGTTTGCCACGTCTGCAGGAAACGCTTCGGCGATAAGGGTAAGCGCGAGCGAATTTATATCCTCGGGTCGCCGAAACATTCGGGCAAGTGGTGGGCAGTCGGTTCGAATCTTGGAATGAATCCGCTCTATCTGACGTGCGCGAATGCGGGCTACAGAGTCTTGCGGATCGGACGTCTGGAGACAATCCAGCACGATCTGAATGTCCGTGTCAGATAGGGGCAGGCGTGCGTACCCCCACGGGGCGAAGAGGGCGGCCATCGGGCTCGAGTGCAGCATGGGGCGTGACTCCTATGGTTCGCCCCAGGCGGTGGTCTGGGAGTCACCGCAGACCAACCCGCCGTGGGGCACCGACCGGGAGCTACCCGGACGGCTTACTGGCACATATGGTAGCACTAGTTCTGTTCTACTTCAAGCCCCATAATACTGTAACTCGTATTACAGTATTCCGAAACGGGAAAAGTCTGGTACATTGCGAGAGGTGGGCATGTCTCTGTCGGCGTGGTGGCGATTGTCCCCTTGCCCCCCCCTGGTCGCCCCTGCGATGTGATGTGAACGGGCTCGACGATGCTGTCACTGTGTGACGCGCCGCGGACGGGAAGAGGGTTAATTCGAGGGGCACTTGGTCTTCGATTAACGCCTGGGGAGTGGAGTATCAGGAGACTGCCCATACGCAGATGATCAGGATGTCTGCGGGGCGGGGGAGCGCCACCCGCGTACTCGGATGGGAAATCGTAAGCGGCGCGATCTGCACCGGTCGTGGAGGGACAGGACGACGCGGCGCCAAGTGCGTGAAGATGCGAATATAGGGGAAACGCCCCCCGATTTCCCTTACATTAATCAGAACTGCGCAGTCTGCCCGTGATTAGCCGCGTTTTATTTATCCGTCCTCTTTATCGATGTGATAAAGGCATAGATACTATAAGCCCCACCAATCATCGCAAACATAATTACCACCTCAATGGATGTGTCGCCTAGGATTTCTATGACCTTTTGCGTGCCCAACACGGGAATCGCGAGAAACGCGATTACGCCAGTACTGGCACAAACGATGAGCCATTTCGCAGATTGTCCCATATATAGTACCTCTCTGTGATTCTAAAGATGCTCTGTCATTAGTTATACAGTACAGTTTAGTATTACT
Source organism: Candidatus Hydrogenedentota bacterium (assembly GCA_903902895.1). Classification (GTDB taxonomy): domain Bacteria; phylum Hydrogenedentota; class Hydrogenedentia; order Hydrogenedentales; family CAITNO01; genus CAITNO01. Next base: position 4,687 of record CAIUWO010000958.1, on the reverse strand, counting down.
AATCGGCAACATGTGTTTATGTGTAAACATAAACTGGCTGAATTGTTCGTTACCCAGCGTGGCGTAACGGCTAATGAATGCATCCTTTCAGACTATCTGCAACTGACACAACCCAAGCAATATCTGCCTTTGTTAACAGCGGGGAAGATACGGCCATAACGATTATGCGATTCTTTACATGTTGCAAACGAACACAATTGACGAATTCTGACCCGTCTTCGTTCAGTACGATAACGGTAGTAACCAAAGCATCATCAACCGCCACTGCCTCAAGCGTTTTTGCTTTCTCAAAACCGGGCTGGCCCTTTTTTGCCCGCCATTGATCGACGAGTGAAGCGAACAAATCAATTCTCTTCTGTATCGTTTGTGAGTTCAACTCCTTTGCAAGAGATTGTCCCATGGCGGCAAAGGTGCTTCTGGATATGTCTTGGGCATCCAGTTCCGGACGGGACCCGATAGCGATATAGCGGCTTTCATGACCGGATATTGGCTTCATTATGAGATAGAGATTCTGATTCTCGGGGTAGGGAAACGCTTCTAACTTACGAGGATCGGTAATCACCGTCAATTCTGGCGGCACCGTCATTGTGACAGCAGTTCCATTAACCCGAAAGTCGACACTGACGGTTGGCGACTGCCGTTCTTGCCCGCGGGCATTGGCGATCAGTAGCAGGGCGGCGAGAAGGGGCAGAATCTTGAGCATGGGATACCTCTTTCGAGTTTGGTCGTTGGCAAACAAATTCTGTCTATATTGTTACGCGTTCCATTCCTTGTTTCCCTGCTTCGCCACCGCTTTGGTAACGCCCAACACCGGGCGCGTTATCGTGTCAACGAAGCACCGCATTCGGGCTTGTCGCGCGGCGGTTATCTGGAAACCTGGAATGGCTCTCACAAGTTGGTGAATATTTATTGCTACAGCGGGAATATTTATTGGCGTCATGTCTGGCACATACTCAGTGCCTTGTTTGAGTTGCTTAACAGCCACCCTCAAAAGGCGGCTTTTACCACGGCCTGCTAGCTTCGATATCATCGGAGCGAAGTAATCTGCGGCTTCGGCACAAACGCTCTAGAAAGCCGTTGCGCTTCGGCTACCCTCAATCCTCACCTTACTCATTCAACACCGTCATGTAGCCCGATGCGCTAAAGTTCCTTTTGTTGACTCACAATCAGCGCAGTAAAAGCATCAAGGAATATTCGCTCATCTTCTGTCTTAAGTTTAGATCGTACCGCAGTCGACTGTGTTTTGTATTCTTCGATGAACTTCGGCTCTCTCTTGATCCTGTTCGCACAAGCAACAAGCATTAGCATGGTGTTCGCATTGAAGACACAATCAACTTCGAAGATCCCATGCATCTGTGGTTTATCCTCAAGGCCCGCCATCCCAATAATGACCTGTTTCGCTTTCTCTGCGATGCTCTGCGGATCACTCTTGAAGTCTTTGTATGTGTCTTGGCAAAACACCTTGTATTTTTCTCTCGTTAGAGAATTAAGGCTGTTTCCTGCTGAAGGGGCAGATCCCGGCTGCGAAATTGTTGTTCCTCCTTGCCTCTTAGACACAAAGCCTGCCGACAACCGTTGTGCCTCCGCAATCTGCTGTGGCGTCATCTCCTTAGCCATTTGCTCTCTCGCCGATGCTGCGGACGGAAACTTCACGGCAGCAAGATTCAGCCACTTGTATGCCTGTACCATGTCTTTTGGAACACCTATACCTTGAGCATAATAGTCTGAGAGTTTGTACTGTGCGGAAGCATCCCCGCCCTCAGCCTTGGCGCGTATCGCACTGATTTCAGACGTGTCCACGGCATACACGGGCAGGGACAGTACAGCAACGGCCAGAAAAAGGACGCACACCCACACGCGAACTGCGACACAGTTTCTCATAACTACCCCCTGTTGGTAGAAGCCCAAGCGCCTTATGGCACCCGTACTACACAAAAGTATCCTCCCAAGAACCGGATAAGGTCAAACAGAAGCTCCGGTTGGGGTGGATTATATTACCTGCCGACATACCGCGCATGAGCGCCCTCTTTGTCGTCGGTGTTTATAAGTAGGTAATCGTACCCTGGCATACTTGGGGCTATTACCACGGTTATTGATGTCACCGGAAGCCACAAAGATGTATCAAACTTGTCATATGGTTCTATCTGCCACAGTGACCCATCTTCCAACTCAATGTATGATCCAGAGGATATATTCTCTCTAATCCAATGGCCGCTTTCTGCGCCCGGATAGACCGCTGCGGGAACTTGTGTTGTTGGCTGCTGAATGGGAACTTGTGCCGGATACGTTGGGGTCGCATAGTACCCGCTTGGGTTGATGGCGTATGGGTTATAACCAGAGTTCCAGTCTGCCGCTGTGCACCCAGCAAAGCCGAAGGTCACGCACGCCACAAAAGCCAATTTGCCCATTGTACAACCCCCTACGATTTACCGCTCCCCGATGCACCATGCCCCGTGGTACTAATGCGGTATGGCTATTCTGCTCCGGACTGCGGCAGGGAGTCAAACAGACAGAAGCCCCGGCCAGCGCGTGACTGACCGGGGCGGGGCGGTGGTGTTAGCTTAAGCCGCAACTTATAGGTAGGATTCTTTTCAGCCTTGCGTCTCTGAGTCTATGTGCCTCCATGGATATTCTCATTGAACAAGTCTTTGCGCTCTTCTGTTTTTGCCTGCGCCAGGAGACGTTCAAAACTACAGAGTCCATCTTACGGTGTGTAGGGCCCGCCTCAAGGGAGAGGGTCCGCCCGCGGCCGGCAAAATCATGGCGTCTCGGGCGCAATGCACCAAGTGACGCAGTGCCGGCGCCCTGTTCGCCCTTGATCCTCCTGGGAGAATTCCTTATTGTTATGGGCGGTTGGTCAAGCGTGGTTTGGTCCGGCGGGGTAATACGCGGGCCGTGGCGGGGGTGGTGGCGGGTGTAGGGCGGTAGGGGCCAGCCGAACTCAGGGAATGAGGGTGAGCAGTGGCTGGCAAATCTAAGTCGTCTTTGGCCAAGGACTCGGCCGCCAATATCGGTTTTGAGGCGAAGCTGTGGCTCGCGGCGGACAAGCTGCGCAACAACATGGACGCGGCGGAATACAAGCACGTCGTGCTGGGCCTCATCTTCCTGAAGTACATCTCGGACTCGTTCGAGGAACACCATGCCAAGCTCGTCGCGGGCGAGGGCGACTTTGCCGGGGCCAACCCGGAGGACAAGGACGAATACCTCGCCGCCAACGTGTTCTGGGTGCCCAAGGAGGCCCGCTGGGCGCAGCTTCAAGCCAGTGCCAAGCAGCCGACTATCGGCAAGCTGGTGGACGACGCCATGGTTGCCATCGAGCGCGACAATCCGCGCCTGAAGGGCATCCTGCCCAAGGACTACGCCCGCCCCGCGCTGGACAAGCACCGCCTCGGCGAGCTCATCGACCTCATCGGCACCATCGGTTTGGGCGACCAGTCGAACCGGGCCAAGGAAGTGCTGGGGAGGGTCTACGAGTACTTCCTGACCCAATTCGCCTCCGCCGAGGGCAAGAACGGCGGCCAGTTCTACACCCCCTCCTGCGTGGTGCGCCTGCTGGTCGAGATGATCGCCCCCTACAAGGGCCGCGTCTATGACCCCTGCTGCGGGTCCGGCGGCATGTTTGTCCAGTCCGAAAAGTTCGCCGAAACCCACGGCGGCAAGGTCGGCGACATCAGCATCTACGGGCAGGAGAGCAATTCCACCACCCGCCGTCTGGCCCTCATGAACCTCGCCATCCGGGGCATCGAGGCCGACCTTGGCCCCGAACAGGCCGACACCTTCCGCCGCGACCTGCACCCCGACCTGCGCGCCGACTATGTGCTGGCCAACCCGCCCTTCAACGATTCTGACTGGTTCCGCAAGGACGACGACGTGCGCTGGCAGTTTGGCGTGCCGCCCAAGGGCAACGCCAACTATGCATGGGTCCAGCACTTCATCCACCACCTCGCGCCGCACGGCATCGCCGGGTTCGTCCTTGCCAACGGCTCCATGTCCTCCAACCAGTCCGGCGAGGGCGATATCCGCCGGAGCATCATCGAGGCCGACTTGGTCGATTGCATGATCGCCATGCCCGGCCAGCTTTTCTACAGCACACAGATCCCGGTCTGCCTGTGGTTCCTGACGCGGGGAAAGAGCGGACGGCACGGACAACACGGCCAGCGGGCACGCAACGGCCAGACGCTCTTCATCGACGCCCGCAAGGTCGGCTCCATGGTGGACCGTACGCACCTCGAACTCACCGCCGCCGATATCACTCGCGTCGCCAATACCTACCACGCGTGGCGGGGGGAGAAGAGCGTGGGTACCTATGAGGATATTCCCGGCTTCTGCGCGAATATCGGTCTGGAGGAGATCCGGAAGCATGGTCACGTCCTCACGCCGGGCCGCTACGTCGGTGCGGAGGATGTCGAGGACGACGGCGAACCCTTCGGGGAGAAGATGCAGAAGCTGACGGCCACACTGGAACAGCAATTGCTCGAGTCGGCACGGCTGGAGAAGGAGATACGGAAGAATCTCAAGGGGCTGGGCTATGGGGGGTGAGTGGAAACGGACCTTGCTAGCAGATGTCATAGACATCAAGCACGGGTATGCCTTTTCAGGTGTACATATCAGCGAGGAACCTCCCGGAGACATCCTCTTGACACCGGGAAATTTTGCCGTTGGCGGCGGGTTCAAAGGAGACAAGTTC
>CAIUWO010000957.1 GCA_903902895.1 Candidatus Hydrogenedentota bacterium | reverse complement strand
TGCCCTCGAAGTGCTTTGCCTTCCATTCGCGGCTGGGCACAATGCCCGGGGTTTCGCTGGGAAGGTCGATGCCGGTCTTGTCGCCCATCCCCATGAGATGGGACCATTTCGAGATGCGGTCGATGTCGAGCTTGACGCCGTTGTTATAGAAGAAGACGTCGCAGGAGTAGGCGAGCGCCTCGATTACTCCGGTGCTGCCATGGCCCCACTTGCTGTGGCATTTGAAGGATCGACCACCCGCAGGTAAGGTGAACGTTCCCCCGCAGAAATAGCGGGTGTTTTCGTTGATAAAACCTTCTTCGAGTCCGGCAACAGCCATGGCGATTTTGAAGACGGAGCCGGGCGGGTAAATTTCCTGGATGGCGCGGTTGCGCATTTTTTCGGAGGTGGTGAGTTCGGAGCGGCTTTCGCTGCGTCCGCGATTGACGAATACGTTGGGGTCGTAGCCGGGGGCGCTGGCGAGGGCGAGTACTCCGCCGGTTTCGGCTTCCAGCACCACGATCGCGCCGCGCTCTCCCGCGAGCAGTTGTTCGCACTTGGCCTGCAGGCCGATGTCGAGGGTGAGGTAGAGGGGATTGCCTGCGACAGGTTCGCGACGTCCGCCTTCCTCCTGCAGGGAGTGCCCCAAGCTGTCGCGGGTGGCGACAAAGGGCACGCCTCGCCGGTCGGTGCGCAACTGGGCGGCCCCGGAGGCGTACTTTGTGACCATCGCATAGCCGTCCTGACCGTGCAGGGGCTGTTCGTAGACGCGCTCTACGCCTGAACGGCCCACGAGATCCATCATGTAGTAGCCTTGCCAGTCCTGCAATTCTTCGGGGTTGATTTCGCTGAGGTATCCGAGGATTTGGCCGCCGGTCTGTCCGAAGAGATAGCGCCGCTGGGGCGAGGATACGGCGACGACCCCGGGCAACTCGAAGGCGTGTTCCTCGATGGTGATGTGTTCAGATTTTGAGACGTCGGTTTTGACGGTGAGCTGGGTGTAGGGTGCTTTTGCGACGGACTCCACCTTGGCCATGAGGGCGTCGGCCTTGATGCCGATGAGTTCTTGGAGTCGTGCGCAGACTTCGGGGATGCGTGCCTTGGGGCACTCGCCTGGGACAAAGGCGACCTCGGTGCTGGCGCGGTTGTCAGCGAGCACGACGCCGCCGCGACCGTGGATGACGCCTCGGCTGGACTTGAGGCGGGTGAGCCCCTGGCTATTTTCTCGTGATTCTTCCTCGAAGCGGTTGCGCTGCACGACCTGCAGCTGCCAGAGTTGGAAGCAAAGCAGTCCGAACAAGGCAAAGAGACAGACGCCCACAACCTGCAGACGCCTTTCCACGCCTTCATAGCGTTCGGGTTCTTTAGTTTGCGCCACTCACGCCCCCTTCGGCATTAGCAAAGGCCGCCTCAGTATCCAATTGACCATGAAGAAAACAAAGGGTGTAAGCAGCGCGGTGTAGAAGGCTGCTGGAGCGGTGAGGGTGGCCAAGGGGTAGATAAATCCGTTGTCGGGGTTCTGAATGTAGAGGACCGACTGGAAGAGTGCGCCGTGGGTGAGCCCGGCGACGAAAACGAGGCCGGCTTTCACGGCGGGATGTTCGGTGACGAGGCGTGTTGCGATGCGGCCCACGGCATAGCCGACGCAGACGAGGCACAAGACGTGATGTCCTAGCACGGTATTGCTGGCCACGTCCTGATAGATTCCGCCGACGACGCCGGTAAACATGGCGCGTTCCTCGCCATCGGCAATGGCGAAATAGACGACGAGAATGAGACACAGGTCTGGCAAGACCTGTTGGAACTTGAGGCGATCGGGCCAAGTGGCC
>CAIUWO010000956.1 GCA_903902895.1 Candidatus Hydrogenedentota bacterium | reverse complement strand
GTTCGCAATGCGGAGGTCTGGGGTTCGATCCCCCACTGCTCCACCATCCCAGACAATATCGCCCTCTCCGTGGCCAGGTCGCGGAGAGGGCGTTCTGTTTGCGGGACACCCTGCACGTGGAGAGCGTTAGCAAGTCTATCGGTCAATCAGGCCGATGAAGTCGCATTGCCACTTGCCTTCTCTAAACCGCATCGTGCACCTGTAGTTGGTGCGAATCGCCATCCCCGTTTCATTCTGAGTGTCACAGTACCCGCTTACCATGTAGGCCCCGTTCGCATAGGGGCCCAAAACGGATGAAACTTCAAAACTCGGAAATTTCACAGTGGATGGGTACTTTATTTTCCCCTTCACGGCCTCTTGCGCGGCAATAAAGGCATTCCTGCATTCCTGTGTCTTGTATTTGTTTTGGGATTCCTCAGACCGCCTCATACGGCTTGCCAAGAAACCGCCCAAAATGACTATAACGACAAGAATAACGGCGATCGCCAGAAGCTTGCCTGTTTTTCCGGCACCCAGCATGCGCGACGAATCGGGCTGCACATAACCGTGGTCGTACGGTGCGCCTCTCTTGGCGGCATCCAGGCATGCCGATATATGATCGTAGAAGTCGTGCTTGGGCTCAGGAGCAATAATTGTCGGGATTGGAACCTCAACCCGTCCATTGCAGTGTTTGCATCTGCCCACTGTCCCCGCCAATTTTTCCGGCAGGTTCAATACGCTCCCACAATGCGGACACATTATTTGAATCATACTGGCGTCTTTCCCAACTAAGGCGATACTGCTCGTCCAATGGGACTAACAATACGCAACCGACCGCAATCAGTCAAGCCCTCTATCATCCAGCCCTCTATCATCCAGGGCAATCGCACTAAAATACCGACCTGACGAAAACACGGGTGACGAAAGCTTCCAGGTCTTGGGGTGTCAAAAGCCACGAAAGCACAGAACGTTTAATATATGGTTATCGAGAGTGCTCTGCTGTTAGTCCCCCTTTGAAGGGGGACGGTCCCGCCACAGGCGGGACAGGGGGATGTTAACGCTCCACCCAAGGCTTACATCCCCCTAATTCCCCCTTTCAAAGGGGGACTTAAAGCCTGACCACTCCTAAATTTATGCACATTTCCCTAGTGGTGTTCCTGACCCGGTTTAAAGCGATTGCCCCGCCCGATAATCCAACAGGACCGTGCCCGTTTACCCAAACCAACATGCGGCTTGACTCTCGAAGACATCGGGGTGAACGCGCCGCACCGGCAATGCTGCGGTCAGGGCTGCGCGTTGGCCGTGGCCACCGCGGAGGGTTCGGGCGCGTTGGTCTCCCAGCCGCCTCCCAGCGCCTTGTACAGGGAGACAAGATCCGTCAGCACCATGCTCTGGCTTTCTACTAGCTGGTCCTGAAGACTGTACATCGAGAGCTGCGCCACCAGGACGCTTAGGAATCCCTCGATTCCGCGCTGGTAGCGCTCGTTTGCCAGTTCCACCGCCTTTTCGTTCGACGCGGCGCTTTCCTGAAGCGACTTGCCGCGCACCTGCTCGTTGGCGAAAGACACCAGTCCGTTCTCCACGTCCGCCAGCGCAATCAGGATACTCTGCTCGTAGAACAGCGCGGCCTGCTCCTGCCGCGCGTTCTGGCCCTCAATGTTGGCCCGTATGCGCCCCCCCTGAAAAATGGGCACCGATATGCCGGGCCCGACAGACCACAGGAGATTGCCGCTGTCCAAAAGGCCGCCCAGCGTGCCGCTCTGCCCGCCAATGCCGCCCGTCAGGGTGAATTTCGGAAACTGATCGGCCATGGCCTGCCCCACGCGCGCCGTGGATGCGGCAAGCTGCCGTTCGGCCTGGCGGATGTCGGGCCGGCGGCGCAGCACGTCGGAGGGTATTCCCACCGGCACCATCGCCGGCGGCACCGGCAGGGGGGCGGGGGTGCCCAGTTCTTCCTTCAGGGTCCCCGGCGCCACAGCCAACAGCACCGCCAGCCTATGCATGGAGGTCTGCGTCTGCGTCTCGAGCATCGGGATTTGCGACTTCGTCGCCGACAACTGCGCCTGCGCGCGAACGCTGTCCAGTTCGCTGCTCAACCCCGCCTGGAAGCGGTCACTGGTGAGGAGTGTCGTGCGTTCCTGCGCCCCGATGTTCCTCCGGGTGATTTCCAGCCGGTTCTGGGCGGTGCGCAGATCGATATAGCTCAGGGCAATCTCGGAAGCGAGTGAGGCAAGCACGCCGCGCCGGTATTCCTCCGTTGCGGCCAGGTCCGCGTCGGCCGCCTCCAACCCGCGCTGCTGGCCGCCGAAAATGTCCAGCTCCCACGCCGCATCCAGGCCCGTCATAAACAGGTCCGACTGGCGCGACGGCGTGCTCTGCGAGCCGGGGGTGTAGCTCACGCTGGTGCTGCCAGTGGACCCCACGCCGTTTTGCATCACGTTGAAATTGCGGCCCCGAACGCTGACATTCGGCGTGAAGCCGTTCGCGCTGAAAGTGCCGCCCACGCTCACCGGTGACCCTGACGACTGGGTCGGCGGCTCCACCGACTGCATGCGCCGGTAGGAAGCGGACGCGCCCACCGTGGGCAGCAGCCCCGCCGCGGCGATGCCGCGCGCGGCGCGGGCCTCGCGAATCCGGGCCGTTGCCAGCTTGAGTTCCAGGTTCGTCTCCACACCCCGCGTGATCAACGATGTGAGGGTGGGGTCGCTCAGCGTGGTCCACCACGCGGCCGCCTCCGTTGCGGGCGTTTCAGCCTCAACGCCTGGCGACAGCGACGACCACTTGTCCGGCACGGACTTCTCCGGTGTCCTGTAATCCGGTCCGGTCTTGCATCCGCCGCAGCACACTGCGGCCAGCGCCAGCATTACCACCGTGAGCCTGTGCATCTTGGGGGCTCCCTTGAACTTGTCCAACCTGTCCGTCACCAACCTATTCATGGGCCGATTCCTCGGCGGCGGCCGGCGGCGGCGGCGTCTTGCGCCTGTGGCCTATCTCGCTGACCCATTGGATGATCACAAAAAACAGCGGCACGAAGAACACCGCCAGAAATGTGGCGGCGATCATGCCACCCATCACGCCCGTGCCTATGGAATGCCGGCCGCCCGCGCCCGCGCCCTCACTGAGCACCAGCGGAAGCACGCCCAAAATGAAGGCCAGCGAGGTCATGATGATCGGCCGCAGGCGAAGCCGGGCCGCCTCAATGGCCGATTCGACAATCCCGTGGCCCTGCTCGCGCTGCACCGAGCAGAACTCGACAATGAGAATGGCATTCTTCGCGGCAAGACC
>CAIUWO010000955.1 GCA_903902895.1 Candidatus Hydrogenedentota bacterium | reverse complement strand
GGCGTCATACCCGTCCTTGACGAACTTGGGCATGCTTTCCTTAAAGGGGGCGTTGTCCTCCTCGCGCGCCGTCAGGCCCAGGAAGGTCGCGTCCGTGGCCGTTTCCGCCACCACGACGGTCGGCTTGCCCAGACGGGATTCCAGACCGGAGAAATGGGCCACGCCCGTGGCGTCGGTGTCCACGGTGGCGAGCACCTGGGACTTGCTGGAATAGACAGTCACCTTGACCGCGGCAAGCGGTTCCAGGGTGTACAGGTTGTGGGCGAAGACGATCAGTTCATCATCCTTGAAATGCGACACCAGGCCGATGTCGGTCCAAAGCAGTATCTTGGTGTCGTATTCGTGGCCTTTGGACGCCGAATGCAGCGTGAACACGCCGCGCTTGTCGGCCGGCATCAGCTCGTCCACGTTCATCGGCACCGTGTTCAGCGTGTCCGGCTTGTCCGGAAAACTGATGTCCCGCTTGGCCAGGGGTTCGGTGTACTGCTCGTCAAAATAGCCGTAGGTCTTGCCGTCGCTCATTTCATTCACCGCCTGCGCGATGTTCGACGGGAAAAGGCGGGACAGCCGTATGGTGGCCTCCGTAATGTTGCGGGCCGCCATCGGCATGGGGCCCAGGTCCTTGCGCGCAATGTAGAAGCGGTTGGCCGGCAGGTTGAGCCCCACGGCCATCAGCTTGGGCGCCGCTTCGGTGGTCAGCGCATAGCCGCCCTGGATGGCCCGCTTGCCATCGACGCTCGTCAGCGTGTTGCCGATGCTTATCTGGTACGCCTGGCCGGTCTTCCAGTTTCCTGTGAGGTTGATGACATCCCCTTTGGTGACCACCGCAAGCTCCGCCACCTCCGGACGTATCGTGAGCGCCTTGCGCAGGGCCTCGGGGTCCACCGGCGCGTTGAAGTTAATGACGAACCGAAGCCCCTCCAGGCCCGCCTGGTCCCAGTACTGCCAGTTGGAATGGAGCGTTTTGTCCTCCGGGTCGGCGCCGGCCTGGGCGGCCAGCTCTTCAGCGGTCATCGGCTCAACCGTCTGCCGCAGGGTTTCGAGAAGATAGCCGTCCTTCACCATGAAGATTGGCGCAACTTCCAAGGCAAGGCGCTTCACATCGCCCAGCGCCGCCGCATCCAGAAGGACACTGATCGCATTGCCCCAGCCGCCCTCGGTGGTTTCATCGGAAAGGGAAAACCCGACTGGGTTCTTGTTGTCTTCCCGGGTTACCTTCAACTGCTTGAGGAGGTCCGCCGTCTTGACGCTTGCCGACAGCGTGACCTTGAGCGTGTCCCGTGTTTCCCCGTCCGACTTGACCCATTCGGTGCTGGCAATCGAGATCGGATTGCCCTGCGGGAGCGTGATCTTCATCGCCGGAGGCATCCATGCGTCCAGCGCCCCTGCGGAGACCTCGTTTCGGGTGAAGGTCAGTGTGACCGGCAGCGCCGCGACGGTGACACCGTCCGCAGTCACGGAGAACTTGGCCGAACCGTCCTGCTCAGGGTTCAGTTTGCTGTTGAGCGGCGTGCCTTTGACATCGGTGACCGCATGGATATAGTGCATCCCCAACACGGACCCGGCCGGGAAGGGACCGGTCAGATTCGCCGCCAGACCGCCGTCCGCCACGGTGCAGCTATTGACCACCAGACCGCCCTCTTTGCCCGTGGGCAGCAGCACCGGCGCGGTCGCCGGGTCGAGCTTTTTTCCCGCCGCGGATTTCAACTCCGGGTTTAGCGTGACACGGACGAAGCTGACGGGCAGGTCCTTGAGTTCTTCGGCCAGGTTCAGGACAATGTAGTTGTCCTTAAGCGCGTACTTGACCGCTATCTCCCGGGGCTCCACCGCAACGGGCGGCAATTCATTCCCGTCTTTGTCCTGGGCGGCGGCCACCGCCTCGCTCAGGTACAAAATGGCCTGCTTTTCGATGTTGGTGCCCGGCAGCGGATACACCCCCACGAGGCTCAGGTAGTCGCTTTTCTGCCCGGCAGGCGGCGTTTCCGCTTTGACATTGTCCGCGGCCATCGGCGGCAGGGTCACCGCATCGGCGGGCGGGTTTTCCTGGGGCACCGGCGGGGGTGAGGCTTGTTGCGGGGGCGGCGGCGGCGGGGGCGGCGGGGCGCACCCCAGATGGACGCCGCCAAGCGCCAGAACAAGAATCATCGCCACACCAAGAAAGGTCAGCCGCATTGCCCGCATGGCACTACTCCCCATTAAATGGAAGGTTGATGGACCCTGTTAAACAACCGGTTCTGTATTCGCCAAATAGCAGGAAAACAACGGATGCCTACTGTCCCGTTTACCCGGCTATTTGTCAGAAACTGTAGCATACACCAGATAAACGCGGGAGTGGTCCGTAAAATTCACGTAACGTAAGGCCGTCTTTATTTGGCCTGAGCCGCAACCCGCACAAACACCAGTCCCACATTGGCGAACTGCACCCCCTTCTTGGACCCGGTATAGGGCAGCGCGTGGGTGCCATCGTCCATCGGGATGAGGCCGAGCGGCGTGCGAAGGTCGCCGGACCAGTTCTTTTCCGAGTCGCTGTGGATGGCCAGCCGCTGGCCGCTCTGCCAGTGAACCCCGTCTGCGGAACAGGCATACCCAACCTCACGCGGGTTGAGGATGTATTTATTGCCCGGCTCGATGGTGGTCGAATCATATACGGCCACCCATTGGTCGCCTATTCTGGACACGATGGGGTTCTCTATGAACTGGGGCTCAAACGAGCAGGGACTCAGTTCCGGGATGCGCTTCCACGGTCCGGCCAAATCCGGCGCGGTGGCCATCCCCACCAGCCACGGGCCGATGGGCGTGTAGTTGTGTCCGCCGTAGTGCGAATACCATTGGTTGCCGACACGGTATGGGTAGAACGAGTCCACCGACTGCTGGCCTTCCCACGCCATACTCTCCGCATCGGGCCGCATCAGGATGTTTGCATCCTCCCAGGGTCCGTCTATGCCCGCCTCCCCCGCTGTCTTTGACACGGCCCGGAAGATCTTGCCGCGCATGTGCGTCCCCTCCTCCGGCGTTTGCTTCCCCTCGTAGCACACGTAAAACAGGTTCCACCGGTCTTCTTTTGCGTTGAACACGGCCATGGGCGACCAGATCGAGTATTTGTTGTCCGTTTCGTGGCCCGCGCCGGTCGATTCGAACAGGGTCGCGTGCCGCTTCCACGTCTTCAGGTCCCGGCTCTTCCAGTGTCCCAACCGCATGGCCACCCAGTACGGGTCACCCCACATCTCGGCCGTGAGAATGTGGTATTCACCGTTCGCCTTGAGCGCGCACCCGCCCTCAAACCCATACTTGATGCCTTGCGCGTCCGGGTGGTCCTGGCCAATAATCACCGCTCCGTCCGGCTGAACCACCTCCACCGTCAACGGCGCAACGGCCAAACCCGCCAGAAGTGTCAATAAAATTGTCATACCACTCTCCATAAAACTGTTCGCCTGTTCTTCCAGGCATTACCTTTGGCAACCAGTCATGCCATAGAAGGCACCCAACCCCGGCGGAACCTCCTTCGCAGCGCCACCTCTCCACCCTTCCTTCCTCTGCGCGCCTCCGCGTCTCCGCGTCTCTGCGCCTCTGCGTTAATACCGCTCCTATCAGGCCATTCCGGCTCCCAATTCCCCTGCCATGCCCACCGACACTAACTCCGCCGCAGTTCCGGCCGTTCCAGGATGTCCAGCATGCCTTCGATGTTCGGATAGGGCGACACATAGTCCGCCACCCGCTTGAGCGCGTCCACTGCGTTGGACGGGCAGGCGAAAAAACCCACCTCCTCGCGGATGGACAGGTCACCCAGCGTGTCGCCCATCCCCGCCGCCGCTTCCCGCCCGATGCCCAAATCGCCCAGCAGTTTGCGGATGGCGCCCCCCTTGGTCACGCCGGGCAGGTCGATGTTCAGGTAATAGTGCGACGGCGTGATAATCACGTCGAGCCCGGGAATGGTCGCC
>CAIUWO010000954.1 GCA_903902895.1 Candidatus Hydrogenedentota bacterium | reverse complement strand
GCATGGTCATTGATGTCGGAGTGATAAAGATAAGTAATTCCTTTAGTAAGATCGCGTAAGCTCAGGACCTCTTCTCCATCAGCCATCTCTGTTAGAAATATTGGACGAAGATATTCCGGCAGTTCAGTAGAGTTATCGAATAGGACCGCCCTGAAAACCTCCCCGTACACCTTGGACATGTACTCTATCTTGCCGCCCATAACACGGAGGAGAAAGTTCCTCATTCTAGGCTCTGGTGATAAGGAAGTCGAATCCCGCATTACCGTTGGCGCCTGGCGGGTGGAGGATGTACCAAGATTGAGACGAACACGATCCGAAATCAGGGCATAAACAAATGGCCCTACATTCTTTCCAGGCTTAGACTGATCTCCCAATCCAGCCTGACCATCCATCCTCTTCTTTTCCACAACGCCAAAGTCTGCCTGCTCAAGTACCACGACAAAGATTGGGAGATCCGATCTGTCATAAGGCGCTCTATCTGACCTATAGAAGACAGACATGGCATAATGGTTAGAAACAGCGTGGTGTTCTGGTTTCCTTCCCTGCACCATATTGGCCAAGTCTAGAAACGTCATCGGCGCAGTTTGAACAGTTAACAAGAAGTCATCCCAAGCCCAAGTCTCACCGGCGTCTATACTACTCCATGGAACAGGTAGATTTGGCCATAGGCTTGGGTCTATCGTCCCAAGTACAGCCTTCATATGAGTTGGTTGTGCAGTAAAAAGCGTAGGTATAGACTCGTCAACGGTTGGAGGTGCTCCCGATGAATCCGATGTCAGACCGGATAGTCCTGAAAAGCCCCGTTTAGCATCATTGTCGCTCATTGCTATTTCTCTTCCAGTAGTCCACTTAATCGGCCACCACCGTGCTTAAACAGGGCGCGAATGGCTGCCTCAAGAACATGGATATTGTTCATTTCTTGATAGGAAAAAGCGGCTGACAGTTTTCGATTGTCTCTTGTTCCTATACAAAACGAACCAGCGGCGTTCCAGATGGAAATCTCATTCCATCCGCAGAAGACAAGTTCATTCTGTGCTAAAAAATGAGGTCGTATGAGCGTCACGCCCGTATCAATGAATTCTATGCCGCCAAAGTGGAATTTCTCACCCTTTTTCAGACCATGCAGGAATTCCACCAGCAGACGAACGCCAACAGCTTTCCAAAGGCAGTCTATGAACTTATCGTACAGTCCTTCGTTGTTCAGTTGGACAGAACTTATCGACCTAGGGTCGCCAAAGTGGATGTGGTACGTTGTCCCCGACGGAATGCCATTCACCGAATGTCGGGTCCCCCCCCAACGGATGCGGGTAATGGTATCGAGCGGTCTTGTTCGCCCGTTGTACGTTATTCCGTCAGGCGAAATCGCCAAACGCGTCTTGAACACAAGCCCTTCCGTGAGTTCAAAGGTAATTTCCCTTTGCCGTTTCTCGTCACGTATCCGTTCCTCCTGGAGACTGCGGGCGCGTTCCTCCGCAATATCGGCTAAAGCACTCGCGTCTTCAGCGGTACTTTCTGCCACTTGGTGGACTTCCGCAAACGCTTCCCCCAGCACGTCGGTCAGTTGTCTTGCAATGTCAAGCTTGTCATGTTCGTTGAAGAGTTCAACGGCCATGTTTCGCACCAGATTGGCCACTTTGCGGCTTGCATCGTGGTCCAGTCCCCGACTTTTGGCGCTAACTTGGATCGGTTGCGCCAGGCTGTCCCAGTTCTTGATCACTTGGATAAGCTGGGCAACCATTGGCGTCAGGACCGAATCCGGTTGCTTTGCCGTCGCGGCAGATCTCAGCTTCTCTACAAGCATTTCGATGTTTCCCGCCTCCTTTTCAAGAAATACGTGCACCTCAACTTCGTAGTCGGTAACCATGTCGTCAATCAGAGCCGGACCATGGTCTTCGCCGTTGCCCGTTGCGGATTCGACTGCGATGGTAACGGTCTTGACCAACTCTCTTGGAGAGAGCTTGTCCAGAGCCGATTTTATTACATGCCGGCAGTGGCGTCGGCGTTCATCGATTTCAGCCTCAACCGCTGCTATTTCCCGCACTTCCGGTAAACCTGAAACAATGCGTTCTTCATTGACCACCGCGCACAGATCTTCCGGGTCAACTATCTCAAAGGCCCATGCAAGTTCAAGTATCCAATCAGACACTTCATCCGCCGTGCTGTCTGGAATGCGCGCCAAGCCTGCGGCAAGCAAGTTGGTCTTGGCGATGGGCGTGAGCGTGTCCAACCCGATCAGATCCGAAGCTGAATTCTCCAAAATGGACAGCATTTCGGCCGTGCGTCTTGGCCCAAGTCCCGGAAGCCAGGCGATCTCCATCGAGAGGCGTTTTCTTGGATGTGTCAGGTCAGAACTTGCCTTCTCGCAGTCGCTGGAGTTGTGCAGTAGACTACGCTCTTCGGCAAGTTCCATAATCCTCCGGCAGTTGTCCCGCGGAGAGGCGTTCAGAATGTGAAACGGGTTCTGTAAGAGGTCCATACCTCCTCCATGTTATGAATCGGGACGGAATCCGATTTGATTAGTCTTTTTTTCCTTACGGTCAGGGCTACTTTTCAAAGCGGCAGTCATGCTCTCCTGATCAAGCTCCGTTTTGCCAGACTTGGCTGCAAGTCTTGCCGCTTCCCGGACAACAAAAGCCGAATCCGAAAGGGGCTTCCCTGTGAGTGCGTCCAATACCATATCCAGGTCGAGGTTGTCAGCCTTTGGGAGTTTGGTCAAGAGCGCATTGAGCAGCGACGCCACTTCGACTCTTGAAGGCATGCCGACTTCAATAATATGGTCAAAGCGCCCCCGGCGGAGAATCGCCGGATCGATCACGTCAATCATGTTCGTCATGGCGATGACAAGAACCCTGTTCTTGATGGCTTCCGGGATGCTTCTGAGAAACTCGGCTACTTCCTCGATGTGGTGGAGACCGGAAGCCGTGCCCGTCCGCCTGTCTGACAAGAATGACTCCATTTCGTCAATGACCATGACTGAAGGTGCCGAATCGATGGCCTTGTCAAAGGCGTCGGATATCTTCTTGCTTGTTTCATGTATGTAGGGACTGCCAACGCTTCCTGAATCAATTGAAAAGCTAGGCCAGTCAAGGAACTCCACAAGCCGGTCCACGGCGAACGTCTTACCGCAGCCCGGAGGCCCGTGCAGGACGATTGCGGAGGGAAACTCAATGCCCATAGACTGGTATTGCTCGGCATGGTCAATAATGTCTATTACATGTTCGTTAAAGAAACTTTCAAGCAGTGGCCGTCCCGGGAGTGAGAACACGCGGGGTTCTGTCCTGACTTTGGGCCGTTGTGATGGTTCTGGCCCCGCAGCAGCCTCGTCATCAGCGATCTTTTCGTCGGCCCGCGTTCGCTGGCCCGACTTTCGTTTGGCAAGCAGACCCGCATCGATCGGGAAATCGAGTCCCGCTGCTTCGACGATCTCTGCCAGGTCCGACGGGGGCATATACCCCGTGAGATTGGTCAATCGCCTAAATGACGTCGTTGAGATTACCACGCCGCCGGTAATCCACGTTCCCAAGACTACTTCATCTTCGACGCAGGGGGTCAGCGTGTATGTCGGAAGCAGCCGGGAATACTGCTCAACGTAAATCGCGTCATGGAAGGATGCCTCCTGTGACAGTTTTCGGGATTCCTTAAGCGCAGACGAAAACGCCAAGGCATCCGCCATGCTGTCGGGTGATTTTCCATTTTCGACGGGCAGCATCGCATATTGCTTTTGGCTTGTCAGGCTGCGAAAGGCTACCGTACCGAAGGCACTTGTACCGAGCATGGACTCCTCGATGAATCCCGTATCGCACCATTTCTGGGCCAAATCGAAGCCGACAAGGAGGACGCTTCCCGCCTCCTGTGTATTGAAGATCTGCCAGTCCTCCCCCGAAAAGAGGAGCGAGCGGATTCTAGAGCCGTCGGTCAGCTCATACCCATTGGGCAACCATAAGTCCTTCGCCATACGTCATCCCCTGATGATATTCGCCGCTTCAAACATGTCGTCTTCGGAATTGCTACCAATGCGCATGCCATAGAGCTGTCCAACAATGGCCCGGAGCTTGTCAATATCGTCATTGCGCATGAACTGTGCACCCCTTTGGACAAGATCCTCGAAAGCATGCCTGTCGGCGAAAAGGTGCGGCGAACCGCTCAGTGATTTGAAACGCTCGACGACGAACCAATCCTGACGCCACAGGATTGCGAAGTTCTTTGTCCTTAGTTCGTCAAGGTGATGCTCAAAGTCCCTGTCTTTTCTGTCAATGCACCGCTGGGCCGTCTTTGCCAGCGTGTCGAATGCCGCGGTTTCAGACGGTCGGGCATGCTTGCGAACATGTTTGTCGAAGAAATCGACAACACTATCCAAATCGATCTGCCTAATGTCTGTTAGATGCTCTTTCCTGACCTGGTCAAGAAGCCTCCGCGCTTCATGAACCTTTTCCATGGCCTCCTGGGCCTTCTCCGCGTCCGCCGCCTCCGG
>CAIUWO010000953.1 GCA_903902895.1 Candidatus Hydrogenedentota bacterium | reverse complement strand
GCTAAAATTGACACTCAATGCGCGCCCATAGCTCAGCTGGATAGAGCGCTTGCCTCCGAAGCAAGAGGTCGTGGGTTCGAACCCCGCTGGGCGCACCATTTCTTTCTTCTGCCATATTCTGAATACCTCCGCTATCAGCGGTCATAACGCATTCTTCCCCATTTGTTCCCCATTCATGTCTTTTCGGGATGGAACGGCCATAATCTGCATACTTCTGACCAGAAACGCAGTCGGTTGGGGCAACCGTTGGGGCAACGGAATTTCCGCACTCTGCGGCAATCTTGCACTTCTCTGCAATGAGGGCTGGAAAATCGGGAAGAGAATTGACTGCAACAGCCATATCCTCAAGACGGGTGTGCGTGTAGATGTTCAGCGTCAACTTGGGGTCGCTGTGACGCAGCAGCTTTTGCGCGACATGAACCGGAGTTCCGGCCTGTGCCAAACGGGTGGCGAACACGGAGCGCAGGACGTGGAAGTCAACGCATCGGCCCGAAGCGTCCACGGGGTCTATCCCTGCCGCCCGGTAGTCATCGGCGATAACGTCGCACATCTTGGCGGGAATGGGGAAGAGGCGGTCCAGGGCGAAAGCACCGGGCAGCATGTCGCGGCCAGAGGCAAGGCGCTGTATCCGTTCCTTGGCAAATTCGGCAAGCATGGGACGCAGACTGGCCGGAACAGGGATTGTAGACCCCTGCCGGTTCTTTTCATTTTCAGACCGCAGCAGCATGTGCGGAGTGGCGCCATCCAGAACCGCGTCACCCAAGCGGATGGACCGCAATTCTTTTAACCTCAAGCCCGTGGATGCGGCAACGCGATAGGCTATGCTGCGCACTCGCCCAAGCCAGAAGAGACGGTCTTTGGTGGTGTCGCTCAGCTTGGCCTTGGCGTTCTTTTGTGCCTTGCCGCGGCCCTTGTTGCCCTTCAGGGCTTCATTCATTGGGCGCGATTGGGCAGCGGCAAACAGTTTCACCAGTTCTTCGTCGGTCAACATTCGCCGGACATGCTTCCGGTCTGAATGTGCGTCCCGCTTCGAAAGACCGGTGAACGGGTTGCACGGGATGCGCTTATCCTTGACCAGCCAGTCCGCGAAGCACGACCATGCTATGATGACCTTGTTGTGCGTCACCGCACCCATGAGTTTCCTTCGCGCGTCTGGCGTGATGGCCCGCATGTCCAGCCATGCCGACAATTCGGAGCCCGACAGGCTGCGCAGCGTCCTCCAGCCCATTTCCTTGACACTGGCGGTCAGGTACATGTTCACGTTGTACTCATGCGACTTGGACATGCCAAGGGCTTTCATGTGCGCTTTGTAGGCGGTAATCGCGGTGGTCACGTTTGCGCCCATTTCCTTGGCGAGACTCGTTTCCTGTTCCGTGATGATACCGCCCTTGATCTGCTCCACCTCTCGGACAAACTGCGCCATGCGCGAAGCCGCGGCCGATTTATCACGGCATCCGGTCGGCAAATCCACGCGTGCCCCGTTGGCCTTTGTTATCCTGGCGTACCAGGTTGCGCTTTCGACAACGACCCGGCCGGCCGAATTCACGCGGCCAGTCTGCGTCTTACCGTTGCGGTCGCGCCAACGGGCATATGTAGCGCCCTTCTTGGTGAACATCTCCGCATCCGGCGGCATGTCGCGGGTGGTGGATTTCTTCTTGAGGCTTGCCATGTTACTTGCCCCCCTGGGGCGGGTCTGCTTTGGGTGTCAGTTCCAACCCGAAGTATTCCGCCAACCGTTCGGCTTGATCCAACGAAAGAGAAGTCTTCCCGCTCATGAACCTGCCAATGGAAATCCGGTTCACTCCACACTCTCGCTCGATGCGGGCATGTGAGATTCCCCGTTCACTAATCAGTTTTTTCAGAGTGTCGATTATGTTTCCCATGTGATGATTGTAACATGTGATTCCGGTATCAGTCAAGGGGGTTCTTTCGGTCATGGTTTCAACCTTTCGT
>CAIUWO010000952.1 GCA_903902895.1 Candidatus Hydrogenedentota bacterium | reverse complement strand
GGTCATCAAGATACCCGTCACGTTCCGCCTGGACCGCGAGGGTTCAATCGCCGTCACGCCGCACTGGGTCGGCGTGCACCAGAAATAGGGGAACCGTCATGAACAGCACCCATTCCATTCGAGCGATTCTCTCCGCCGCGCTGGCGGCTCTGCTGGCGTGCGCGGCCGCGACCGCGGCGCCGGTGTATTTCAAGAACGGCCATCTCTACCGAAGCACGATTGCCAATGACAATCCGGGACAGCATGACTGGGAGCTCATGGCCAAGCCGTGCGAGTACGGCCCGCATGAGTCCGTGCTGGGCCCTATTGTGGATTTGGTCCGCACCAAGGCGCCCGGCTATGCCTTTACGCGCGGTGCGGGCACGAAGAACAACGTTGACCACACGATGGTCGCCTGCGGCAACAGCGCCAATGCCATGGTGGAGGCCATTCGCGGCTCGGGCCTGCTGCCGGAAGGATGGAAGGCCGTGCGCGTGGACTCGTTCGACATCATGACGCTTCCGGGCCTCGATGCGACGTCGCACACGGCGTACATGCTGGAGGCGCCCGACGGCACGTGCTACCAGATGGACTCGTATTTCTACAAGGCCGAAATCACCAAGATGAAGAAGGTGGACAACCTCTTCTACGAGCCCGTGGAGAAGAACCACAACTTCGCGGCAAAAGGCTATTTGCAGGTGAACGGGAATTTCAAGAACAAATGGCTGGTTGTCACGGACGACTATAATTACTACCTGAAGAAAGACCAGTCCAAGACGCTGGACAAGGTTGGCAACGGCGGAAAGACGGACTTTCTCACGTCCTACGATCCCAATGACATCCAGGGTCCCTCCGGCGCGGGTGAGCCGCGATACATCGGCGGGGCGGATGTGATGAACTACACAATCCGCTTTGAGAATCTGGCGACGGCGGCCCTCGCGGCGGCCGAAGTGCGCGTGGACGGCATGCTGGACACCGACATGCTGGACCTGGGTTCCGTCCAGTTTGACACGTTTCGATTTGGGGATCGTGAAGTGTCACTGCCCGTTACCAGCCAAGACTTCACAACGGACGTGGACCTGCGTCCCGGTCAGAACCTTGTCGTGCGCGTTCATGCATGGCTTGACCTTGCCGCGGGGATGGTGCGTTGGAGCTTCAGCACGCTGGACGCGGATACGCTGGCGCCGCCCGATGACTTTACGGCCGGCTTCCTGCCGCCCAACACCGTTCCCCCCGCCGGCGAAGGGGCCGTGTCGTTCAGTGTGCGTCCGCGAAACGACCTGAACACGGGGGATGAAATCAGCACCCAGGCAAGCATCCAGTTTGACATGAACGAGCCTATCAGCACCCCGGTGTGGACCAACACAATAGACAAGACGCTGCCGGACAGCACGGCCGCGCCGCTTCCCCCGGCGGTGGACACGCCCACTTTTGAGGTGCAGTGGACGGGCGCCGATGCCGACTCGGGCGTTTTGGCGTACACGTTGTATGCATCGCAGGATGGCGATGCGTATGCACCCCTTACCACCGAGACGCAGGCGGGCACCTTCTCCTTTGTTGGTGAGGCGGGCCACAGTTACGCGTTCTACACTGTTGCCGAGGATGCCGCCGGAAACCGTCAGCCGGTGCCTGCCACGGCGCAGGCGACTGTCACTGTGAATCCGGCACCCGCGGAGGGTGAAGGCGAGGGAGAAGGCGAGGGAGGGAACGGAACCGGTTGCCAGGGCTGCAACAAGAGCACGACGCCGATGGATAGCAAGGGCGACCACACGACGCTGGCGTTTGCGGGGGTGTTGATGGCGGTGGGGTCGCTGGCGAAGCGACGGATGGGACCCTGAGGTTAGGCCTG
>CAIUWO010000951.1 GCA_903902895.1 Candidatus Hydrogenedentota bacterium | reverse complement strand
GGCGCGTCAAGCACGGGCGTCTCCGGCGCGAAGATGACGCTGTCACCGGCGCGCAGCGCCTCAATCACGGCGTCTGTGATGCGCGGTGTGTCCTCCTGTGTGCGTTTCACAAAAAGCGGGTGCAGCCCCCGGAAAAGGATGCCCACAATAGGGGCGGTTTTCAACTGGGCTTCGGCCACAAGGCGGACATCGAGAACAACGGTCATCACGAACAGGTCCAGCCAGCAGGGATGGTTCAGCACCATAAAGTAGGGGGGCTTGGGCAACGGGCCACGAACCACGATGCGGGTGCCTATGAACCAGAGCACCCCGCGCATCCACCGCCGCGACAGCCCGGTGCGCACGGCCCTCGCCCTGCCGGGCGCAATCCATTCCACCGGATAGATCACCCAGCCAAGCAGGGCGCACAGCACACTGTACGCCAGCGCGCCGCCCAGTCGCAGCAAGGCGCGAAGATATCCCGGCAGGGAGGGGCGAACGGGCGTTGCCGGGTCGGGGAGCTTGGGATAGTTCTCGCTCACGGGCGGCGCTCCTGCGGTTGGTTGCGGTTCTGTCTGTAAGGCATGCCCTGTGGCTCAGTTTTCGGCCGAATCGGCGGCCTTTTTCTGGCGCAGCCGGATCTCTTTGAAAAAACTGGACAGCATGGAGCCGCATTCCCCGGCAAGCACGCCGCCCTCCACCGTCGGCTGGTGGTTGAAGCGCTTGTCCTCCAGCAGGTTCATCAGCGTGCCGCAACAGCCCGCCTTGGGGTCCGCGGCGCCGAAATAGACCTCGGCAATGCGGGCCAGTATGATGGCCCCGGAGCACATCGGGCAGGGCTCGAGCGTGACGTAAAGCCGGGTGTTTTCAAGCCGCCACGACCCAAGATGGGTCGCCGCCGCCGTGATGGCGAGCAGTTCGGCGTGCGCCGTGGGGTCCTGCAGGAGCTCGCGCTGGTTGTGGCCCTTGGCAATGATGCGGTCCTCGTGGACAATGACGCAGCCCACGGGGACCTCTCCGGCCTCCATGGCGCGCTCGGCCTCGCGCATGGCCATGCGCATATAGTGCTCGTGGGGGTTCAGCATGGGCCGCATTGTGCCCGGCGGACGCCGTGAAGTCAACTGCGCGGGCCGGGCCTATCCGCGCCAAAAGATGCATGGCTGCCATATTTTCGCCTTTTTGGCGCCAGGTGAAACCGGCTGGCCTCTGGCCGGGTCTATTTGTTACCCTGTCCGCGTTTCGTGCAGCCCTGCCGTGGAGTCATGTCGGGCAGCGGGGCTGATGTCCAACCAACCAGAAAAAGGATGAACAGAGATGGCAAAGTTTGTGAAGTACGGGATGCTGTGCGTTTTGGTCATGGTGCTGGTCGCCGGTTGCGCCACGGGCACCAAGAAGTCGGACGAGCAGTTGGTCGGCGATCAGGTGCTGGTCGTGAAGAAGGCACTGGAAGCCAAAGACATTGAAATGCTCTTCGCGGTGGTTTCTGAAGACTTTGACCACCCGGAAGTGGGCGGCAAGGCTGAGCTGAAAGCGCTTGCCGAAGCCGGTCTCGATTCCGGTTATGCCGATGACGGCACCTGCGACCTCAAAAACATGCAGCTTACTAAGAAGAGCGACGGCACCATCGCCGTGTACCCGATCGACCTTTCCAGCCCCGCCGGCTCGGTCAGCGTTGAACTCGTGTTCAAGAAGGACAAGGACAATGCCTGGCGCCTTCTGACGGGCAACGCCGACGGCGTGTAAGCGCTGTAAACGGCCCGGCACCATGAAACCGGGCCTCGAGATTATGTGTGTTTCGCAGGCCCCGCCTTCCCGGCGGGGCCTGCTTGCTTTGTGCGCCCGTTTGGACGCCCCGCCCCGTATCGGTTAATATACCGCAGAGCGGTTCGCGCCGCGAACCGCTCGCTCTTGCAGCCTTCTCGAACGACCATCGGCAGGGTAATCGTGCATCCCCGAACTATACGACAGTGCATGGCGGCGTGCCTGGTGTGCGCCGCGTGCTGGGCCGCCACGGCCGCCGCCCAGCAGACCGCCCTTTTCACCGGCGAAATGGGCGGTGAAATGGTGCGCCTCAACGCCGCGCTCAAGACCTACCAGAATGTGCCCTATGTCTCGCTCAGCCAGTTGACCGAGCAGATGGGCGGCAAGGTCCGCCTGGAGGGGCCCAGCGTGGAGATATCCCTCGGCGGGGCAAGGGCGCTCGCCGGCATCAACGACACGGCCGTCGCCGCGGGACAAGTGCGGTTCGCGCTGGCCCACCCGGTCGTGACCGAATACGAAAACGCCTACATCTCGCTCGACGATGCGGCCAGGTTCTTTGAGCAGGGTTTCCAGGTTTCCCTCTCGCGAAGCGACCGGCCCGTGGACGGCCAGGCCATCGCCCCGTCCACTCCGGAAGAGGCTCCGGAGGAAACGGAAGACCCCAAAACGCTGCTGAAAACGCTGGAACTGGCGCCGCCCCCGGCGGCCCCCGTCACCGCCCCGGAAGAACCGTCTCCGACCACCCCGCCGGTCACGACGCCGCCCGGTCCGGGCGCCGTCGCACCCGCCGCCGCCCCCGCGCCGCAGGCTGCGGTGCCGAAAGGCCCGATCAGGCATGTTGCCCTGGATGCGGGGCACGGCGGCGGAGACACGGGAACGATGAGTCCCAACGGCACGGCGGAAAAGGCCGTCACGGCCGCGCTGGTGGCCCGCTTTGAAAAGGCGCTCGCTGAAACGGGCACCCTGTCGGCCGCCCCAACCCGCAAAGAGGACCGGGAAATGTCGGTCAGTGACCGTGTGGCCGCCGCGGCCGCACAGTCGGCCGGGCTGCTTGTCAGCCTGCACACCGGCGCGGCCCTGTCCCCGCAGGCCCCGCTGATTCAGATTTACCATGCTCCCATTCCGGCGGAAGGCGGCGATCTGGCCGCCGCCGCGGCCCGCGCAAAAGCGGTGGCCAAAGCCATGGCCAAGGCGCTCGCCGCCGGTGACGACGCCCCCGTGGTCGCCGTGCGGACCGTGCCGCTCCGGCTCCAGAGCGCGGCCAAAATGCCCTGCCTGCTTGTGGAACTGGGCTCACTGAACCAGGCCGATGGCGAGGCCATGCTGACCGCCGAAGAGCAGCGCGGCGCCCTGGTGGACCGCATGGCCAAGGCGCTGGCGGCGGCGGTGGCCGACGTCAACGCGCAACGCTGAGGACACGCCCCCGTGGGATATTACACAAGAAAACGCGTCTTCACCCGGCTGGGCCTGGCCGTCTGGGCCATGGCCACGCTCGTTCTGTGCTTCGTCATTGCCATGCTGGTGAACGAGATGCTGCGAAACGGACAGTCGCCGCTGGCCTCCTTCCAAGTTTCCCCAACGGCTGAAGACAACACCGCGCTGCCCAAGCCGCAGCCCGCGGCATCGGCCGGCACCAAGGAGATTCAACTCTACTTTTCCGGCGACAACGGGCAGGGGCTCGCCCCGGAGCCGGCCACGATTGAATTTTCAGGCAGCACCGTGGAGAACTGCCGCCGCGCCATTGCGGGCCTGATCGGCGGCCCCCGGCAGAACGGGTTTGCCCCCATCCTTCCCGCCAACGCGCGCCTGCGCGGGCTGTACCTGCTGGATTCGGGCGAGTTGGTGGTGGATTTCTCCAGCGAGGTGGCGCTGGCCCATGCGCGGCTCAAGAGCGCGGGTGTGGAGGGCATGCTGGTCTGCGGCATCGTCAGCACGGTGACCCAGCCCGCGCTGCGCGGCCAGGACAAGACCGAAGTCAAACAGGTTCGTTTCCTGGTGGAGGGCGCGCCGCCGACCGACGGATTCCCGGCGCACCTGGACCTCAGCCAGCCCCTCGTTCCCGACCCCAGTTGGATTCAGGCGGCCGAGCAATGACACGGGCGGGATCGGCGGATCGGGCCATCGGCATTTTCGATTCCGGCGTGGGCGGCCTCACGGTGCTCAAGCGAATCGCGCAGCGCTTGCCCCAGGAGCATCTCTGCTATCTCGGCGACACCGCCCGCGTGCCCTATGGCACCAAATCGGCCGACACGGTAATCCGCTATGCGCGCTCCTGCGCGGCCCGGCTGACCGAGCGCGGCATCAAACTGCTCGTGGTGGCCTGCAACACGGCCTCCGCCTACGCCCTCGAAACGCTGGCCGCCGAACTGCCCGTCCCCGTGGTGGGCGTGGTGGATCCGGGTGCCCGCGAGGCGGTGCGCCGCAGCCGGAACGGGCGGGTCGGCGTGATCGGAACCGCCGGCACCGTGGCCAGCGGCGCCTACACGCGGGCCATTGCCGCGCTCAACCCGTCCATCCGGGTCTATTCACAAGCCTGTCCGCTCTTTGTGCCGCTGGCCGAGGAGGGCTGGACCCGCGGCGAACTGCCCCGCAGCGTGGCGAACAAGTACCTCACAGGACTTGCCGCCCGCGGCATTGACACGCTGGTGCTGGGCTGCACGCATTATCCGCTCCTGCGCGGCCCCATTGCCGGGGCGGCCGGACCCGGGGTGCGGCTGGTGGACAGCGCCCAGGAGACGGCCAAGGCGGTGGAGGCGGTGTTGTGCCAATCGGGCCTGCTGCGCGGGGGAACGGCCCCGGGAACACACCGTTTTCTGGTGAGCGACTCTCCGGCGACCTTTGCGCGGGTGGGTGCCCGCTTCTTGGGACATTCCCTGGCGGGTGTGGAATGGGTGGACGTGCAGACGGGCTGAAGTCACTGCCCGGCATGCCGGGCTGGGAATGAACATCGGGCATGAAGCGCAATCAAGACAATGGGACCAGAAGGGTGCCCCCGGCAAAACTGCCCGCGCCGCCCCCCCCGTTGCGTCGGCGGCCCCGAAAAGGCAATGTCGAGGCCCATCACATCCTTATCCTCCTGCTGGCCCTTCTCCTGCTCGCTATTCTTGGGGGCACGGCGAACATGGTCCTGCGGCAGTGGCAAACCGCGCCAATAACGGTTGCTGAAGCGCCGCCGCCTGAACCCACACCCACACCCGCGCCCGTGTCCAAGCCCGCGCCCGCAGCCAAGTCTGGCATCACCTCTGCGCCCACGCTCCCGCCGCCGGTGTTGCCGCCCGTGGCCGAGGATGCCGTCAGCCGGGCGCTGGTCGAAAGCACGGTGCCGCCAACCTATGTGCAGCGGATGGTGGCCGAAATGCGCTCGGACCGGCAGGGCCAGTGGAAATACCAGTGCTACGACGTGACGCTGCCGCCCGACCTGAGTTGGCCAAAGTTGCGGTCACGGCTGGTGACGAACCTGGCGGGACAGCGGCTAAGCGTTATCGAGGAGCGCGGCACCACCCAGGGCTCGGCGCACATTCGGATTGCCCAGCAAAGCCGGATTATCGCATCCGCCGTGATTCATCCAATGGAATTGCAGGGCAGCGAACCGCCGATGGACGAGGGCATGGCGGAGCAGAAGACGCTCCTGGCCGAAGAAATACCGACCCCTGTGTCGCAACCGGAACCCGCACCCCAGCCCGCAGCCGTGCCTGAACCGGCAGTGGCACCCGAACCCGCGCCAAAGCCCACACCAGAACCCATACCGGCACCCGAAGCTGCTCCACCGGCCCTGCCGGAGCCCCTGCCCGAACCTCCCGCCCCCGCAGGCCTGCCTGAGGCGCAGCCAGCGCCGGAACCTGCGCCGGAACCGGTAGTAGCACCCGAGCCCGTACCAGAGCCGATACCGGCACCCGAAGCTGCGCCCCCTGCCCTGCCGGAGCCAATGCCGGAACCTCCCGCCCCCGCAAGTGCGCCGGAACCAGTGGCGGCACCGGAGCCGATGCCTGAGCCGATAGCCCTGCCGGAGCCAATGCCGGAACCGCAGCCAGAACCGGTTTCAGAACCCCTGCCTGCGCCCGTGGATGTGACGGTGCCGGTGGTGCAGCCCGAAGCGATACCGGAGCCGACACCGTTGCCCGAACCCACACCCCAGCCCGAAGCTGCCCTGGCACCCGTGGCGGCACCCGAGCCTGCGCCGGAACCCGTGGCGGCACCCGAACCGGCACCGGTTCCTGAACCAGCACCTGCACCCGTGAACGCGCCGGAACCGCCCGTGCAGCCCGAACCAATACCGGAGCCCGCGCCCGCGTCTGTGCCCGAGAAAGCGGCAGCGCCAAAGCCGGAGATTCGCTGGGATATCGGCGTTTCCCCTGGAGAGGACCGACTGTCGATGCTGGAGGAGAAGGAGAAGGTCGAAGCTCCGAAACCGGATGCTGTCCCGGCCGCGCCGACGGCGCAGGCGGCGCAGAAAGAGGCTGCTGCGGAGGCACTGCCGGAGCGGATGCTGGTGGCCTCGGCCAAGGGCGGCCGGCCGCAGGTGGCGGTCATCCTGGATGACGGCGGATATGGCGGTTCGGACACCGAACAGGCCCTGGAACTGGACCCGAAGGTGACGCTGGCGATTTTGCCAAACACGCCGTCGGCGCGAAACACGGCGCAGCGCG
This sequence comes from Candidatus Hydrogenedentota bacterium, assembly GCA_903902895.1. GTDB lineage: Bacteria > Hydrogenedentota > Hydrogenedentia > Hydrogenedentales > CAITNO01 > CAITNO01. The sequence goes on along the minus strand of CAIUWO010000951.1, from coordinate 3,602 downwards.
CCGTGGCAAAAGGCTTTGAGGTGATGCTCCACATGCCCATGGAAACGGCGGTCAAGGGCATTCGGGCGGTGACGGGGCAGTTGGACACAAGCATGGACCGGGACGCCATCCACCGGCTGACGCTGGACGCGCTGTCGCAGGTGCCCGGCGCCAAGGGGATCAACTACCACACCGGCGGAAAGTTCATCCAGGACTATGCGCGCACGCGCTGGTTCATGGAAGTGGTGCGCGACAAAGGGTTATATTTCGTTGACAGCCGGACCACGGGACGGTCGACCGGGCACGCCGCGGCGATGGAACTGGGCGTGCGCGCCGCCGACCGGGATGTGTTTCTGGACAATGAAAGCGCGCCCGGCTATATTCGCCGCCAGTTTGAACTGCTGGTCGACGGGGCGCAGAAGCGCGGCGCGGCCGTCGGCATCGGCCATTTCCGGCGCGGCACCGTCGCGGTGCTCCGCGAACTGCTGCCCCAACTGTCGGCGCGCGGGATTGAACTGGTTCACGTATCGGAGTTGCTGCCATGAGTGTTGTGCTGGGCATTGAATCTTCCTGTGACGAAACCGGCGTGGCCGTGGTGGTCGACGGGCGCAAGGTCCTGTCCAACCTGGTCGCCTCGCAAATCGACGTGCACCGCGAGTTTGGCGGCGTGGTCCCCGAGATCGCCTCGCGCCAGCACACAAAAATCATCTATCAACTGGTGGAGGCGGCCCTGCGCGACGCCGGGCTGGAGCGCGGCCCCGACGGCGCCCCGCCGATTGACGCCATCGCGGCGACCCGGGGCCCCGGGTTGATGGGCTCGCTGCTGGTGGGGCTGGGCTTCGCCAAGGCCCTGGCCTATGCGTGGAACAAACCTTTTGTGCCCATACACCACATCGAGGGGCACCTGTTCTCGGCCTTTCTCGGCGAAAAGGCCCCCGAGTTTCCCTTCCTCTCCCTCGTGGTGAGCGGCGGGCACACGCAGATCATCCACTGCGCCGCGCCGCATGTCTATGCACTGCTGGCCACCACCCGCGACGACGCGGTGGGCGAGTCCTTCGACAAGGTGGCGCGGCTGCTGGGCCTGCCCTATCCGGGCGGACCGTCGATTCAAAAAGCGGCCGAGGGCGGCAACACCCGGGCCTATGCCTTTCCACGCGCCATGCAGCGCCAGGACACGCTCGACTTCAGCTACAGCGGGCTCAAGACCGCCGTGCTCTATGCGACCCGCGACAATCCCGGCGCGAACGTGGCCGACCTCGCCGCGAGTTTTCAGGCGGCCGCCATCGACACGCTCATCCTCAAGACGCGGCAGGCGCTGGACCAGACCGGATTGGAACGCCTCGTCATTGCGGGCGGCGTCGCCGCGAACGCGCTGCTGCGCCAGCGCGCGCTCGAACTGCCCGCCGAGGTCTTTCTGCCGCCCTTCACCTACTGCGTGGACAACGGGGCCATGATCGCCGCCGCGGGGGATTCACGCCTCACCCTGGGCCTCACCGGCGAAGGCATGGACGCCGCCGGGGACCCGTCCCTGAAGCTCTGCGTGTAAGCAGCGCCCGGCCTTGTGCCGGGCGTGCGGCGGCAAACAGCCGCCGCTTCCATCATGCCCGCGAACGCGGGCTTGTCCGCCTCTGGAGGGCATCCACGCCCGCCGCAAGGGCGTGCGCTTCAATGCCCTACCCCCTCGTGTGGTGAGTCACAAATAACAAAACCATCGAAGATCCGTCATTGCGAGCGCAGCGAAGCAATCTCTTGTACCCACAGCCTCATGCGTGCAAGAGATTGCCGCGCCGGACTTCATCCTACTCGCAATGACTGTAGTTCTTCGGGTCTGGTGGCTCAAACATAAGACTCCATCAGGATGACTCGCCGCACCAGACCCGAAACCCAAGACCCCAGCCCCTCCCCTTGACAGATTGCAAAAACTGTGTTACTGTATTGATACAGTCAATCGACAAGGAGACCGTATCGTGCTTATCTCGATTAACCAGAGCGACGGCACGCCGATGTATTTCCAGTTGGTGCGTCAGGTCAAACATCTCATTGCCACCGGCAGAATGGGGCCGGGCGACGAGCTGCCCTCGGTGCGGGCCCTGGCGCAGCAGTTGCTCGTCAATCCCAACACCGTGGTCCGGGCTTACCGGGAACTGGAATCGGCGGGGCTCATCTTCACAAAACGGGGCTCGGGCTGCTATGTGGCGGAACGGCCCGTCCCCTATTCGGACGCGGAATGCCGCCGCATTCTTTCGGAACGCATTGACGCCCTGGTGGCCGAATCGCGCAACCTGGGCTTTAAACTGGAACGGGTGATTGAACTGCTGCGCGAGCGCGACCGCGACCTGCGCATTGAACCCAGAGCGGAAGGCAACGAGGAGGCATCCCATGAGCGCCAATGACACGGACACCATCATTGAAGTAACCGGACTTTCCCGCCACTTTGGCAAGAAGGAGGCGCTGCGCGACGTTTCGCTGCGAGTGGGCAAGGGCCAGGTGTTCGGGCTGGTCGGCGAGAACGGCGCGGGCAAGACCACGCTGATCCAGCACCTGCTGGGCGCCTATCAGGCCAAGACCGGCTCGGTGCGCGTGTTCGGCATTGACCCGGTGTACGACCCGACCGCCGTGCTGGGACGCATCGGGTATCTGTCGGAGGACCGTGACCTGCCGCGCTGGATGCGGGTGAAGGAGCTGATGCGCTACACGCAGGCCTTCTATCCCAACTGGGACCCGGCCTTCGCCGAAAAGCTGCGCGACGAGTTCGGCCTGGCGGCGGACGCCAAGATCGGCAACCTGTCGCGGGGCGAACTGGCCCGGGCGGGGCTGCTGGCGGCGCTGGCGCACCGGCCCGAACTGCTGCTGCTCGACGAGCCCTCCTCGGGCCTCGATGCCGTCGCGCGCCAGCACATCCTGGCCGCCGTGGTGCGCACCGTGGCCGACGAGGGGCGCACCGTCGTGTTCTCCTCGCACCTGCTGGAGGAGGTGGAGCGCGTGGCCGACCACGTGGCGATGATCCACGAGGGCAAGGTCGTGCTCGACATGACCATGGACGAGGTCAAGGCCCGGCACCGCAAGTACATCGTGCGCGCCAAGGCGGTCGGCGCCGCACGGCCGACCCTGCCCGGCGTGATCCACGCCATCGGCGACGGCCGCGAATGGAGCCTCGTCTGCGAAGGCGACGAGGGGATGTTCGTGAGCGCGGCCCACGCCGCGGACTGCGAGGTCATCGAGTCGGTCGTGCCGACACTGGAGGCGATCTTTGTGGCGCGGGCCACGGCCTAACGCCGGAGGGATGGGCATGAAGACAACATCCCCCGCCACGCTGGAAGCGTGGCCCCCCCTTCGAAGGGGGATTGAAGGCACGCCCCCCGGTCGGCTTTTGCCGATATCAAGAGGCGCATGGGCAGCCCTTTCTTCTCCCTCCCCTTGGCAAGGGGAGGGCAGGGTGGGGTTCTCTTCATGTGGGACAGCCATGTGGGGCGCAGGTGAAGGGCATGGATCAGGCGTGGGCCTGAGAGGAAAGGCATCATCATGAACAGCAGGGTTAGGGCGCTGGTTTGGGAGGAGTTGCGGGTCGGCGGTCCCATCGTCGGGCTGATCCTCACGATTGGGGTGCTGCTGCTGGTGTATAT
>CAIUWO010000950.1 GCA_903902895.1 Candidatus Hydrogenedentota bacterium | reverse complement strand
CTGCCGGGCCCTAAGGAATTTCGTGAAGGACGTGACCATACCGCCCCGACCGGCCGGATTCTTACCGCGGGGGCCGCCGATTGTGCCACTCCGTAGGTGGGCTGCCTTAAGCAACGCTGACAGCATTCAAGTGATTTCTGTCATTTTGAATTTAGTTTTGATTACGGGATCCACTGGCACCGTGACTCCGGCCCGGGCCAGCCGGCGCCCGCCTGTGCCCGCCGGGGCCGGGTGACCGTTCAAGAGTTGGTTCCGAGTCAGCCACTGAGGCCCTGAAGGCTGCCCGGCGGCCGCAGCGTGCGGTAGCAATTACATTGCTGTACCGGTACCGTGCCGGTAAGAGGCCTATTATATTCGCCGGTAATTATTGCCCGAGGCCTCTTGCCGGCCGTAGGGACCCGAGAAGCAAGCTTGAAAATTCAAATCAGTCGAAATGGCTTCGTTTGCTACTCGAGACGATGTTCGTCCGATCAGAACGTACGAACCTGCACAAATTGCACAACTAGTCGATACATCCGATGATGAGTCGGATTCAGGGATCGAAGAGCTTGATCATGACGATCAGATGGACGACCAAAGGCTTGAACGAAATGAACAATACTTAAATGATCGCATAAGACCGTGGACTCTTTCCTTGCAAGGCGAAACTGCCAGAAATGGCCTTGCGATCCAAACAGTTGAAAGACCGACACTCTCCAAGATCAGCAGCAAGTGCATGCATCCACTTTTGTACACGATTATTCAACCGACCGCAACCTTGCTAGAAATGGCTGAAATTTTGGGCACTCACCCCAGCTGGGAGCATACATTCGAAACTCGGTTGGCCAACAATCCAGCCGTGAATAGAGCATTTCATGCTTTGCGCATGTCAGATGATCACGAGCCAGCTATCCAGTTTCGATATGTTGTTCTTGTTACCTACATTGCAGATGCCCTTGATAAGCCAGTGATTTCCAATTCAGAAAAACCCATAGCTGTAGGGGGTATACTTGTCAGGGAAGAGCTCAACGTCTGTGGTAATACGGACCCGTACTTTACAAACGCAAATGGCCAACAGGTTTTGGCTTCGGAAGCCAAAACAAACGGGGCATTTCCTCCTGGGAGATTCTGGCACTGTGGATATCGCGCGCCCCAGGTCCTTGCATCGATGTATGCTCATGGCTGCCCGATAGTGCTGTTCACCCAGATGCAATACAAGTTCTTTTTCGAGTCCGACCAGCGCGACATGGTCTACACGTTTCCTGCTGACCAAGATCCCCACGCATCGCGGTTTTTGAACGCGAGCCTGATGGGGCCGATGGGGAGGGACTTCCTCAAGGCGATTTGCATATGTCTTCTCTCTCCGCGCTTCCTGTGCGCCCAGCAGCCGCAGCTCTCCGACGTGGCGGCGCGGGCTACCCTGAAGACGCCCGAACCTCGGAGACCGCTCAGCCGACTAGCGAACTCAGCGAAAAGGGCCTGCACCCAAGATAAGAGCAGCGAGCAGGGAGCGAACCCCTCGCTCAAGACCGTCACCCCCAAGTTTGTCAGTGGGCAGTGCGACGGGCGGAATGTTTACCGAGAGATCCGAGTCACATCCGACGAGGAAGCCGCCAGGATCTATCGACGCATCCGCGCCATCGACGCCCAGGCGGCCACCGCCGCCGCCGCCGCCGCCGCCGCCGCCGCCGTTTCGGGCGCTGGTGGCGCCCTCGCGGACTAGGCAGCATAGCGCTGCCGTCGCTGCGTGTCCGCGACGCTTCAGGCTCGCTGCCCGGGGCGCACGCGACCGAGGGTGGTGTCCAGGACTCCAGGATGAAGATGACGAAAAGGATGACGACGTTAAATGCTGATGAGAATAGAAGGTTTTGTTCTATCCGCCGTTTCCACTGAGCAGGTTACCTGCCTCTATTGAGCGCTCAATGAAGCTGTGGTG
>CAIUWO010000949.1 GCA_903902895.1 Candidatus Hydrogenedentota bacterium | reverse complement strand
CTTGAGGGCGACGCGTATGGGTTCGAGCGTCTGACGCGCGGCAAGGACAAACTGGATTGGGATATTGCGTCGGTATGCGGGCCCCGTGCCGCATTGCTATTCGCGCTCGATCTGGACTATGTCCCGGATCCCCAAGAGAAGGTCTTCAAGTTTGGTTTGCCCCGAAAAGCCAAGTGGCGGTTTCACCTGCCGTCTTACCTTGAAAACGTGAAAGATGTCTTTCGCCTGGATGCCGACGGCGTCTACGATGTGAAGTGGTCGCATAAAGACGGTGCCGTGGAGATTCACGAGAAGACGAGCCGTGTCGCCATTTACGTTGCAACGCCTGATCCGCAGTTGCGTGCATCTATCGAGAACAAGCGCCAAGGGCTCATCAGCGCCGAGACAGCGCTTCAGTTTGATCCCGCGCGAAATGACGCGGACTTTCAACAGCTTGTGCGGCTGTTCGAGTCCGTGAAATAGAAAACATCGAGAGAACCGGTCATGAGAAGACACGGAACAATTCAACCAAGAACTAGGCACAAGATGAGACAGTCCAAGCATGTTTTCCTCCACTGTTGTGAAACAGTCCTCATATCAGCCCTGTTTGTTCTTTCTGAGGCTGCTTCGGCGCAGGCAGGGTTGTATGATTGGGCTGGTGCGCCCTACTTGTGCCCGGGTGTTCGTAACGCCTATGTTCACGTGGAAACCCCGCGCCCCATGGATATCCATTGTGTTCAGGCGGACACGCTGGAGCCTGGACTAAAATTCCACACAACGGGCCGGGGCCCCGGGTGGGTGGAAAACAGCACCGAAACCCTCACCCAAACCACGCGCGATTTCATGCGCGTCTCCCGCAGCGGGGGCATTAAGATGGTTGTGGCCATCAATGCGAATGCGTGGAACCTCTCGGCTTGGTTTATGCAAACACCTGCCGATTTGCTGGGGTTTGCGGTTTCGGATGGCGTCCTGGTGTCTCCTGGAAACAACTATCCTTCTTTGATAGCGAAGACAGACGGCACGGTGTCCATAACGCCGACCACGGCGTCCACGCCGGTGGACACGATTCATACGGCTGCGAGCGGATTTGGATACTGCCTGACAAATGGGACACTTGGGGACCCGGGCGGAGATTTGGCCCCGCGCACCGGCATAGGTGTGTCTGAAGACAGCCGTTATGTGCTGCTTATGGTCATTGATGGGCGCCAAACGGCCAGCCAGGGGGCGACGTGGTCCGAAGTCGGGGCTTGGCTGCAACACTTCGGCGCCTATAACGGCATCAACATGGACGGCGGCGGGTCCACGACACTCGCGCGCTGGGAACCAAATGCGATTGGCGATGCGAGGGCGGTACTCATGAACAGTCCCGTGGGTAGTGGCTCAGGCGTTGGAACGGAGCGCTGGAATGGGAACAACCTGGGCATTGTCTTTAACCGCCTGGAAATCGTGCAGCAGCCCCGATGGGCCATGATTGAGAATGGTGTCTGTCATCGCTTGACCGTCGAGATTGGGGGCGCGACTGGAATTCCGCACTTTGTATGGACAAAAGACAATAACGTCCTGACGGCGGCACCGGATGAACCTTGGCTGGATTTGTGCCCGGCAACCCTTAATGACAGTGGTGTTTATGCGTGTAAAGTTACCGATGACGCGAGCACTGTGCAGTCACAGACGGCGACCGTACAGGTAGTTCCGAAACTGCCGTTGGCATGGATCCCTCTTTCACTCGTCTTGCTCTTTGTTGGGGTCAGGGTGCGTGCCCGGAGTGTTTCATGACGGGCAATCCTTCACACGACTCCTGCATATAACTCCCAGGCATTTCGCCGGGAGGCGGGCCGGCTCTTGAGCGATAGCCATTCGAAATCGATACGGCTGTACGAACAGGAACGGACGGTTCAATGACTCGCATGTTGATGGTGTTCGCAGCAGTTCTCTCCCTTATGCGGTCTGCCGCCGCTGAAAAAGGAACCGCCCCGATACTGGCCAAGATGCCCCAAGAGGCACTGGGGCGTGGGAGGGCATAATAAGGCGTCCGCAAACCCTGAGGCGGCTTGTGGGTCAATTGCGGGGCTCAGCAGGGCATCTTGAGGGGTGCCGGTATCATGGCCATGAGGTCGGAGTGCTCCGAACCTCAATGGGTGCAGGGTACAGACGGGGATGCGCTGGCAAGCACTTGCCTTACGTCACCCTATACGGCGCATCACTTCCGTCGCAAGCGCATCATTAATCACTGCATAGTGCTCACTCATGGAAATCTCGGCATGCCCCAAGACAGCCGCTGCCGTGTCCAATGCATATTTCGCGCATCCCCTTGCGAGCCATTCTGCGATATCCATCCGATGACGGTTCTTGGCTTCGGGAAGGTCGGCTCCCAGGTAATGAGTGCTACGGTTGAGGCGGACATAGTAAAGCCCCCGAGCTTTGTGATAGCAAAGTCCGGGGGCCTTTTGACGTTCAGGTTTCGGCGTTTTCATGGGCAGCATCCTCTTGAAACGTGTACTGTACACTCGTCCAAGGGTTTGCTGCGCTGCTGTCATGCAGGTAACGGCTTTTGTAAGTCCAGCCGATTCAGCGATTTAAATATGGTGGGCGATAATGGGCTCGAACCATCGACCTCCACGATGTCAACGTGGCGCTCTAACCAAACTGAGCTAATCGCCCACGGAGGTCTTGTTTATCCTAACAGACGGGGCGCGGGGCTGTCAAAAAGCGCCGCCGCCCCGCCGCCTACTTCTTGTCCGCGGTCATCTCAAACTTGACCTTGACGTCGGGAAGGACCGGCATACTGATGCCCAGTTCCGCGTTTTCGTAGATGGCCGGGCCGAGGGCCCACTTGTTGCGGTCAATGAGCTGTTCGCAGGTGGCCGTGATCCTCTTGTCGGTCTTGACGACCGTCAGCGGCATTTCATAGCCGACGGTCTTGTCGAGCATGGTCCACGCCACGAACGCAACGTACTGTTCGCCGCGCTTTTCAATCTTCTGGCTCACCAGCCTGGCCTCGGGGTACTTGGCCGTGTCAAAGAACAGGCTGGTCTTGAGCACGCCGGTCAAGATCGGATTTTCGGTCTTGATCGAATCGGTCTTGACGCTGACATCGAAGGACATCTGCTCAAGATTGTCGCCCGGCACGTTCACCGTGCCCGAAAACTCGCCAAACATGCCGCTCATGCCGATCTTGTCGCCCATCACGTCCTTGTAGCCCGTGAAGTCAAGCGTCGAATCGTCGGGGCTTATTGCATAGACCGTCCCGTCGCCCGCGGGGGCCGCGGCGGGGGCCGGAGCCGGTGCCGGAACGGCAGGCGACGCGGCGGGGGCCGGCGCGGCAGCGGTAGCCGGAGCGGCAGCCTTCTCTTCGCCGGGCAGTTCAATCACGGGCTGGCCTGACATGCTCTTGGTGCCGACCTGTTCCCAGTTGGACGTCGCGGCAGGCGCGGCCGGAGCCGGGGCAGCGGTCGGGACCGGCGCGGCCGTGGGCGCAGCGACGGGTGCGGGAGCGGGCGCCGGGGCAGGCGCCGCCGTCGGCGGTTTCACCTCAAACGTACCACCCTGCTTCAGCCTGCCAAGCTCTTCCTTGGCCACAACGCTCTTCTTCCCATATTCGAGACCGATCTTGTACCCACCAAAGGCACCGCCGCCAGCGCCGATGGCAAGACAAACCACCATCAGAATCAATGTCTTGACGAATTTCATGTCCACATCTCCTTGATTTGTTGGCCGCGGCCGACCCGGCGCGGGCCTTTAAAGATGCTGCGGGGCGTTCACCGCCCCGCAGCATCAGTTTCAAATGGTTTGTCTCACGCGGGCGGGGCCGCCGGGGCTGCCGGTGCCGCAACGGGTGCCGGAGCGGCGGGGGCCGCCGCGGCCGCGCCTGCTTCCGGGGCCGCGGGCGGGGCCAGCGTGGTCGG
>CAIUWO010000948.1 GCA_903902895.1 Candidatus Hydrogenedentota bacterium | reverse complement strand
GGTCCGGGGTTTTTCACGCAGCAGCCGCGCGGAAAAACCGACACCCGCCGAGTCGTCCTCCATGAACATCTGCATGATCGCTTTGCCGCCGCCCGCCCCGCGGGCCTTTTCGACCACAGCACCCAGGTCCGGCGTGCCGCCGTCGCGCCTCGCCCAGTGCCATGCACGCGTCTCGGGATGGGCGTGCAACTGTGCCACCGCTTTCATGCCGCGCGAAGTTACCCGGTCGAAATCGGCCATGGGCGCGTTGCCCGGCACCTCAATGCCCCAGCACCAGCCGCGGCCTTGCAGCCAGTCGAGAAAGGGCTCCTGCGACTCGTCGGGCTGCAGGTCCCACATGATACGCAAGGGGCCCGGCCCGGCGTCCTGCGCGGGGTTTTGCGCCAGTGAAACAAGGGCAAGGAGTGTGAGAGGTAGTGTCATAACCGAATCCTCGCGCGGTGGTTGGGCGTTTTCAGAGCATGGACGGTATGGACGGCATGGACGTGGATGTTCGGGAAGGTCGCATCAGCATCCATTTCATCCGTATTGTTCATCATGGAGAGCCAACCCAAAGGCGGCCCGGTCTAGTTCTTTCCCGCCGCCGGCGGCACTGCCGGGCCCCATGCGGCCTTGCCGATGAGCACAAAGGGGAAGGTGGCCGCGAACAGCCACAGCGCGACGGCGAAAACGCTGAACGCGCCCGCCCAGGGCAGCTCGGCCGAGGGGAACAGGTAGGGCCAGAAGGAGAGCCCCAGACGTTCCTGGCTGACAAAGAGACCGAGCGCCAGCGCCGCCAGACCGATATGGCCGGTGCGCAGCACGATCTCGTTGAGCGCGGCGCCCAGCACCACCGCCATGGCGAGGGAGCACAGCACCGTCGGCACCAGACCCTCGTAGTCATTGCGGAAACGGAACCACCACAGGACCAGCGGCAGGAGCCACAGCCCCCACAGCAGCCCCATCACGGCATGCACGGCGACGCGGTTCCCGCCCGCCAGCCGGGGCAGCAGGTAGCCGCGCCACCCCAGTTCGCAGCCCAACGCCGCCGCGGCGACCACGGTGGCGCCGAGCACGATGCTCAGGGCGATGCCAAAGACGGTCAGCAGTCCGGGAAGAACGGGCATGACGTTGGGCGGAATCTGCTCCAGCGAGGAGGGGCTAAGCTGGCCCATCAGCGTGGACAGCCCCCACTGCGGCCCGACAAAACCGAAGAGCGAGGACATTGCGTAGTTCACCGCAAAGAGCAGGGGCACGGCGGCAATCAGCCACAGGGCGGTCCCGGCGGGGAGCGGCCAGATTTTCGGCATGGGCCGCCCGGGGTCCGGGCAGAGGAGCGAGGCTGTCAGCGCGCCCAGTGCGGGAATCCACATGACTGCCGCCAGCAGCAGCGTGTGGAACACGGTCGGCCTCTGGTACGCGATCAACCCGCCAAACAGCAGGCCAAACTGCGCGGCATAGCCGACGACGAAAGTAAAGGCCAGATAGACGAATATGCGCTTCTTGTCCATGAATCTCTTTCAGGGGTTGTCCGATGCCGCTTAACCTTGCCAGAAGCAAAACGCCCGATGCAAGGCGTCCGGGCGACAGCCGCGGAAACAGGAAGGCGGCGGGCGGCCATGAACGGCCGCGCGCCGCCATAATCCAGCGGGGGATTACTGGAGCACCGCGCCGGTGTTTGCGCTGGTCACCAGGCGCTGGTAGCGCTTGAGCCAGCCCGTGAGCCCGCGGTCCGGCGGCGGACCGACTTCCTTGAGCCGGGCCTCGATCTCCAGATTGTCCAGCTTCACATTGATCGTGCGGCCGGGAATGTCGATCTCGATGGTGTCGCCCGTGCGGACGGCGGCGATGGGGCCGCCCTCGGCCGCCTCGGGGCTGACATGGCCGATGCAGGCGCCGCGCGTGCCGCCGGAGAAGCGGCCGTCGGTGATGAGGCTGACGCTCTTGCCCAGCCCCGCGCCCATGACGGCCGCCGTGGGCGCCAGCATCTCGCGCATGCCCGGCCCGCCCTTGGGCCCCTCGTAGCGCAGGACAAGGATGTCGCCCGCCTTCACATCGCCGTTGAGGATGCCCTGCATGGCGTCCTCTTCGCTCTCATAGACCACGGCCGGGCCGGTGTGCCGCAGCACCTCCTTGTCCACGCCCGCCTCCTTCACCACCGCGCCCAGCGGGGCGAGGTTGCCGAACAGGATCGCCAGGCCGCCGGTGGGGCTGTAGGGCGCGTCCACCGACTTGATGATGTCGGCGTCGAGCGAACGCCTGCCGGCGATGTTCTCGCCGAGCGTCTTGAGCGTGACCGTCGGGCAGTCGAGATTGAGAATGTCCCCGCGCAGCGACAGTTCGCCCAGGATCGCGCTGATGCCGCCGGCCCGGTCCACATCGGCCATGTGCCAGTGGTAGGAGGGCGACACCTTGCAGATGTTTGGCACGCGCGCGCTCACCTCGTTGAGCCGCGCCAGCGGGTAGTCGACCCCCGCCTCGTGGGCGATGGCCAGCGTGTGCAGCACCGTGTTGGTCGACCCGCCCATGGCCATGTCCAGCGCGAAGGCGTTGTCGATGGACTTGGCCGTGACGACATCGCGCGGGCACAGGCCGGCCTTGTGCAGTTCAATCAATTGGCGCGCCGCGGCGCGGACCAGTTCCCGGCGGCGCGGGTCCGTGGCCACGATGCTGCCGTTGCCCGGCAGCGCCATGCCCAAAGCCTCGCACAGGCAGTTCATCGAGTTCGCCGTGAACATGCCCGAACAAGAACCCACCGACGGGCATGACACGCATTCCAGCTCTTCCAGCTGCGCGTCGTCAATCTGGCCGCGCTTGTAGGCGCCCACGGCCTCGAACACGGTGATCAGGTCCGTGTCCTTGCCGTTGACGGCCTTGCCCGTTTCCATCGGGCCGCCGGAGACGAATATGGTCGGGATGTTGCAGCGCATGGCGCCCATCAGCATGCCGGGCACAATCTTGTCGCAGTTGGGGATGCAGATCATCGCGTCGAACTGGTGCGCCAGCACCATAGACTCCACGCAGTCGGCGATGAGTTCGCGCGACGGCAGGCTGTACTTCATGCCGCCGTGGCCCATGGCCACCCCGTCGCACACGCCGATCGTGTTGAACTCAAAAGGAACGCCGCCGGCCGCCACCACCGCCTCGCAGGCGATGCGGCCCAGTTCATTCAGGTGCGCGTGTCCGGGGATGATCTCCACAAAACTGTTGCACACCGCCACAAAGGGCTTGTCAAAGTCCTTCTTGTCCTTAACCTTGCCCGTGGCCCGCAGCAGCGAGCGGTGCGGTGCGCGTTCAAAACCATTCTTGACGATGTCACTGCCCATGGTGCGATCTCCCTGCGCGCGTCGGCGCGGTAATTATGCGGAATGGGGCGCGATGATGCCGGCGTCTAAGTGCGGAAATCGGCGCAACACGGCCCCGAACAATAGTATAGCCCCCGGCAATGGCGCGGTCAAAATGGCGAATGGGAATTGGCCACAAAAACACAAAATTCACAAAAGGGAGCATGTTCAGGCCGTCATCGTCTCTTGTGTCCTATTCTGTGCCTTTTGTGTTTTTGTGGCCAATCCTGCTTCTGTTTTCCAAGTATCAGCCTGGATGTACAATCATTTCACAGAATGAGTTTTTTGAACTGTATGGCCGGGGCCCCGAAGTTGATCAACAACCCGTCCCGCTGGCCGGAAGCCCGAAGATAGCCAAGCACCTGTGCAATATGCTCGTCCGCCAATGCCTTGCAGGCCTTCAACTCCACAATCAGACAGCCTTCCACAAACAAGTCCGCATAATAGTCGCCCAAGATGGTGCCATCCTCATCGCGCACCTTCAACGGATGCTGCTGCTCGACTGCGAGCCCTTTCTTCCGCAGGCGATGGGCCAGCCCGTTTTCATAGACCTTTTCAAAGTGCCCATTGCCGTGATACACATGCAGCTCAAACGCCGTCTGCCGAATACGATCGCACAACTCCCGAATGCTTCCCTCATTCCTCATAACCCGCTCTCCCATGCGTTGTGTACAGCCTGTCCGAACGCGGCCCTCCGACACGCTGACGGAGAACCGGCCGTCTTTCTGATTGATGTCATGGTAGTCCAACCAGTGCGCGGCGTGTCAAGGACCTATTGTGGACATTTTATGGAAGAAGAAGAAAGCATATGGCCACAAAAACACAAAATTCACAAAAGGAGTCACACTCAGGCCGTCATCGCCGTTTGTGTCCTATTTTGTGCCTTTTGTGTTTTTGTGGCCAATCTTATCCGGCGCGGCGCAGCGCCTCGATGGCCCGGCGGGCGAACTCCCTCTCGCTTTCATAGGAGAGCTGTGTGGCGGCCTCGGCGGGGTCAATCCAGTCGGGCTGAAACAACGCCTCTTCGTGGCCGGTGGGGCGGGGCGCGCCGCGGCGCGGGTCGGTGAGGCGCATGAGGAAGTAGCGCTCGTCCCGCTCGTTTTGCCTGCCGCGGAAATCGAAAGTACTGTGGCAACTGCCCAGGTCGGCGATGATTTCCAGTGCGCCGTAGCCCGACTCCTCCTCCACCTCGCGCAGGGCCGCCTGTTCGGCCGTCTCGCCGGGGTCGATGTGGCCTTTGGGCAGCCGCACCTCATGGACCATGCGCCCTTCCCGCTCAATATCGCGCACGATCACCAGCATGCGGCCCGACTGGTCCATGACCACGCCGCCCGCCGTCTCGTGATGCTTCGTCCTCATGCACCGCCGTACTCAAACGCGGGCTTGCCGTCCACCATGCGCACGGTCACGGTGCCGCCCTTCTCGAGTTTTCCAAAGAGGATCTCGTCGGCCAGCGGCGTTTCGATTTCCTGCTCGATCAGGCGGGCCAGCGGCCGCGCGCCGAACTTGGGGTCGTAGCCCCGCTCGGCGAGCCAGGTGCGCACCGCGTCGTCCAGCACCAGGGTCACGCGGCGCTCGGCAAGCTGCATGTTCAACTGGCGCATGAACTTGTCCACCACCTGCCGCACCACCTCCATGGGAAGGGGGTTGAAGGTCATAATCGCGTCGAGCCGGTTGCGGAACTCGGGTGTCAGGACCTTCTCGATGGCCTTGAGGCTCTTGTGGTGGCTGTCGTCGGCCCCGGCGCTGAAGCCTATGCTGGACGCGGCCAGTTCGCGGGCGCCCGCGTTGGAGGTCATAATGAGCACCACATTGCGGAAATCGGCCTTGCGGCCCATGTTGTCCGTAAGCGTCGCGTTGTCCATGACCTGCAGCAGGATGCTGAACAGGTCCGGGTGCGCCTTTTCAATCTCGTCCAGAAGCAGGACGGTGTAGGGGTTGCGGCGGATTTCGTCCACCAGCAGCCCGCCCTGGTCGAAGCCGACATAGCCCGGCGGCGCGCCGATGAGCCGCGACACGGCGTGCTTCTCCATGTACTCACTCATGTCGTAGCGGGAGAAGTGGTTGTCCAGCACGGCGGCAAGCTGCCGGGCCACCTCGGTCTTCCCGACACCCGTGGGCCCGGTGAACAGATAGGCCCCGACGGGCTTGTTGGGCCTGCCCAGACCGGCGCGCGAGCGCTTGATGGCGCGGACCACCTGGTCAATTGCATTGTCCTGGCCAAACACGACATCCTTCAGGTTCGCGGCGAGCGCGGCCAGGCGCTCCTTGTCGGAACCGGAGAGACTGCGCGCGGGAATCTTGGCAAGCTCCGAAATAACCTGCTCAATGTCGGCGGGGCGTATCACCCGTCTTCTGGCTGGTCCGTCGGTGCGCACGCCCGCGCCGGCCTCGTCAATGACGTCGATGGCCTTGTCGGGCAGGAACCGGTCATTGATGTGCCGCGCCGACAGTTCGGCGGCCGAGCGCAGCGCCGCGTCGGTGTAGCGGATGCCGTGGTGCTTTTCGTAGTGGGGGCGCAGCCCGCGCAGAATCTTGTAGGTCTCCTCGACGGACGGCTCGGCAAGGTCAATTTTCTGGAAACGGCGCACGAGCGCGTGGTCCTTCTCAAAATGGTTTTTGAACGCCTCATAGGTGGTGGCGCCGATGCAGCGCAGCTCGCCGGAGGCGAGCGCGGGCTTGAGTATGGTGGAGGCGTCCATGGTCGATTCGGTGGTCGAACCCGCGCCGACAATCGTGTGGATTTCGTCGATAAACAGAATCACATTGGGCCGCAGCGCCGCCTCGCGCACGACGGCCTTGACGCGCTGCTCAAAATCACCGCGGAATTTGGTGCCGGCGAGCATGCCCGGCATGTCCACCGCGAGGATCTCGGCGCCCGCCAGGTCGGGCGGCACATGCACTTTGCCGCGGCCCTGCGAGGCCTCATGCAGCGCGGCGGCGAGCCCCTCCGCGAGGGCGGTCTTGCCGGTGCCCGGCTCGCCCACGAACACGGGGTTGTTCTTGCGCCGCCGGCAGAGCACCCGCAGCGCCCGGCGGATTTCGCGTTCCCGCCCGATAAGGGGGTCCAGTTTTCCCTCGGCCGCCTTTGCGGTCAGCGAGACGGCAAAGGTCTCCAGCGCGCTCTGCTGCCGGCCCTCCCCCTGGGACGGGTCGCCTTCTTCGAGCCCCTCGTCGTCCCCCTCGTCGTCATAGTCGTCATAATAGCCCTCTTCCATGGTGCCGTCCACGGGCCGGGGGGCCTTTGCCCGGCGCGCGCCCTTCACGATGCCGTGGGAGATGTAGTCCAGAATGTCCAGGCGCGTGATGCCCTGCCGCCGCAGATAGTGGGCGGCGTGCAGCTCCTCCTCCTCAAGCATGGCGACAAGCATGTCGCCCGCCTCCACGGCGCGCTTTCCCGAGTGCTGGACATGCAGAAACGCCCGCTGCAGCAGGCGCTCAAGCGCCTCGGTCTGCTGCAGGGTCACCCGGGTGCCTTCGGGCACGCGTTCGATGTCGCGGCTGAGAAAGCTGTCCAGCACCTGCCGCAGGGCGCGCGCGTCGCCGCCGCAGCCCTCGATGATGTCCACGCCGGCGCGGTCCAGGGTGAGTGCATAGAGCACGTGCTCCACGCACAGGTATTCATGCCTGCGGGATTTGGCCTCCTGCAGGGCAAGTCCAAGGGTCATTTCCAGTTCATGGCTCAACATGGCCCGCGGTCCATTCATCCAGTTTAACGGTCATTCAGGTTCCATGACGCACCGCAAGGGGAACCCTTCGCAACGGGCCCGCCTGTGCACTGCGGCACACTTCGTTTCGGCTACTTGCTTGACGTAAACACCGGCAACGCCCGAACCATGCCTGTGCACGGCGAGCATTATCGTCACGGCCTCGCTGTGCGGCTTGAGGAAGACCTGCTCAAGGATTTGCACGACGAATTCCATGGTCGTGTAGTGGTCATTGAGCAGCACCACCCGGTACCGGCGCGGCAGTCCGGCCTCTTCTGTATCTTTAACCACAGCATGGGCTTTTGATGAATTTAGGACGTCTGTCACGGCTGGGAAATCCCCTTGCGGAAGAAGCCCGGCCGCATCACCTGCTCACACGGCCCGTACCATCCTGCCTTAATCATACCATACCATCCCGTAGGCTTATGCTGGACGAAGCCACCGGCAACGTCAAGCTTAAAACACGGGACCGCCGGAGGTCATCCGGCGGTCCCTGAACAGACTGCGTGTTGAAACGCCTAGCGGCGGCGGCGACGCAGCGCCGAAACGCCGCCAAATCCGGCGGCAGCGGCCAGCATCGCCAAGCCCAGCGGCGCGGCGACGGGAACTGTCGCGCCGACCCGGACGATGACGGGGCCGTAGGTGTGGGAGGTAAAGACGCGGTTGATTGCGCCCCCCGTGGCGGTCTGGTAAACGCAGGTGTAGTTGCCCCCGTCGGCCTCGCCCAGCGAGTCAAGGACGAGGCACCGCCCCTGGCTGCCCTGCACGTTGGCGCCGTCGCTCAGCGGCTGGCCGTTGCGGTACCACCGGATGGTGCCGTCCCATGCCGGACGGGTCATCAGCGGCAGGCGTGTGGCGTTGCCGATCTCGTACAGGCCCGCGCCGCTCTTCGGGGTCTGGGCCGGGTCCAGCGCCGCCGCCGCATACGCGGCCGCGCCGTCCGGCAGGAAGTAGGCGAATTCCTGCTCATTGGTGTATCCGTCCCTGTCGGCGTCGGCGCCAAAGGCGGTGGGGAACCCGGTGTAGGCGGCGGGATTCAGCGCCCCCACGTCTGTCGGGAAGTTGTCCACCTGGTTCAGCATGGTGGTGAGCAGAATGGCAAGGTTGGTCGAGGAGCTGTCGCCCAGGGTCATGTAACCGGCCAGCAGGGTGTCGAGCCCCGGCAGCAGCACGTCGCCAATGCTGCCCAGGCCGCCCAGGGTGGCCTGCATTTGGGTGATGTTGTTCTGCCAGGCGGCGATGACGTCGGCGGCCTTGGGGCCGCCGCGCGCGCTCAAGTCCAGCGTGGGGTGGGTGAGCATGTGCGTGATAAGCGCGAACTCGTAGGACTCGAGCAGGGTGTTGCCCGGAATCTTGTAGGGGTCGGCGAAGCTTCCGCCGTCAGAGAGCACCCCGTTGGCGTCGAAGCGGTCCGCGCGGAAACTCAGCGAGGGCAGCAATTCCGACAGGTAGGGTTCAAACGCGATGTCCAGGTAATTCAGAGAGGCATTGAAATCGCTGTCGTCGGGCCGCACCATGTCCTGGAAGACGTAGGTGCCGTTGTACTCAAAAACGCCGTTGCCGGCGCCCGGACCGCCGAGCTGCACGCCGTTGTCGGTGCGCGCAATCGAGCCGTTGTCGAGCACGCGCAGCAGCACATTTCCGGAAACGCCGCCCAGATTGGCGGTCACGGTCCATTTCACACCGCCGGCGCTGGGCAGGACACTGGTGATGCTTGCGGCCTTCATGCCGGCCTTGGCCTCGAGAAAGGCCTCAAAGTCCGTCACATCGACCCCGTTCACGGCCTCGGAGAAGGTCACCTCGTAGGTTTCGGTGCCGCCGAGCTTGGACTTCGAAATGATGGACAGCACCTTGGGGTAGTTGAGCCACTCGCGAATCTTGACGTCCAGCGCGTGCTTGGCGCTCAGGTCGTAGCCCTCGCGTTGCAGGTGAATGTCCTCGTCGATGTAGGCAAGACGGGGATCCTGGTGCAGCGGGTCGCCGCCCGGCCACGGGAAATAGCCATCGGCCTTGGTGCTCGGAAGTTCTATCACGCCGGGCTGTATGTAGTCAGGGTCGTTGGTGTAAAGCGCGCGCGCCGGCGGATAAGGCTCAATGCCGGTGTCACCCCACTCGTTGGTGGTGAAGTAACCGTACTTGCGCTGGATGAGGCCGAAGCTCTGGATGTATTCCACGCGATCATAGAATTCGGGTTCCATCGCCAGGTCGCGCTTGGTCTCTTCCATCTTGAGCAGGCCCTGATTCTGGCGCGCGATGGTCAGGCCGGGGCGCTGATAGCTCTTGCGGCAGGTCCGGTCATAGCCGACGATGGCGATGCGAATGTCGGGACGGCGCGCCAGTATGTACCGCAGTATCTCGCGCATGTCGCTCTTCAACTGATTGAACAGGGCCTGTTCGGGCCAGTCGGTAGACTGATTGGGATTGGGATTGTTCACCGTGTCGTTGTCCCACTCATTTTCCATGTACCAGTCATACCAGTCCACGTTTTTGCGGATGCCCACGCCGGGAATGTTCACGTCAAAGCCGCCGGAGAAATCGTTGCCGCCCAGCGTCATGAGCACAACGTCAACGTTCGGAAACTTGTCGAGCGACTCCTCCACGGCGGCCTGGCGGGCGGGCCACAGGAACTCGAACGCCTTGGCGCCCATAATGGCCGTGCTGCTGCCGGTTTCAATCCAGCGGCTCAGGCCGTCCGCCGCATACTCCGGCAGTTCGAGGGCGGTCTTCATGGACCGGAATCCCCACATGAACCCCGTCCAGCTGTCCCCGACATAGAGGATTCGGGCCACGCGCTCGGCTTGGGCGGTTGCCGCGCCCAGCATGGCCAGCAGGACCAGCAGCGCGACACATCCCCGTCTAAAACACCCCGTGTTGATTGATTTCATGCCTGTACTCTCCTTAATAATAAGACATTAAGACTAAATAATCCGGCATCTTTGCGGTATTGCCCCTCCTGCCGCAACGACAAATAGAATAGCATGTTGCGGCCCAAAAATAAAGTGGTCAAAATGTGAAATTAAGGTCAATCCCAAAGTCACTCAGTCGGCATTCAACCCGTGCTTTTGCAGTCGGTAACGAAGTGAGCGCGGCGTCATTCCCAGAAGAGACGCGGCTTTCAACTGGGAGTAGTGCGTGCGTTCCAGCGCCTGCCGTATATAATCCATCTCGATGCCTGCCACCAGCGATTCCAGGTCAATTCCGGCCGGCGGAAAGTTGTCCTCGGCACGTGCGGGCTCGGGCGTGTATTCACGAATGACCGGAGGCAGGTCGTGCAGCTCGATGGCCTCTTCAGTGCTGAGCGCAAGAGCCCTTTCGATGACGTTGCCGAGTTCGCGCACATTGCCGGGCCATGGGTAGCGCAGGAGGGCGCCCACGGCCTGGGCGGACAGTTCCTTGGGCAGGCAGCCCATGTTGTCGGCATGCTTCCGGATGAGATGCTGCGCCAGCAGGGGGATGTCATCGTAGCGGTTCCGCAGGGGGGGCACATAGAGGGGTATGACATTGAGCCGGTAGTAGAGGTCCTTGCGGAACTCTCCGCGGTCAACCATCGCCTCAAGGTCCCGGTTGGTTGCGGAAATGATACGCACATCCACGTGGACCGCGGTGGTTCCGCCGACGGGGGTGATGGTGTTGTTGTCGAGCACGCGCAGGAGCTTGACCTGCAGCATCATCGGCATCTCGCCGATTTCGTCGAGCAGAATCGAGCCCCCGTTGGCCACGACAAAGAGGCCCTCCTTGTCCTCGGCGGCCCCTGTGAACGCGCCCTTCTTGTAGCCGAACAGTTCGCTTTCCAGCAGGGTTTCGGGGATGCCGCCGCAGTTGATGGCGACAAAAGGACTGTCGGCGCGGCTGCTGAGGCTGTGCAGCGCGCGCGCGACGAGCTCTTTTCCAACGCCGCTTTCGCCGTGTATGGCGATGGTGCTGGGAAGCCCCGCGACGCGGCGAATCATGGAGGCCACCTCCAGGAACGCCGGGCTCTTGCCCACCATGCCGTCCAGGCGGGCGCGCCGCGCCTGCTCGGTGCGCAGCGCCTCGTTTTCCCGGCGCAGATTGCGCTCGGCAATGGCGCGCCGGACGCGCAGGCGTATTTCATCGTTGCTCTTGAAGGGTTTTTGGATATAGTCGGCCGCGCCGAGCCGCATGGCCTCGACGGCGGTTTCAATGGTGCCGTGGGCGGTAATCATGATGGCCGGGGTTCCCGGCGTGTTGTCCTTGAGCCAGGCGAGCAGGCGCAGCCCCGCCTGCCGGTCGCTTCCCATGTGGAGGTCGGTCAGCACGAGGTCGCATTCGGATGCCCCGAGCAGGCCCACCGCCTCATCCACCGAGGCGGCGCATGTCACCTCATACCCGGAACCCTGCAGCACAATTTCGAGCAGTTCGCGCATGCTGAGTTCGTCATCAACCACCAGCACTTGGTGTTTTGTCGCCACTGGGCTACTCCTGGCTTTGGGGGGCGCGGGGCGCCCGGGGTTGTCACTCCAAGTTCACGGCCGGCAGGCGCACTATCATGGACGCCCCGCCGCCCGGCCGCGCCGCGGCCTGAATGGCGCCGTTGTGCGCGGTGACGATGCGGCTGCAGATGGCGAGCCCCATGCCCACGCCGCGCTCCTTGCCAGTATAGAAGGGCTCAAAAATGCGCGCAACTTTGTCGGGCGGGACGCCAGGCCCCTCGTCGTCAAAACGGACCACCGCCGTCGCGCCGGTGCGCCGGACACTGACGGCCAGATTGCCCCGAAAGTCCATGGCCTCCGCGGCGTTCTGCACAAGGTTAAGGTACAACTGGCGCAACTGGGTCGGGTCGCCCTGGACAAAGCCTTCGTTGTCGTCCGCGTCCACGGCGATGGCCAAACCGGGGTGTCTGCCCTCGAAGAGGCGCTTCATTTCCAGCGCGAGCCCCCCAAGGGACACGTTCTGCCGCTTCATTTCCGGGTTGCGCGCAAAATCGAGAAACCCCGTGACGATTTCGTTGAGATGATCCGACTCGCGCACGGCGATCGCCGCAAGGCGTTCCGCAATCAGTCCGGACACGGGCCCTTTGCGCAGCTCCTCCATGGCCCCGCGAATCGAGGTCACCGGGTTTCTGATTTCGTGCGCAAGCTCGGCGGAAAGCTCCCCGATTACGGCCATTCGGTCCTGGTGCTGCAGTTCCTGGCGCATGCGGGCCACTTCCGTCAGGTCGGAAAATGAAACAATCACCGTGGAGGACTGCCCCTTGCGGTCAAACAGGCGGTTGGTCGTGAGGCCGATGAGCCGGATGGCGCCGCCGGCCGAGCGGATGGGAAACTCGTAGCTGGTGTAGTCGCGCCGTTCCCGCAAAGCGGTCACGACGGGGCATTCCGTTCCGGATGCGGAGACCAGCACGGACTCGACATGGCGGCCCACGACCTCCTCCTGGGAGCAGTCCAAGATGGTGCAGGCGGCGCGGTTGGCCCCCAAAACGCGTCCGCGCTGGTCGGCAAAGAGGAATCCGCTGCTCATGTTGTCCAGTATTTCACGCTGGAACTGCTTCATCCACCCCAGCCGCAGATTCCAGTAGCCGCTGATGAACGCGGTGAAGAAGAAGGCGATGAACTGCACCAGCATGTTGTACCAGTGGGCGAGCTGGTCGGGGGGGCCCTGTCCGGGCGAAAGCGCGGCGATGGAAACAAAGACGCCGGACACGGTGGCGAACATGAACCCCTGCACCAGTCCCATGAGCACGCCGGCCTCAAGAATCACAATAACCAGCAGGGAGGTGAAGTAACTGGCCTGTCCGCCGGTGAAGTTGATTGTCATGGCGACCACGCTGAAATCGACAAACACCTGGGTCCAGGTCAGGGCGGCGGAGACTTTGTGGCCGCGCCAGAGCGTGGCAAAATACCAGGTGCCGCACACAAGCGCCACGGCATAGGTGGCGATAAGGATGGTATGCACCACCGGCTCCGCCACCATCTGCCGGGTTCCGCCGACCATCAGCACCAGCAGGGCTATGCGCGCCACCCCGGTGAACCAAAGCATGCTTACGGGGCCGTCATAGGACGGGTAGAGGGAGCTCAGCATTGTCCGCGCCCCCTGTCCGCGCACGGCGCGCGCGGAATCGGGCGGCTGTTCCGGAACGGCGTGCTTCATGGGCCCCTCCGTGCGGTTAATCCCGCAGCCCCTTCTCCACGAGGCTCTGCAGCCCCTCGGGGTCCATGCTGCGTTTGAACGCCATGTCGGCGGTGATCACGCCGCGGCGCAGGAGACGGTAGAGGGACTGGTTCATGGTCATCATGCCCTCGCCCTTGCCGATTTCAATCATGGACGGGATTTGCTCCAGCTTTTCGGCGCGGATGAGCGAGCGAATGGCGGGGTTGGGAATCATGATTTCCATGGCAAGCACCCGCCCGAGCCCGTCGGCGCGGGGGACGAGCTGCTGCACCATCACGCCCTCCAGCACGAAGGAGAGCTGTGTGCGGACCTGCGCCTGCTGGCCGGCCGGAAAAACGTCCACAATGCGGTTGATCGTCTGCAGCGCGTCGTTGGTGTGCAGTGTCGCGAAGGCAAGGTGGCCCGTCTCGGCGACGGTCAGGGCCGCCTGTATCGTCTCGGTGTCGCGCATTTCGCCGATCAGAATGACATCGGGGTCCTGGCGGAGCACCCGCTTGAGCGCCTGGGCAAAGCCCTTTGTGTCCGAGTTGACCTCGCGCTGGTTGACCACCGAAAGCTTGTGGGTGTGCAGGTACTCGATGGGATCCTCAATGGTGATGATATGGCACTTCCGCTCGCGGTTAATCTTGTCGATAATGGAGGCGAGCGTGGTCGATTTTCCCGACCCGGTCGGACCGCACACAAGCACCAGGCCCAGGGGCCGGTAGGCGAAATCGGCGGCCACCCGGGGCAGCCCCAACTGCTCAAAACTCAGAATCTCATACGGGATGGAGCGGAAAGCGGCCACCACCGAGCCTCGATCCCGGTAGATGTTCAGACGGAAGCGGCTCAGCCCCTCAATGCCGAAGGACATGTCGCATTCCTTGTCCGCCTCAAACTCGGCCACCTGGTCCTCGTTCATGACACTGTAGACGAGTTCCTGGGTTTGCTCGGGCGTCAGGCGGCCGTAGCCGTCCACGGGCTCAAGCGAGCCGTGAATGCGCAGCACGGGCGGATCTCCGACCACAATGTGCAGGTCGCTCGCGCCCTCCTGAATCATTCGCGACAGCAGCTCTTTGATGCTTGGCGTGTCCATGTGGCCCTCCCGGGGTTGATAGTGTGCGTCGAAGGACTGCGATTCAGTCCGCGATGGTATGTTCCAGCACCTGCTCCAGCGATGTCGTGCCGCGGGCCGCCTTTGCCAGGGCGTTCTGCCGCAACGACCTCATCCCGCACCGGATGGCGGTGTCCTTGATGTCATGCCCCGAGGCGCGCTTGAGCACCAGCGGCTGAAGGTCCGGCCAGTTCAGCATGACCTCTATGACGGCGGTGCGGCCCTTGTAGCCGGTGTCCTTGCATTTTGAGCATCCGCGCCCGCGAACGAACTGGGGGTTCGGAATGTAGTCAAACGGGGTGTACTGGAAGCGCTGCAGCGCGTCTTCCGGCACGTCGATGGACTCCTTGCATTCGGGGCACACCCGCTTGAGCAGGCGCTGCGCCGCGGCAAGGGCCACGGAAGTCTGCACGAGGAACGGCTCCACACCCATGTCGATGAGGCGGGGGAAGACGCCTGCGGCGTCGTTTGTGTGCAGCGTGCTCAGCACCAGGTGCCCCGTGAGCGCGGCCTTCACGGCAACGTCGGCGGTCTCGCCGTCGCGGATTTCGCCGACCATGATAACGTCCGGGTCCTGGCGCAGAATCTGCCGCAGGGCCTCGGCGAAAGTGAAGCCTATTTGCGACTTGACCTGCACCTGGTTGACCCCGTACAGCTCGTACTCAATCGGGTCCTCAACCGTCACAAGATTTGTGTCCGGCTGGTTCAGCTTGTGCAGCGCGCTGTACAGGGTGGTGGTCTTGCCCGAACCGGTCGGCCCGGTGAGCAGAATCATCCCGTGCGGAAGGCCCAGCGCCTCTTCAAAGGCCCGCATCGGCTGCGGCTCGAAGTCCATCTTCTCCAAGTCAAGCGTGAGGTTTCCCTGGTCGAGCACGCGAAGCACGACCTTCTCGCCGTGCTTGCACGGGAGGAAGGCGACACGAAAGTCGATTTCGCGGCCCTTGTACTTGAGACGGCAGCGTCCGTCCTGCGGCAGCCGGTGCTCGTCAATGCGGCATCCCGACATGATCTTGAGCCGGGCGATAATGTTTGGCTGGAGGTTTTTGGGCGGGCCCTTGCCCTCCTCAAGGGAGCCGTCCACGCGGTAGCGCACGCGCACCACCTTCTCAAACGGCTCGATATGAACGTCGCTCGCCCCGATTTCGAGCCCGTTGAAGAGCAGCAGGCGGGTCAGCTGCTTGATGGGCTCCGCATCGGCGTCCGTTTCCAGTATCGACACGTCCTCCATCTCGTCTTCCGGGCGGAGCTCCATGAGGTCGTCTTCTTTTTCGGCGTCCCTCATGGCGATGGTCCGGAAAATGGAGTCGGCCTTGCCGCCGCCGTAGTGGCGGTTGATGGCGTCCCGCAACTCGGTCATCATGGCGACGACCGGTTCGACCTCGTGGTTGGTGATGCGCCGCAGGTCGTCCACGGCCATGATGTTGAGCGGGTCGGCCATGGCCAGGGTGAGCACTTCCCCGGTAAGCGACACGGGGAGCATCTGGTACTGCCGGGCGAGCGCCTCCGGCACGTGGACCAGTATTTCCTTCGGGATGTTGTAGTTCGCCACACGGATGTGGGGCACGCCCAGGTGCTCGCTGAGCGTGATGACAAGATCCTCCTCCTGCAGATACCCCTTCTCCACCAGCAGTTGCTGGAGGCTTTGTCCCGTGAGCCGGTGCAGCTGCATGCACTCGCGGATTTGCTCCGGCTTCACCAGCTGCTCGGCGAGCAGCATGTCCTCAAGTCGCTTCTTCTGCAGTTTCATCGATTGACTCCCCGGCCGCGCGGCCGTGGGCAGGACCTCAGGCCGCTTCATCCACCCCCAGATGGCTCAGGATTTCCTGGGCCATTTCGACCGTGATGCTCTTGCCTATGAGTTTGGCGAAGGCCGCCACTTTTCGCAACGCACCCGTCATTTTCCGCACATCACCCGGAACGCGCATGGCTATGAGGGACAATATCTCCTCGGGCACGGCCACACCGCTCTGCTCCACCCGGTGGCGCAGAATCTGCATGCGCGTGTCCCATTCGGGAGCCTTGAGCTCCGCCACAATCCCGCTCGCAAACCGCGAGACAAGACGCTGCTCCAGCAGCCCAAGCCGGTCGGGCGCCTTGTCGGCCACAATGATAATCTGGCGGCCCTGCTGGTGCAGGGCGTTGAAGATGTGAAAGAACTCCTCCTGCGCCTCCACCCGGCCGCCCAAAAACTGTATGTCGTCCAGAATGAGCACGTCCCAGTGGCAGTAGTTCTCGCGGAACGCGTCCTGCGCGTTTTCCAGGATTGCCTCCGCCAACCGGCGGGAGAAGTGGCTTGAGGACACGTAGCCGACCCGGAGCGGGGCGGCTTTTTTCTTGCCGCCGCCGGTGAGGATGGCGTTTCCAATGGCGCTGACCAGGTGCGTCTTGCCGATGCCCACGTGGCCGTAGAGGAACAGGGGGTTGTATTCGCCGCCCGGCGCCGCGGCCACGGCCTGGCACACCTTGTGGGTGAACTCGTTCATGGTCCCGGGGAAGAAGTTGGCAAAGGTCAGCGACTCGAGCGGGGTTTCCGAATCGAGCGCGTCCATGAGCTTGCTGTCGGCCTCGAGCGCCTCCGCAGTGGGCGGGGTTTCCGGACTCACACCGCCGAAGGGGGCGACGGACGCGTGCTTGGCGCGCCGTCCGCGCATGAGGTCGCGCCGGTTGCTCTCGTTGACGATGTGCTTTTCAATCAGTTCCGTGGTCTGCCGCACGGACTGCATGGACGCCTCGGCAATCTGGGCCAGCTGCGACTGCTGCGTTCCCTGGGTTTCCCGGGCGTTGACAATGGATTGCAGCGTCATTTCGGCCAGACGCGCCAGTTCCACCTGCTGGGCCTCGCGCGCCGCCTTGCTTTCGGCGGCGATGGACTGCAGCGCCGTCTCGGCGATTCGCGCCAGTTCACCCTGCTGCAAATTCTGGGTTTCATGAAGGCCCGACACCGTCTCGACTATGGCGCTCTGCTGCGCCTCGCGCATGCCTGAGATCGCCTCTGCCATCGTCTCCCGAAGACGCTCGGCAAGCAGGGCGATGTCCCGCCGCTGCTCCTCGGTGTCCCGGGCGTCTTTCTGCACCAGGACAGACTTCATCTGGACGGCCATGGCGGCCATCGCGTCCTCGACAGCGCTGCCGACGCTTTCCTGTATGGTTCCGGCGATATGGCCCCAATCCGGGGGCGCCGGCGGTTCGGGCAGGGATGCCTGCTGTGCGGCAAGCGCGTCACGCAGTTCCCTGCCAAGGTTGGAAATGGAGGACTCCAGTGCCGGCCCCAAAGTCAGGCGCATCGCTTCCGCGATTTCAGCCGGGGTGGGGCCCTTGGGCTCATCGTCCCCCTCTGCCTGCTGACTGGCAATGCTCCGCATTTCGGTGCCCAGTGAGGCCATGGCCTGGGCCATGACCGCGCCCACACCGTCCTGTATACCGTGCGCAAGCTGTTCCAAGTCGGCCGCTGTGGGCCCGGCGGCCGCATTTTCAGCCTGTTTTTCCACCAGTGTGCGCACTTCGGTGCCCAGGGAGGCCATGGCTTGGGCCATGACCGCGCCCACACCGTCCTGTATGCCGTGCGCGAGCTGTTCCAAGTCGGCCGTTGTGGGCCCGGCGGCCGCATTTTCAGCCTGTTTTTCCATAAGCGTGCGCACTTGGCCGCCCAGGGAGGCCATGGCCTGGGCCATGACCGCGCCCACACCGTCCTGTATGCCGTGCGCGAGCTGTTCCAAGTCGGCCTTTGTGGGCCCGGCGGGCGCGGCATTTTCAGCCTGTTTTTCCACCAGTGTGCGCACTTCGTCGCCCAGCGAGGCCATGGCCTGGACCATGACCGCGCCCACACCGTCCTGTATGCCGTGCACGAGCTGTTCCAAATCGGCCGTTGTGGGTCCGGCGGGCGCGGCATTTTCAGCCTGTTTTTCGACCAGCGTGCGCACTTCGGTGCCCAGGGAGGCCATGGCCTGGGCCATGGCGGCGCCCACGCCCTCCTGAATGCCATGCACGAGCTGTTCCAAATCGGCGGTTGTGGGTCCGGCGGGCGCGGCGCTTTCAGCCTGTTTCTTGGCAAGCGTGCGCACTTCGTCGCCCAGGGAGGACACTGCCTGGGCCATGGCGGCGCCCACGCCTTCCTGAATGCCGCGGGCAAGATTTTGCATGTCCTCCGGGGAGGGTCCGCGGGGGGCGGCCTCTCCTGCGGGGCGGTTGGCCTCAAGGTTTGTGCGCAGGTCTTCGCTCACGCGGCGGAATTCTTCCGCCACCATGCGCATGGAATCCTGCACGGAGGACTCAATGCGTGAGGCGAGTTCTCCCAGGGCGGCCGAGTCCGCCAAAGAAGCGGAGGCCGCAGGCATGGGGGCAAGTCCTTCGACCACGTCCCGCAGGGCGTCCCGCAGTCCCTCACGCAGGGTTTCGGCCATTTCACGGGCCACTTCGATGCTTATTCCAGACTGCGCCAAGCCGCCGTCCGGGACCACTGGCCCCTTCTCCACGGGTGTGTCCGGCGTGACTGCGACAGTCTTGGCGGGTTTTGGGGTCTCGCCGGGCAGCGCTTCCGCGCGTTCCGGGGCCTCCACGCGCAGTGCGGCGTAGAATTCAGGCTTCTTGGGGGCCCTGCCAAACAGGCGCTTGCTGACGGTCTCAAAATGTTCCCAGTCGCACAGGATGGGTTTGATGCGCAGGTCCGGACAAGCCTGCTGGACTTCGTCAAGCGCTTCCCTGTCGAGGGGATCCACCATGGCCACAGTAAGAATTCGTCCCAACTTGTCAATCGCCAGAAGACGCAGCCGCAGACACAGTTCTTCGGGAATTTGGCGGAGCACCTGCTCGTTAATATCATAGTCCAACAGGCTGAGACGCGGTATTTTGAGTTGCTTGACGAGGTACTCGTTTATGGACTCAGCCGACACAAAGCCTTTTAGAACAAGGATTTGGCCGATGTAGCCGCCCGTTTCGAGTTGTTCTTCAATCGCCTCGTCCAGCTGTTCGGCCGTGATGATGCGCTCGTCCATCAGCAACTCGCCGAGTCGCTTTGCGTCCTTCGCCTTACCGGTTCCGGTAGTGGGCCGTATCATCGCCATAGTAACGCTCTCGCACCTGTAGACAGCGGACGCTGTGCGCTCCGCGTCAAAACGGTCACTAGCCCCCGTAGTTTAATTCTAGCATGGACATGGCGAACATTCAACGTTCCAATGTCTGCGCCTTAGGGGCATGCAGGTGATGGGGAGGCCGTGGCCTTTCCTTCAGTCACATCGAAAATGAAGGCGCTGATTGGTTCAAGCGCGAAAAAGGTGAGTTATGAGCCGTAAAAAGGGTAGTATCAAACGCTGCCACCGGAGAGTAGGGGCGTACTTTGGAGACCACAGGGCATGATGAATAGAAGCATTTCGACCGTTACTATAGCGGCCTTGGCCGTTGTTGCCTCGTTTTCGGCCTTGGCGCAAGTGCCTTTGCAGGACCCCAAGCTCCGACTCCAGACGGCCATGAAGAATGCGGCCGAACTCCAATCTCTGGGTTTTACGGCATCCTTCAAGAGTGTGGTCACCGTAAATGGGAACACGAAAGAGGGCAGCCTCAAGGGCGAAATGCTTCTTCGCGGGCAGAAAGACCTTTCCTGCCTTTTCACGGCAGAAAAGGAGGAGATTCGCCTGGTAAGCGACGGAGCCACCCACTGTTTATATGTGATCGGCGGCAAGACCTACGAGAAGTCGGAAGACCCCATGCCCCGGCCCCAGCTGATGGCCGTAATCACCAGGGGAATTCTCGGCGCCGCAGGCACCTGGCTGGCGGACTTTGTGCATGACAGCAAGTCGTTGCTGGATGCCTCGGAAAATGTGGAGCGAAAAGGCGACCAGAAGATAGGCGATGCGGACTGCGAGGGGTATCTTCTGGCCTACCCCGGGTTTGACGTCACCGCATGGCTGACCCAAAGCGACCCCCCGGTGCTCCGCCGGGCGGAGGTGAACCTGGAAAAGAGCGCCAAGGACCAAATGCGCGACGGCGGGCCCGTTTCGGCAAATGTTCAGGTGGATGTCACCGACTGGAAGCCCAATGTGGAAAGCAGGGACAGCCAGTTCATCTTCACCGCGCCGGACGGCGTGGTGATGGCCAAGCCCGAGACCGAAAGCGAGGCGAGTTCGCTTGAGGGCAAGCCGGCGGAGGAGTTTGAACTGCCCCTGCTTGACGGCGGGGTGGTGAAACTTTCGGCGTTGAAGGGGAAGACGGTCGTTCTTGACTTTTGGGCCACCTGGTGCGGGCCCTGCCGCAGGGCGATGCCGATGGTCGAAAAAGTGACGCGGGCCCTTGCTGACAAGGGTGTCGTGCTGTATGCGGTCAACCAGGGGGAGGAAGCCGAAGCGGTCAAGAAGTACCTCAAGTCCGAGAATCTCAACCCCAAGGTCGCGCTCGACAAGGACAGCAAGGTCGGCCAGGCCTACGGGGCGCGTTCGATTCCCACCATCGTGCTTGTCGGTCCTGACGGCGTTGTGCGCAAGGTCTTCATGGGGGTCAGCCCCCAATTCGAAGAGGAGTTGACGCGGGAGCTCACCGCCATCGTCAATGCGGCCTCGCCGTCGAAGTAGCCCGCGAGAGGCGTGTGGTCCGCCGCGCTCAGGAATGCAGGAAGAAGGGCTGGGTCCATGCCTGGCTGGCGCCGGGGCCGAAGCACTCTATTCGGACGTAGCGCCAGGCCGCGCCGCGGGGAACCTCAAAATCAAGCTCCGGGCCGCTTACCCGTAACGCCATGCATCCATTGTCGCAGTGCACGTGAAACGCCTGGGCGTTTTGGGCAAGGACGCGAATGCGCGGCCCCTCGACCCTGATTTCGTCGATGGCAACACCGCTGCTGGCGTAGAAACGTCCGCAGCGCAGCGCCTCAAGAATGTCCTTCACATCGCGCGAGGCGCTTTGCACCACGTTCCAGCAGACGCCGCGGTCCACATCGTCGTGGCTGTCATCGTTGGCAAAGCCCCAGACACGCCGTCCCTGGCTGAGCAGCATGTCCCACCGGTTTGTGGCGAGGGGGGAGCCTTCCGCGCGCAGCGTGACGCCGTTGAAAATCTCGATGCCCGTGTACCCCCGCAGCATTTCCAGGATCCGCTGGTCGCAGTGGTTGAAATGCGCCTCCCAGTTGGGATGGTTCATGATAACCATCCCGCCCATGGCTATAACAGTGTCGATAA
This sequence comes from Candidatus Hydrogenedentota bacterium, assembly GCA_903902895.1. Classification (GTDB taxonomy): domain Bacteria; phylum Hydrogenedentota; class Hydrogenedentia; order Hydrogenedentales; family CAITNO01; genus CAITNO01. Next base: position 7,107 of record CAIUWO010000948.1, on the reverse strand, counting down.
CCGCCTGGCGGTCCGGCAGCGGCTCCACTTTGGCCGCGGCGTTCACATGAAGCATGTGGGGACCGTTGGCGGTGATTTCGTTGCCCCGGACAAGCGTCATGCCTTTGGGGTCAAGCCGGTCAACGGGCGTGATGCGGTCATGGTCGCTGATCATCAGAAAGTCGTAGCCCAGCGCTGCGTAGGCGTCCACGGCGGCCTGCGGGGACAGGTTTCCGTCGCTCTCCGTCGTGTGGGTGTGCAGATTGCCGCGCAGCCAGGGCCCCCGGCCCGGCAGGTAGGGTGATTCGATGACGCGGCCCATTACTGCGCGTCCCAGAGCCCCAGGAACTCCTCCGCCGTGGCATCGGCCAGGACTTCCGGGCGGTAAAGTTTCTTGACGATGGGGTCCGGGACGCGGGTGGTTTCACCCGTCTCCGGGATGTTGGTCAACTGGCGCTGGATCACACCCGCCTCGTCGCACTCGTAATAGGTCCACGCGGCGCCCTTGCCGGGCACGTACTGGGAAGTCTTGAAGTATTTCATCTGCGGTTCCTCACGTTCTTGCTCACGTTCTTAATCTTGCTCTTAATCTTGCTCTTAATCCTGCTCTTAATCCTGCTCTTAATCCTGCTCTTGCTTTTAAGCGCCCCCCCTGTTTGGGGCAGGAGCAAGAGCAGGATTAAGAGCAAGAGCAGGAAGAATTGTTACTTGTTTACGAATGCGAGTGCTTCAGCGGATGGAGATCATCCGGTCGATGGGCGTGCGGGCCCGGGTGATGATGTCGTCGCTCAGTTCCACCCGGTACTGCAGTTTGCGCAGCCCCTCCAGCGTGTCCTCGAGGGTGATGGTGTTCATGTGCTTGCAGCGCAGGGTGCACGAGCGAATCATCTCCCGGTGGGGGAACTCGGCGGCGAGGTTGTCGCCCATGGAGCACTCGGTGAGCAGCGCGTAGCGCGGCGCGTCCACGTCGCGCACGTAGTCCACCATGAGTTTGGTGCTTCCGGAAATGTCCACCTTCGCGATCACCTCGGGGCTGCACTCCGGATGGGCCAGAATGACCGCGTCGGGGTACTGCTTCCGAATGTTCTCCACGTCCTCAACGGTGAACAGCTCATGGACCTCGCAGCGCGCCTTCCAGCCGATCACCACCGCCTCGTCCGCCGGGAGCGCCGCGTAGTCCTCGTCGCTGTCCGTTGCGGCGAAATAGCGCACGCCGACGTCTTTGGCGGTGTTGCGCGCGAGGTATTCGTCCGGCAGGAAGACGATGCGTTTTTTCCCCTCTGCGATCAGGTGCTTCACCACCTTGTCCGCGTTGCCCGAGGTGCAGCAGTAGTCCGATTCGGCCTTGACCGACGCGTAGGTGTTCACGTAGGACACCACGATCGCGCCGGGGAAACGCTTGCGGAGCGCAATAACATCCTCGGCGGTAATGCCCTCGGCCAGGGAGCACCCCGCCTTCTCGGAGGGCACCAGCACCGTTTTCACGGGGTTCAGTATCTTGGCGGTCTCGCCCATAAACCAGACGCCGCAGAAGACAATGACGTCCGCCTGCGTTTTGGAGGCGACGACGGACAACTGGAGCGAGTCGCCCGTGTAGTCCGGCACGGAGTGGTAAAGGGCGGGCTCCATATAGTTGTGGCCAAGGATTACGGCGTTCATCTCGCGCTTGAGCAGGTTAATCTTGTGCGCGATTTCAGCCTTGGCCTGAATCTCGAAATCGGGAATGACATGGCTCAGACGGGTCCGCATCAGTTGCAGCGTCTCGTCCAGTGTGGCCGGGATGGGAAGGGCGGCGGAATCGGGCATGGCAATAGCTTTCCAAGAGTCATGACCCCCGAAATAGGGGGGTACGGTTGCGCATCTTACGTTGGATTGGCGTCAGGAAACGCCCCGGAAGAATAGCATATCGGGCCGCGGACGGACAAATGCGGATGTTTTTCTCTATTTGCGAGTGGGAGAAAAACTCAGCTTGGTCTCCCGCCGGGCGGCGGACGAAGGGGACTGAGTGGGCCTGCCCGACAGTCTCCCTCCCGCGTCCGAAAAGTCCGCCAGACCCGCGCCGTCGGCGGGAGAAGACTGAAGCCGCCGCAAATAACCGCCCCGCCGGGTTGACACAAGCCCGTCTGCGGTGTTGATATAGCAGTATACACGTGGCCGAACGCGCCGGCGGCGCGAGGTGTCCCCATGAAAGCCTTGGTGTTTGACGAAAAATTGCGGATGGACGATGTCCCCATGCCCGTGCCCGGCCCGGGCGAAGCGCTGGTAAAGGTGCTCGCGGCGGGCATCTGCAACACCGACATTGAGATAAAGCGCGGCTACATGGGCTTTATCGGCGTGCTGGGCCATGAGTTTGTCGGGATTGTGGAGCACGCGGCCAACTCTTACCTGCTCGGCAAGCGCGTGGTGGGCGAAATCAACTGCGTGTGCCATGTCTGCGACTGGTGCCGCATGGAGATGCCGCACCACTGCACCAACCGCACCGTGCTGGGCATTTCGGGGCGCGCCGGCGCCTTTGCCGAATACGTGTCGCTGCCCGAGGAGAACCTGCATCTGGTGCCCGGAAGCATCCGCGACGACGTGGCCGTGTTTGCCGAGCCGCTGGCGGCCGCCTTTCGGATCACGGAGCAGATTCTGGTCGAGCCGGACGACCGCGTGATTGTGCTGGGCGACGGCAAACTCGGGCAGTTGACCGCGCAGGCGCTGGGATTGTCCACCAAGAATTTGTTCTGCGTGGGCCGTCATGCGTGGAAACTCGAACTCCTCTCGCGTTTGGGCATTGCGACGGGGCTGGACACGGACCAAGTGGAGCCGGGCGCCGACGTGGTGGTGGAGGCGACCGGCCGGGCCGAAGGCCTGGCCCGGGCGCTGGAACTGGTGCGCCCCGAAGGGACCGTCGTGCTCAAGACCACCGTTGCCGGCACCACACCGCTGCATTTTGCGCGGCCCGTGATCAACGAGATACGCATCGTCGGTTCGCGCTGCGGCCCGTTCCGCCCCGCGCTCGAGGCGCTGGCGCTCGGCACTGTTGAAGTGCGACCCATGATCTCCGAATCCTATGACCTGGCCGACGGCGTCCAAGCCATGGCCCGCGCAGAAGACCCGGGCGTGATGAAAGTGCTGCTGCACATGTGAAAGAGAATTCAGAATTTAGAATATTGAAGAGAATGCGCTGAACAGCCAATGAAAGGCAGAGAAGGAGAGTTCCCATGGAAGTAGGCCTCTTGACCACCCCGTTTGCGGGTGACCCGCTGGAACTGGTGCTCGATTTCGCCGAGGCGACCGCCATATCGGCCCTGGAGATTGCGACCCATCCCGGCAGCCGGCACCTTGATCCGGCAAAGCTGGACAAGGCCCGGGCGAAAGAAGTCCGCAAGGGCTGTGACGAGCGCCTCCTGCGCATCAGCGCGCTGGCCTATTACAGCTGCGACCTGACCATCCCCAAGAAGTCCAAGGCCGCGCAGGAGACCGCCAAGAAGGTCATCGACAGCGCGGCGCTGCTCGGCGTGGAAACGGTGTGCATGCTGGCGGGCTTTGCCGCGCCGGGCATGACCAAACTGGAAACCATACGGCAGGTGCTGCCCGGCGCGTTCAAGCCGATCTTGGCCCACGCGCGCAAGCGGGGCGTCAACATCGCCCTGGAAAACTGGTACGCCACCTGCCTGCAGGGGCTGGACACCTTTGAGGCCATGTTCGAGGCGGTTCCGGACGGCAATTTCGGGCTCAACTACGACCCGTCCCATCTGGTCCACCAGGAATGCGACCACCTGCTGCCGATCACGCAGTTCCGCGGGCGCATCTTCCACACCCACGCCAAGGACGTCTTGATCGACCGGGCCAGGCGCGCGCGGACGGGCGTCTACGGCGAGGGCTGGTGGCGCTATGTCCTGCCCGGGTTTGGCCAGATCAACTGGGGTGAGTTTGTCAGCCACCTGCGCATGAACGGCTACGACGGCGCGCTCAGCATCGAGCACGAGGACAGCGCGCAGGGACGGGAAGAGGGCTTCGCCCGCGGCGCCTGGCATCTCGAGCAGTTCTGCTGAAAGCAGTCCGGCTGCGCGGGAGAATCCGGAATGAGCAACTGTTTAGCTGTTGCTCCTGCTCCTGCTCTTAATCTTGCTCTTAATCTGGCCCGAAATCAGGCATTAGTCTCGTTGTTTCCCTGATTCCCAAACGGGAGCAAGAGCAGGAGCAGGAAGAAAACCTTCGCGCCAGTCGGCTGAAATATTGCCGGAATGATAATTTTCCTTGACACCCGCCCCCCAGGTGCGTATCTTTTCGCAGGTTCCGTGTCCGCCCCGAGGGGCTGTTTCAATCGTGAAAGGAGGCCGGCTAATGAGTGAGGCCGCATCCCCGGTCGTTCCACTGATTTCCGTGGAGCGCCTGTATAAGAGTTACGACGGCCCCCCCGTCCTCAAGGACATCAACCTCGTCATCGAGGAGGGTGACCTGGTGTCCATCATCGGGCCCTCGGGCTGCGGCAAGTCCACCCTGCTGCGCTGCCTGAACTGCCTTGAAATTCTGGACTCGGGCCGCATCACCATCGCCGGCGAGACGCTGGAGCGCGCCAACCGGCACGACCATCCCGACCACGCCTTCCGCGAGCGCGCGCACACGCTGCGCGCCGAGGTGGGCATGGTCTTCCAGTCGCTCAACCTGTTCCCGCACAAGACCATAAAAGAAAACATCATGCTCGCGCCGATGATTGTCAAGAAGGAGCCCCGCGACGTGGCCGAGGCCAACGCGATGCGCCTGCTGGAAAAGGTCGGCCTGCTCAAGCACACCGACCGCTACCCCTACCACCTGTCCGGCGGGCAGCAGCAGCGCGCCGCCATCGCGCGCGCGCTGGCCATGAACCCCAAGGTGATGCTCTACGACGAGCCCACCTCGTCCCTCGACCCGGAACTGGTGGACGAGGTGCTTGAGGTGATGCGCGGCCTGGACCGGGACGGCATGACGCAGGTTATCGTCACCCACGAAATGCGCTTCGCGCGCAACGCCTCAGACTATATTATCTACATGGAGCACGGCGAAATCGTTGAGATTTCGGACGAGGACGAGATTTTCATGGAGCCGAAGGACGAGCGCACACGCCGCTTCCTCCGCCAATACGTGGGGCGCGACCTCTAATGACAAAACACATTTTCTTCCGAATTCCGGTGCTGGCCGCCCTGCTTGTCCTGGGCTGCTGTTTATGGCAAATTCCCGCAGTCGCGCAGGAACCGGCCGCGGCTGCGCCCGCGGTCGATGAGTCGGTCACCGTGCCGGAGCCCGCCGAAGCCGGGGCCGCGGCCGGGGAAGAGGCCGCCGGGGAGGAGCCTGCGGAATACACCGACGCCGATTTCGTCGACGTTAAATCAGTGCCCGCCGAGTCGGGCACGCTGCGCTACGGCGCGGACCTGGAGGGCGGCCTGCCCTACATGTTCGAGGACTGGCGCAACCCGGGCGAGCTGATTGGCTTTGAGGTGGAGTTGATCGAGGCCATCGCCAAAGAGATTGGCCGCAAGCCCGTCATGATTCAAAATGACTGGGACAAGCTGATTCCGGGCCTTTCGCGCGATCTTTACGAGATGGCCACCGAAGGCCAGGAAATCACCCCCGAGCACGAGGAGGCCGTGCTTTTCTCCGTGCCGTACTACGTGACGGGCCTCCAACTATGCGTGCGCAAGGATGAATTTCTCGTCAACACCATTGAGGACTGCAAGAACAAGGTTGTGGGCACGCTCAAGGAATCGGGCGCCTTCTACCTGCTGGACTCGCTGGGCGGCGTGGACATCCGCGCCTATCCGACCGAGGTGAACGGGTTTGACGATCTGGTGAACGGACGGCTCGATGCGGTGCTGTTTGACGCGCCGGTCGCGCTGTACTATGGCGGACCCCGGCCCGAGGTCAAATTCATCAAGCCGGAAATCAGCCGCATCGCCTACGGTTTCGCCTTCTCAAAGGACAAGAAGGAGCTTCTGGACCAGGTCAACGCGGTCCTGATGAAGATGCGGCAGAACGGCGAACTGCGCCGCATTCTGGACCGCTGGAATCTATGGAACCAGGCCACGGCCAACGAATTCCAGGACTTCACGGCCTCCGCCGCCGAGCCGGTCATGTACAACGAGTGGGTGAGTCACATCCAGCCCCAGACGGGTTTCGAGCAGCGGATAAGACGCTATATCGGTTTCCTTCCGCTCCTGTGCAAGGGTGCCCTGCTGACACTGCAGGTGTCCATTTTGGCCATGATTCTGGCCGTCGTGTGCGGTTTCCTGCTTGCCACCGTCCGCGTGTACGCCCCGTTGCCTCTTGGCATTCTGGCCACCATCTATATTGAGATCATCCGGGGCACGCCCGTCCTGATTCAGCTGTTCTTCATCTTCTACGGCCTGCCCGCGCTGGGCATACGCTTCTCGCCGTTCTGGGCGGGCGTGGTGGGGCTCGGCCTCAACTACGCGGCCTACGAGGCGGAAAACTACCGCGCCGGGTTCATTGCCGTGCCCCACTCGCAGATGGAGGCCGCCCTGGGCCTCGCCATGACGCGGTGGCAGGCCATCCGCTATGTCATCGCGCCGCAGGCGTTCCGCGTGGTGCTGCCGCCGGTGACCAACGACTTCATCTCGTTGCTGAAGGATTCGTCGCTTGTGTCCGTCATCACCATGGTCGAACTGACCAAGACCTACAGCATGCTCGCCACAACCTACTACGACTATTTCGGCACCGGCATCCTGGTCGCCGCCATGTACCTGCTGATCGGACTGCCCTTTGTGCGGCTCGCGCGCTGGACCGAGCGGCGCCTGGCCGTCGCGCATCCGCAGCAGCGGCGGTAGAGCGCGGTAAACAAGGAGGGTGCAGTTATGGCGCAATGGACCCGGCGCGAGGCGCTGGCGGGTCTGGGCGCGCTGGCGGCCGGCGTGGGCCTTTCCAGAGTCGGGGCGCATGCGGCCGAACCGGCCCGCAAACCCAATATCGTCTTTATCCTTGCCGATGACCTGGGCTACGGCGACCTGGGCTGCTACGGACAGGAGCGCATCAGGACGCCCCATCTCGACCGCATGGCCGCCGAGGGCATGCGCTTCACGCAGCACTACTCGGGAAGCACCGTCTGCGCGCCGTCCCGATGCTCCCTGATGACGGGCCTGCACACCG
>CAIUWO010000947.1 GCA_903902895.1 Candidatus Hydrogenedentota bacterium | reverse complement strand
CGCCGGGGATGTGGTTGAACAGGCCCGTATTGGTCGAAAGCTGGTCAAACATGACAAAAACAGAACTCTGCGCCATGTTCGCCGCGCCGGCATTGTTGATGTCGGTGATCAGGAAGCGCTCAATGCCCTCGCGCAGTCGGTACACCTTGCCGCCGCCGGAATTGCCGTAGGGCACGCTCACATCCAGGTCCTGGTCTGCCTTGGGAAAGATGCCCTGCAGCGCGCCGTTCAGATACTGCGTGACGGTTGGGTCCAGCGAGCCGGAATTGGTCGCCAGGGCTTCCAGCACCTGTGCGGCCTGAATCGGCACGGGAGCATTGATGTCGGGTGGGGCATAGCCGCTCAGCAGGGATGAAATCAACGACAAGATACTGAACGAACCCACCGCGGCCTGGGCGTCAGTGCCATTGCACCGGTCCAACACCCAGCCCAGATACCCGTAACTCGCGTCAATGGCACGCCCGCAGCCCTGACTGTCGTCCGAGGTGTATCCGAAACACCAGGCGCCGTTTGCCCCCTTGGCGCCCTTCAGATGGGCCGCCAGTTTCGCGTCCGACGGACAAAACGCAATGGCCGGGTCTGTCAGATATTCGGGGTAGAGGCAGAAGGAATTCGGGCCGGCTTCAATGGTGCCGCCCGGCGTGCCGTCCTGTTTCAGGTAGCCGCCGGCCTGGAGCGGGGGAAAGGAGCCCTTGGCCTCGTTGCCGTACATCTTGAACACGAGCCCCCACTGCTTTAGGTTGTTCTGGCAGGCCGCGCGGCGCGCCGATTCTCGGGCGCGCGCCAGCGCGGGCAGTAGAATCGCCGCCAGAATGCCGATGATGGCGATGACGACGAGCAGTTCGATGAGCGTGAATCCGGACCGGTGTGTATTCTTCATGATTCCAGCCTTTCATGTATGGTGCGGCTTGCCCACAATGGGCCGCGACACCGCGCACCACCATAACCATATCATGATTTTGGCCCATGCGCATCAGGAAATGTTCCTGAGCGCACAGTCTTACTTACCCTTCTAGAAACACCGCCAGACCGGGAATGATTCACCCAAAAGGGCCGTGGCCGGAAGAAAACGCCGCCATGCCGTTCTGTTCTGTTCCTCGCGAGAGGCTGACGCGAGAGGCGGTGTGGCGTTTTCGCGCGGGATCGGATATGCTTTTACGGTATAGGCTGTTCTGTATGGGGTTGTTTTCCATAACGACCGTCCCCGCGTCTGTCATGGGCATATCCAATGGTGGCGGCAGAGCACCGCAGGATGTTTGAGGTCGCATGTCTTGGGGCAGGTCGGCGGATGAGAAGTCAAACGGGGCGACCATGAATGCCGAGACGACGGGTGTTGCGGACAGTGAGGAGGCGATTGTTGATGGCCCACATGAATACCAGGGCGCAAAGGGGGACAGCATGAATGCAAAGGGCAATCTGCGCCCGTTCCTGGCCGCGCTGATTCCGCTGGCGGCGTTTGTGCTCCAGTGGATATTCTGGGATTCATTTAAGCCATTCGCCTGGGTCTTCTTTTATCCGGCGGTTTTCTTCAGCGCCTGGGTTGGCGGCCTGCGGTGCGGACTGGCGACCATCGCGTTCTCCACGCTCGTGACCTGGTGGTTCTTCATTCCCAACCGCTACTCATTTATCATTGAACAGCCTGCTTCACTACTGTCCCATCGTTAGTCGAATAGATTCAACTGGTTACAGAGGTCACCTGTGCAGAAACCGTCATCATGCGGT
>CAIUWO010000946.1 GCA_903902895.1 Candidatus Hydrogenedentota bacterium | reverse complement strand
GAGGCCTGCCGACGGAAACCGCACTCTGCTGCTGTGTTTGGCGCTGGGAGAGCTGCTGGGCCGCGCTTAATGCCTGTTGTGCGGTTTGGCGGGAAGGAGGCTGAGGCTGGGGGGGGGGGGCAGCCGCACGGGCTGCCGCGCCGCCGGAGCTTTGCTGCATGGCGGCGTTGAGGGCGTCCAAGGGCGATTTGCGCTGGGAGGACTGCTCCATGGCGGCTTCGATGCCCTGCTGCTGCTCCTTCAACTCCGGGTTGGCCGGAGCGGATTGCGGCGCAGCGGGGGATGCGTTCGCTCCGCTTTGCTGGCGGGAAGACTGGCGCATGGCAATGTTGAGCGCGCTGAGCTGGCTTTGCCGCTTGGAGGGCTGGTTGATGGCTGCGCTGAACGCGGCCCCCTGGGTCTGGCGGCGGGAATCATTGAGCGAGGGGATGCCGCCCGGGGGAAGCGCCATGGGGCCGGAATCCTGCTGTGCGGCGGCAAGCGCCTGCGCGCGCTGTTGCACCGCGCGCTGCGCCTCAAGCTGCGCTTTTTGCATCTCGCGCAGCTGCTCAAGAATCTGGCCGAGCTGCTGTGCCTGGGGTGTCTGCTCGAGTCCGGCCTCCTTCTGCACCTCACTGTGAATCTGGTCGACCTCGGCCTGGAGCACATCCTGCGATGTGGCCGTCTCAAGTTCGCGGTTTCTAAGCGCGGCCAGCTCATCCTCCAGTTTGGAGATGGTGCTGCGGCTGTCCTCCTGTTCCTTGGCGGCGCGTGCGGCGGCCTCCTCCCTGTCGTTAAGCGTGTCCTTGAGCGCTTCGAGTTCCAGTCTTGACAGTTCGAGCGCCTGATTCTTCTCCTCCTCGTTCTTGCGCAACTGTTCCAACTCGCGCTGCAGTTCCGACTCGGCGCCCTGGGCCTCGGCGGCTTTCCCCTGCACGGAGGCAAGCTCCTGCTGCAGGCGGTCGAGCTCGCGCTGTTTTTCGGCATTGAGCTCCTCAGCCTCTTCTGCGTCCTGCTCACGGAGCGCCAGATTCTGGCGCAGTTGCTCCATTTCCGCCTGCGCCGCGGAAAGCGCCTCAGTTTTTACGGCCTCGTTCTCCCGAAGCAGCGCGACCTCCTCGGCAAGGGCGTTTTCAGAGTCTGATGCCTTCTGGGCCTGACTGCGCAGCGCCTGCAGTTCCGCCTGAAGGGCATTGGCCGCCGCATCGTGCTCAATGGAGCTCTTTTCCGCCTCGACCACGGCCTTTTCCTGATGGTCAAGCTGGCCGCGGAGGGCATCCATCTCGGCGCGGGTCTTTTCGAGTACGGTGGACTTGGTCGACTCGCTGGAGCGCAACTGTTCCAGTTCTTTCAGCAGCATCTGTTCAGAATCGGCAAATTCAGTTGCCTTGGACTGCAACTGCTCCAGTTCCTTCTGGAGCGCCTTTGCCGCCTCGGAGGTAACGGCGGTCTTGCGGGACTCGGCGCGGAGCAGCGCTTCGCGCTCCTGCAATTCGCGCGCAAGGCGCTCCTTTTCGGAGCGGGTGGTTTCAAGGGCGGCCGCCTTGGCGGTTTCATTGTCGCGCAGTTGGGCCAGTTCGGCGGCCAGTTCGGCCTCGTTCAAGGCGGCCTCATCGGCAAGGCGGCTCAATTCGTCAAATTCGTTCTTGAGCAGGGCCATCGCCTGCTCGCTCTCTTTCGCGCGGGACTCCGCCGCAGACACGGCGCTCTCGCGGTCCTGAAGCGCGGTTTCAAGGGTGGCCAGTTCGCGCCGGGCGGCCTCAAGGTCCTCGCTCTTGTTGCGTTCATTGGTGCGCAACTGTTCAAGCTCGGCGACAAGGCTTTCCTTGGCCTGGGCGGCCTTCTGCGACTCATCGCGCATTCCGGCGAGCTCGCCCTGCATTTGGGCGATGGCCTCCTCGCGCTGGCGGGTGTTTTCCTGCGCTTCCGCGACGGCAAGCTCGCGCTCCTCAAGCATGTCCTCCAAGTGGGAAAGCTCGAGGCGCGCGGCGTTGAGCGCCTCGGTCTTCTCGTCGCCCTGGGTGCGCAGGCGGTCCAGTTCCTCGTTGAGGAGATGCTCCGACTCCTCGGCGGAGGCGGAACGCTTCTGAAGCGCCGCAACTTCGGTCTCAAGGAGCGCCACGCGCTCTTCGCGGGCGTTAAGCTCGCTTTCGGCCTCTTCAATTTCGGACTCGCGCTGGAGGAGCGTGTGCTTCATGGCGTCCAGCTCGGTGTGCGCCTTCTCCAGGGCCTCGTTGTTCAACTGGTCCTGCTCGCGCAGGCGGCTGAGTTCTTCCGCCAGTTGCTGCTGCTCGAGAACGGCCTGCTCGCGCTGGTTGGTAAAAGCGTCGAGGCGTGCCTGCAACTGGGCAACAGTGCTTTGCAGGGTTTCGGTGTCGACCGCCTCCGACTGCCTGCGGTCGAGGTCGTTCTTGAGCGTCCCCGCGCGGTCAGCAAGTTCGGTCAACATGTCGGCGAGCATGGAGGACTGGTCAATGTCGAGCAGGTCGTCCAGGGCGTCCCCCGCCTGCCGAACCTGGTCGATCCGGCGCATGAGCTTTTCGCACTCATGCACAGCCTCGGATGTTTCCCCGATGGCAGACAGATTCTCCACGCGCATGAGCAACAGTTGGGGGCTGTTGGGCAGCAAGTGCCCGATGCCCTCCAGCGCGGACAAGGCGTCCGGGTGGCGTTCCTGTTCGAAAAGCCGTGCGGCGGACTCGATTCTCGATTCGACTTCTGCCGGATGCATAATTGGTTCCCGTGTGCTGCTGTGACCCCGATAACTGTCCATAGCATATGACATTTAGCGCGGCGAGTCCAATTGCAAATTTCGGGGAAAGTTCCGGGCCGCGCCGGGGTGCTTTGGGGGCGTTTTGGGGAGGTGAAGTCAGAAGGTGTTTTGTGTCATGCTAACGTGCTGGTCGTCAACCGCCGGCCTGGTGCGTGGATGGCGGACGGCCAGGGGCCGGATTGGAAAAGTGCAGTCCGGCACAGGTGAAAAGTGCGGATGCTTGCCTGGCCGGGACAGTTCGGCCAAGTGCGGGAGGAGAGCGCGTGTCAGCGGAGAATGCATCAAGGGTTATAGCGTGCGGTAAATGCGGTCAGCGAATGCGGGTGCTTTCGTCAGCCACGGCGCGTGTTTATAAATGTGTAAAGTGCGGCGCACTGGTGGACGACGCCTCTGGCGCGCCCGTCCCGCAGGATGCCGCGGCGGAGGGTCCGCGTGAGGCGCAGGCGGTTGAGATTGCTGATCCCTTTGGCATCCTGCTGCGCGATGCGGGTCTTGTAACCCAGGAACAAATAACCGCCGCGCAGCGCATCCAGCAGGAATTGGGGGGCAAGCTCTTCGACATTCTCATCCGGGAGGGGCATCTCAAGCGGGAGGAGCTGCACTCGCTGATGTCGCGTCAGGGTGGCGTTGCGGCGCTCAGTTTGGCCCATTTTACGCTGGACCGGGAACTGACGAACATTCTGCCGCGTGACGTCGTGGTAAAGCATTTTGTCCTGCCCATTGACAAACTTGGCAGGCTGCTCACCGTGGCGATGGTGTGCCCGGTGGACATGGATGCGATTGCGGAGATTCAGAAGGTCACTGGCCTGCGCGTCAAGCCGATGTTGTGCACCTATGAGGACTTTCTCGGTGTTGTGCAGAAGCACTACGGACTGGCCGTCGCAGCAGCGACCGCCCCGGCGGAGGGGACCGACCATGAGAAGGTTGCCGCAGTAGAGGAGCAGAAAAAGGCGCCTGAAAGTGTGGCGGAGCAGCAGGCGCGGGAATCATTTGCGGCGGCCGTGAGCATGGCGCTGATGGAGCGGGTTGACAAGATTGACCGGCTTGAAATCGGCGCCGATGTGCCCGCGCGCGTGGCGGCTCTGGTTGGGGTGGGCAGTGAGGGTCTTGTCAAACTGGTGTCCGTGCTGGCCGGCTCGCCGCCGATGGCGGCCACAGCCCTGTGGACAACGAACACGGCCGCATACGGGATGCAGGAAAATGTTGACAATCTGCCCATGTCAGTTGCGCTGCTTGGGGACCAGGGTATCAACCTGCTGGCCTCCAATGCCCGGCGCATGACGCCTGTCATGGAGAAACACTTGTCCATTCTCACAAGGCACGCGCGACGGGCTGGAGAGGCGGCCGCCCTGCTGGCCGGGGCAACCGGGCGCGCCATTCCGAATGTCGCCCAATGCGCCGGCGTTCTATATCCGATAGGATCATTCGTTCTCGCAATGCTTGATTCGGCGGAGTATATGAAGATCGATCCGGTCCTGGTTGGAGCCGCCCGGGTTGAGGCGGAACGGGCGGTCTTCGGGACCGGCCACGAAGAGGTCGGGGGAAGGCTGCTAGGACGGTGGCACATGCCAACGAGCATCTTTGAGGCGGTGCGCTGCTACACAGACCCCTATGATGCGGGGGATTGCCATGACCTCGCAGCCATTGTGCAGATTGCCGTGGCCAGCATCACTGCGGAAGGGTCCCTCGACAGCGAGGGATTGGCGGGTGCCGCCGAGGCGATGGAATCGCTGGGACTGAATGTTTCGCGTGTGCAGGAGGCTTTGGCGCACTTGCACGGGTAGAAGTGCCTGGTGTCTATCGTTCTTCCCGAGGAGACGTCGCATGTCGGTTGAAAACGCTGTTGCCTTCCTGAAACTTGCCGAGCGGGAGCGCGGTCTCCGGCAGGAAATGGCCGGTCTCAAGGGCCGCACGGCGATTGACGGATTGGTTCACTTGGGGGCGGGGTTGGGACTTGTCTTTACGGCGGAGGACTACCGTGGAGCCGTTTCAGCCATGGCTAACGGCGAACTTGACGAATCCGCATTAACGGCCGTGCTTGAGGAAGTGGGGCTGGGCAAAGACAACCCGTACAGGCCCAAGCCCTGAAACAGGGCAGATTTCAAGGTGCCTTGGATGCCGGCGGGCTATAGATTGGTCGAAAAATAGTTGGCGATAAGGGCGGGGCAACCGTCGCATGCGGAAGTGACGAGGTGCAGGTCCTCTTCGACACAATGTCGCACGCTGGAACTCTTTATGACATGCTTGAGCCGGTCATGCAGCACGCTGCCCATCAGGTAGTCTGGCGTGCCGTCGACCAGTCCGCAGGTGTACAAATACCCCTCGGCATTGACGTATATCATTCGTGACGGCCCTTGGCAGTTGGGTTTGACGCCGTCAGGCTGCGGGTTTGCCGTCCACAGAACCACGCCTTGATGCTCCAGAAACGCCAGTTTTTCGTGAGACTCGCTGCGCACAAGAAGCCGCAGTTTGTCGAGGTTCATCGAGAGAAGGTGCTGTGTGTCTTCGGCGGTCACCTCATCAACACCCAAATGGACACCGACCATCATGCCGTGCGTGTCCTGCGCCCATCGGCATATGTCCCAGATTTCAGAAAACTGGGATAGTTTTGTTGTAAGCGTCAGCACCACCCAGTTGGCGCCCAGCGAGGCGGCCTCATCAATGACATTCAACCAGTCCTCCGTGCTCAGCACAATCCCGCCATCGTCAGCTTTGCCGGTATGCCCGAGGCCGTCGTCAGACACGGCTATCCAAAGATAGGTTACTTCCTTGGGGGAGTCCTGCCCCGCCTTAGTCCTGCAATCGTTCAGGGCATTTTTGAAGTCTTTTGGCAGGGTGAACAGATTCTCCCTGTGCACCCTCGAAGACGAACTGTCATTGGTCTTAACTGATTTTCCCACTGTGCGTCCTCATTTCAAAAGGTATAAATAAGTATTTCGGCGACATTTTAGGGAAACTTTCACGGTGTATCAAATTTTGCAGGTTTTTCCGCTCTGCCAATGAAATTAAAACAAAGTTTTTACAACAATTCTTCCCACATTAAGAATGTGCGAAAATCCACTGAAGCCAGGCAGGAATGGACATTGCGCGGCTTCCATGTTATCATAGTGCGTAAGTTGAATGAACGATCGCCTCGTGAGAATATGGCCGTATGGGGCTCGGGCACACACGCCTTGCCGAGGTGATAAGGCTATTTTTCCCTGCCGTGTTCATACCGGCATAAAACGCGGATCCTTTCTATTAGTTACGGGAGTTCGATATTTGTGCAGCCTACGACATGCCTCCTCCGAGTGGAAGCCGGACGGCTGCCGTGAGAACACCCACCTGGTGAGGAATAGGCTCACCGCGCTTCAGTCCGGGGAACACGTGCGGGGTTTTTCTATTGCTTTACGCAGTGGCCGGGCAGGCACGGGTCTCTCTTGACACAGGCCCGATGGCAGGCCACACATAAGACCCGGCAGGGCCTGATGGGCAGCTTGGGACTGCGGGGCGGAGAGGAACCAAAGGCGTGTCAGGAGGGAAGGTCCGTTTCCTCGTACCACACCGTAATAACAATAATTGGTTCGTTTCCGCGGCCGTCATGATGGATGTCGGTGCCGAAAGACTGGCCGACATAAACGGGTTTGGTTTTCGACCGTTTTAGCCAGTCGTTGATTTGCATGTCCATCTGCTGCAAACCGGCGATGCTGACTTTACCGATAAAACTCTGCACCTTCGTCATAGCCTACCCCTCTGAACGTTAATCGCGTCGCACCGTGGCAACCGCCGGAGGACCCCGTCGGCCGCTCTTTGCTTGCGCGTATTATACTTGTTTCGAACACTTTTGACCACAGTAAATCAAGCGGTTTCGCGGGGCGCGCCGGGGAGGGCGGTGCGTTGACGCCGTTTGAGCGTTTCATATGCGCTAGAGTCCCTGATTTAGGGCCAGATCCAACGCATCGCGCATCGCGTCCACGGGCGCGGGAAGGTCCGTCCATGTTTCGAACTGTATGATTGCCTGATGCAGCAGCATGTCTGAACCGGGAATGGTTCGGCAACCGGCACGCACCGCATTCTTCAGGAGAGGTGTAAGCCGGGGGCGGTAAACCATGTCAAAAATCACATGCTCAGGGCGCAGAAGATTGCCCGGGACGGGACTGCTCCCCTCGTCGTGACCATGCATGCCGACAGGCGTGCCTTGGATGATGATGTCATGGGAAGCGAGGGAGCCGGTCAAATCGTCGGCAAGACACCCCGTGGCGATGGGAACGGACGCATCCCTGCGGAGGTCCTCCGCCAGTGTCCGGACTTTGCCGGGCGTTCTGCCCAGGATGGTGATGCAATGGGGGGCAGCATGAAGCGCCATGGCGTAGGCCACCGCGCGGACCGCGCCGCCGGCACCAAGAAAAAGGATGCGTTGCCCCTGCAGTTGGACTTCGGCCGCCGCAAAGGCGCGCAGGGTTCCCGCGCCGTCAGTGACTGAGCCAATCAGGCGCCCCCCTTGGTTTGTGACGGTATTCACGCATCCGACCAGCCGGGCCATGGGGGTGACTTCATCCAGATGGGGCATGACGGCCATCTTGTGCGGAATGGTGACGCTGAGTCCGCGGAAACTTGGCAGTGCCCGCATGCCGTTCAGGCATGCCGCCACGTCTGTGACGTCAAAGGCCAAATATACAAAATTCAACCCCGCGGCACGAAAAGCGGCGTTGTGCATGGCAGGGGAGAGGGAATGGCCCACGGGGTGGCCGATGACGGCGCAAAGCCCGGTTTCAGCGGTAATGGTCATGGCGTCATCCCGGCGGCCACTCAAGGTCGCGGCCGCCCAGCAGGTGGACGTGCAGATGATAGACGAGTTGACCGCCGCGGGCACCGCAGTTGAGCACGCAGCGGAAGCCGTCCTCGGCTATTCCTTGTTCGGCCGCAATGCGGTTAGCCAGAAGGAACAGTCCCCCAATCAGGGCGGCATCCTCCTGGGTGGCGTCGGTGAGCATGGGGATGGGCTTCTTGGGGACAATCAATACGTGGACGGGCGCGGCCGGATTAATGTCCTTGAAGGCGCAATAGGTGTCATCCTCATAGACTTTTTCCGCCGGCACCTCGCCGCGGATAATCTTGCCGAAGATGGTGTCGTCAGTCATACGCGGACTCCTGTTGTCATTGAATACAATAAAGCGTATCAGTCCCGACTGAGCGGTTCAACCCTCCGTGTCCGGGGAGGGCGAGAGCCGGGTGCCCAAGCCACCCAAAGCGTTGAGCGCAAGCGTGGCCATCGCCACCGAGGCCACCTCGGTGCGCAATATCTGCCTGCCCAGTGATACCGGGAATACCGTATGGTCGCGCAGCGCCCCGCGCTCTTCATCGGCAAAATCTCCCTCCGGGCCGATGATGAGCGCGCAGGATTTCCTCGCAGATGCGGGCAGGGCCATCTGCGAGGAGGCGCTGAGAGCATCGGCGACAAGAACACAGCCGTCAAAGGAGTTCAAGGCCGACGGGAGATCGTCAAAGAAGTCAAAGCTGGGAAGATAGAGGCGCCCGGACTGTTTGCAGGATTCGACGGCCAGCCTGTGCCATTTGTCCTGGGCGGACACGGGGCGTTGGGAGCGCAGGGCGCGCCAAAAGGCAAAACGGCTGACACCAAGTTCCGTTCCACGGCGGATAATCTCCTCCATCGGCTTGTCCCGATGGAGCCATGCCGGCGCAAGAATAACATTCGTGACCGGGGGGGCTTCCCGACGAAGCTCCTCAACAAGGACCCGCGCCTGGCGCTTGCCGTGGCGAAATATGGTTCCCAGCGCCTCCGTTCCCTTGCCGTCAAAGAGGGCCACTTGTTCCCCGTCGCGGAGGCGGGCAACGGAGAGGGCATGGTGGGCCTCGTCCTCGGTCAGGTACAGACCGGTGGCTGATTGGGGCGAAAGATCAGGCTGAAAGAAGCGGTGCAGATGACTCATGACGGTAGCATAGCAGGCTCGGCGGGGATGGTAAAAGCAGGCGGGGAATTGGGTCAAAACTGGCATTCTGTGCGCCACTGCAAGTATCATCCGGGTCGTTGCCCGGCGACACCGGGGACCGGGTGGGCTACCCGGGTCAGAAAGTCATTATTAGAGGATGTGTTATGGATTTTGTCGTTGAAAAATCAACCCTGAACGGGGCTGTTCAAATTCCCGGTTCCAAGTCGCACACGATTCGCGCCGTGGCGATAGCCGCTTTGGCCGAAGGTACGAGCCGCATATTTTCGCCGCTCGATTCGGCGGATGCCCATGCATCGCGCCGGGTCTATAGGCAGTTTGGGGCAAGGATTGAGGAGTTGGAAGGCGAGTGGCGGGTGCAGGGCTTGGGCGGCAATCCAAGCCCCCCCGAAGATATTATAGACGTGCGCAACTCGGGCACAACGATGCGGGTGGCGCTGGGCAGTGCGGCGTTGATGACGGGGTCGGGACTGGCTGTTTTGACCGGAGACGAGCAAGTTCGGCGCAGGCCCTGCGGTCCGCTGGCAGCGGCACTGACCGCGCTGGGCGCACGGGTGGAGTCCTGTTTGGGCAGTGGTAATCCTCCGTTTGTTGTGCGTGGCCGGATTCGTGGCGGGGAGGCGACCATTGAGGCTGTTACAAGCCAGTATGTCAGCGCACTCCTGATCAACGCGCCGCTGGCCGAGGGCGATACGGTGCTGCATGTGCCTCTGCTGAATGAAAAACCCTACGTAATGATGACCCTCGACTGGCTTGCGCGTCAGGGGGTTCGGGTGGACCACGACAGCGGACTCTCTGAGTTTCGAATTCCCGGCGGGCAGCGGTACCGCCCGGTGAACCGGCCGATTCCTGCCGACTTCAGTTCGGCCACCTTCTTTCTGGCCGCCGGCGCCCTTTCCGGAAACCGCGTGGGCTGCCGCGGGCTTGACATGTCCGACACGCAGGGCGACAAGGCGGTGGTGGACTATCTGCGGGCCATGGGCGCGTCGGTTCAGGTCGAGGCGGATGCGGTTGTGGTTGAAGGGGGTGCATTGCGCGGCTGCGAAATCGACATGAACGCAACGCCCGACGCATTGCCGATGATGGCGGTGCTGGCGTGTTTCGCCGAGGGAACAACGCGGCTGACCAACGTGCCCCAGGCGCGGTTCAAAGAGACCGATAGAATTCATGTGATGCGCACCGAACTGGAAAAGATGGGGGCGAGTGTCACGGAACTTCCCGACGGAATGGTCATCGAAAAGAGCGCGCTGCACAACGCGGACGTGGAAGGGCATGGCGATCACAGGGTTATCATGGCGCTCAGCATCGCGGCCACGCAGGTGGCCGGGGCCACGACCATCCACGGGGCCGATGCCGTGGATGTGACCTATCCCGGCTTTGCGCACGATTTGAGAGGCCTTGGCGGCCTTCTGGGTTGAATACGAAGGATAAACAGGCATGAACATCGTTATCATGGGCCCAAAGGGAGCGGGGAAGAGCACCTTGGGGGTTAAACTCGGCGGGTTGCTGGGTGTGGCCTCCGTGGATACCGATGTCTTGCTGGAAGACATCTATTCGAGCAGGGAAGGGACACGCCTCTCCTGCCGTCAGATATTTCTTTGTGTCGGCGAGCAGGAATTCCGCGCCTTGGAACGCGAGGCCGCAAAAGAGGCGGCGGAATACGCGTTCACAATCATCATCACCGGAGGGGGTCTGATGATGGACCCCGATTCCCGGCGTTCCTTGCGGGCGGGCAATATTCTGGTGTGGCTGCATGCGGGGGAGAGCGTTCTCTGGGAACGCGCGACGCGGAGCGGGGTGCCGCCGTGGCTGGAAGGGAGCGATGGTCCGCGGAAATTCGCCGAACAAACGGCCCACCGGCGGGATGTTCTGCAACCGTACGCGGACATTGTGCTGGATACGACGGCGGGCAGCGTTGATGACCTTGCGCTGCGGCTTGCGGACGAGATTGGGGTTGAGATTGCGGTCCGCCAGCGGGCCGCAAACACCTATGGTGAAATTGTCCGGGTGACCACTTTCGGCGAAAGCCATGGCAAAGCCATCGGCGCTGTTATGGATGGCGTGCGCCCGGGGATTCCGTTTACGGCGGAGGATATTCAGCGCGAACTTGACCGCCGCCGCCCCGGTCAAAGCAAAGTCGTGACGCAGCGCCGCGAGGCTGACACGGTTCATATTCTTTCAGGCGAGTTTGAGGGGCGCACCACCGGTGCCCCGATTGCCATGGTCATTTACAACGAGGACCAGCGGTCCAAGAACTACGACGACCTGAAGGACCTGTTTCGCCCGGGGCACGGGGATTTCACCTTCTATAGCAAATACGGAGTGCGGGATCATCGGGGAGGCGGACGCCAGTCGGGACGGGAGACCGCGTGCCGGGTGGCGGCCGGGGCGCTGGCTTCGCTCGTGCTCAAGCAGCACGGGGTGCGGATTGTCGCCCATGCCATCGAGATCGCAGGCATTCGGGCGAGGACATGCGACCCGTCCGTGATTGAGAGCAACCCGGTGCGCTGCGCGGACCCCGAAGCCGCCGCAGCCATGGAGGAGGCCATACTTGCCGCGCGCGGGAAGAAAGACTCGGTCGGAGGCATTATTCAATTGGAGGTTTATGGTCTGCCGCCGGGACTGGGGGACCCTGTGTTTGGCAAACTGGACGCCCGTTTGATCAGCGCGATTATGACGATGGGCGCGGTCAAGGGGGTGGAGGTTGGGGACGGTTTTGCAATCAGCGCCCTGCTCGGCAGCGAGGCGAACGACCTCATGGCCGATGGAAAATTCATGAGCAATCATCACGGGGGCATTCTTGGGGGGATATCCACGGGAGAACCCGTGATTATGCGCATCGCGGTAAAACCCACGGCATCGATAGCGCAAAAGCAGGACACATGCAGTGTTGAGGGCGGCAATGTCGAAGTTGTTGTTCTCGGCCGGCATGACCCCTGCATCGTTCCGCGCGCCGTTCCGGTGGTGGAAAACATGGCCGCGCTGGTGCTGCTTGACGCGTTTGAGATTCAGGCGCGGCTGAATCCGAAGTGGGCGGCGCAGTATTATCGTCCGGTTGAGGAATAGCCCGCATGTTTCAGAAGGACGGTTCTGGCAAGGTTACTTTAGCTTCCCGTATTGCCGCCAGTTTGCGAAAACAGATGATTCGCGGCCTTGTGGTGGTTATTCCGCTTGGCGTGACTGTTTATGCCCTTCAGTTCTGCTATGACCTGACAGCGGGATACCTTGCGCCCTTTATCCGCGAGATCACCGGCACGTTGCCTGAAGCGGTTATCATTGGCGTTTCGATTGCCCTGTTTCTGGGTCTTCTTTTTGTGCTTGGGGTTATCGCTGCAGCCACGGCGGGCCGCAGGATTATCTTCCTGTTTGAGTTCATAATCCGCAAAATCCCGCTGGTGAAGTCAATATACGGGGCTTCAAAGCAGGTTGTTGAGGTGCTGAGCCCCAAGGATGCGGGAAGCAATTACGAGGCGGCGGTACTGGTTGATTTCCCCTTCCCGGGAGTCAAATCACTGGCGTTTGTCACAGGCCGTTTGACCCTGCAGGACGGGATAGAATATTACCGTGTCTTTGTTCCGACAACCCCCAATCCGACGAGCGGGTACTTGGAGATATTCCCGAAGGAATTTGTGCACGGGTGCGGCCTTTCGGTTGAGGATGCGGTGAAGGCGGCCATGTCTGCGGGGATTCTCATGCCGGAGGCCATGAAAGACGGCCCAATTCCAGAGCGGGAACTCAGCGAGCCCAGCAGTGGAGGCTCGGAGCGCCCGGAGTTCAAGGCTCCGGATAAACCGTCCTATTGGTCGAAGAACAAGGCCATCATCCGAAACAGGCTTCTGTCAGGATTGCTGCTGCTTGTTCCACTGGCCAGCACAGTGGTGGTGGTTCGGTTCATCTATGGCCTTACGGTTGGACGGGTGACGCCCTTTACCAGGGTATTCCTTGCCGACGTGCCCCAGTGGGCGATGATGGGGCTTACCATCATTATCTTTGTTGCGGGACTGTGGATGATCGGCGCGGTGGCCACGGTGGTATTGGGGCAGCGAATCATCGCGTTGGGAGAATATCTGATACAGAGAATTCCGATGGTCAGCGCCATCTATGGGGCATCCAAGCAAATAGTGGGCACCTTGGCCATGCAAAACGATGGACCAGGTTCCGGGCTGGAGGCGCCGGTATTGGTCGAGTTCCCCTATCCCGGCGTGCGGGCACTTGGATTTCTCATGGGACGTGTCCGGTGCGCCGATGGCACGGAGTTGTGCAAGATATTCATGCCGACAGCGCCCAACATCAGCGTTGGCCTGTTTCTGATGTACCGGACGGAGGACGTGTGGTTGTGCGGGTTGTCCGTTGACGATGCCATCCGCATGGTGGTTTCTCTCGGGATTCTGTGTCCTGATCGCATGACCCTGACGCCTGTGGGCCTTTCCTCCCCGGGTGCGCAGAATGCCGTGGTTAGGCTGTGAACAGCCTCTGCAAGGCGGTCAGGACAAGCAGCGCGCCGGTGACCAGGGCAAAGAGCAGCACGACCCGCTGAAAGACCTGTTCTGTCATCCGGGGCGCAAGCAGGATTCCGAGCACGGTGCCCAAAATGGTGCCTGGAATACACACCGCCGCCCTGATGAGCACCTCCGGTGTCAACAGTCCCGCATAAAGGTGGTTCAGCAATCCCCAGGCGTTCATGGCGAAATAGAATGCCAGGAGATTGGCGCGGAAAATGCGGGCCGGCGTTTTCTGGTTGGACAAGAAAAGCGCGAGCGGCGGCCCGGCTATGGACGTGGCCCCCCCGGCAAAGCCGCTTACAAGGCCGACCGCACCCAGAACGGCGTAGCTTTCCCGGAAGGGCCGGCGCCAGCCTGACATCTGTGTCACCGCGAACAGGGACACAAACAGGCCGATGGCAAGGCGCAGCAGGGTTGGGTCCAACAGGACCAGGACAGCGACTCCCGATGAAAACCCAGCCATGCCCGCAGCCACGAGCGGCAAAAGGAGCGGAATTTGGAGGCTCTTGCGGGCATGCACTGCGGCCAGTCCGCTGTTGACCAGGCTCATGAGCACTACCATGGGAACCACGGCAGTGGGGGGCAGGAAAAGGAGTGCCAAAGGCGTCAGGACCAGCGCAAAGCCAAAGCCTAGGCAGCTTTGCGTGATGCCACCGAAAACAGCGGCGATACCCAAAACAGTCAGAATCAAGCAAACACCTTTCTTTGCAGCGCGTGAGAAGCGGGCTGAAGCCGTTGTTGCAAGCTTCTGACGGATAGCTTAATTCATGTTATGATGCGATGCAAACGCCCATGGGGCGTGGAGGCATGGTCATGAACAAATCGGCGGTTATGGGTTTTCTCGCGGGCGTGCTCGTTTTGGCGGCGGTCGTGGGGCTGTATGGGGCCTCCAAGCGTCAGGACAAACTTCGGACTCCAGGGCACATCAACGCTACTGCCACCAAGGACCAGGTTGCGGCCAGTGAGGAGTCAACAGAGGCCGACAACGGATTGAAGCCTTTGGGGGAGAAACTCCCTCCCGTTAACGTCCCGACTGGACCACCGGTTGCGAAACTGGAGCCGAAGGGAAGCGGCCTGAAGATGGCTCGCTCGGCGGCATCCGGCGGTTACCGGGTTGGACAGGCGTTTGATATTAGTGTCAGTTTTGAATATGAGGGCCCAGACAGGGTAACCGCCTTGGCGTTGGTGGAACGCACACCTGAAGGATGGAGTTTTCTGGAGGTGTCGGGCGGGGCCAAGCCCGTGATCGTTCCTGGCAAAGGAGCTGCGGGGGAATTGACCTTTGTATGGGTGCAGGTGCCAGCATTCCCGTGCACACTGTCCTACCGCATTGTCCCAGGGCCGGATGTGACCGGGCCGCAGGAGGTGCAAGGGCAGGCTGTATACAGGCAACTCGGTCCAGAACAGCGGACAGAAACGCTTAAGTCGGTGGTGAGTTCCGCAGCACCCTAAGGTACGACCTGCGCGATAGTGTGCGGCCGGGGTGGGGAAGCATGGCCTTCCCTACCGACGCGAAAGGTGGACTGATCGGAGAGTGACACCCATTCCGTCGCAAGGCCCGGGTTACTGATGCCCGTGCTCCATCGCAATCATGGCGCAGCCAATGGCGGAGCGTCCGGCGAATGCAGGATTGCCACAAGATCTATGGCGCTGTCGAATGCGTCAGGACCCGCCGTCAGTGGTTTGTCTGGCGGCAATGAGGGGATAGCGCATTCTCCAAGAGCCACAACGCCGGACTGGGTGCGCACGGATGCCCTGCACAAGGGGTTAGTCGGGGACAGTGTCATGGCCGCCCAGGCGGCAAGCGTGGGGGAGATAAGCCATCCTTTCGGTTCGTTGACGATTCTAAAGCGCAACAGCGCGTCCAGTTGACGCTGCCACGCCTGCCAATCAGGCCCGGGGGCGGCCTTTGCGAGGGCGGCTATCTCAAAGGCTCCCTCCGTGGCGAGATAATACTGAAGCTCGTTGGACACGGAGCTTGTGTCTCTTAGCAGCAACGGGTCGAAACCCGGCGAGGGACCGCCAGTTGCGGGAGATGACCAGCGGCGCAAGTATTGCATGGTTGGAACCACAAGCGCCTCGTAATAATGGGAAGCCAGCTCTGGGGCCGCGTTGGCGGGGCTGTGGCGAAGCAGTTGGGTTGCTGCGAGAACAATCCAAGCCGCGCTGGCGGGGTTGCGAACAAAGGAGGGCAGCGCCGGGCTTCCGTCGGCACGCAGAAGTTCAGGCAACACCGCGGAAGGATTGGCGGGGGACTCATTGGCTGCGAGGATTGTCCGATAAAAATCGAGCTGTTGTCCAGCCTGTTCGGGATACCCCGACAGTTGCCATGCAAGGGCGGTCCATGCGCCTAATTCCGGCCATGTGGCGGTCAGCGGCGGGTCTTGGGCGGGAGCCGCGACAATGGTGCCGCTGTTGGGATCCAGTGCCGCAAAGAGAGCCCTCAGGTCGCGCAGTATTGCTCCCCGCGAGGCTGAATCGCCGCCAATATGGGGTGTGGTTTTGGACAACAATACGGCATAGTCGGCCTGGGCTTCGGCCTGCAAATAGTCAAATCCCCGCTGAAGCGCGGTATCGAGCGCTCGGTCGGCGTCCGCCCGATTGACAGCGAAGGCGAAAAAGACCTCCATGCTGACTGAAGGCGAGGTTGGCGGGAAAGTAGCGGTGACAATGGCGCCGGACTGGGCTAGGGCTGAACTTTCTTCTTGCGCATGGTTGTCGTTGTCCAGAAACGCACAGTTCAGTTCCCGTGTTGAGAATGCGGTTGCGCACCAAGCGCCGTCCGAAAAGGACGACCATTCTGCGGGTGTCGCATGGTTTTGCTGAAGCCGGCGGGCGCGGTCCCAGTCCTGTCGGCCAGGATGGGCAGGACGAAACTGGTACAAACGCGCGCGCTGCGCGTCAAAGAAGGAGGCAAACCCGCGTGACGCGGACGGGAGTGGAAAGGGCAGGGCAAGTGGGGCGCGGTCGGGGGGAATGGGGGAGAACTGTTGAAACCACTTCAGCGTGCCGACGGGTTCGGGGGCGTCCAGGCGCAGGCGCACGGCCATAACATTCAGCTTTGGGGACGTGATGAAAGTTTGAGTCGCAGTTGTCTTCAAGTCCTCGGCAGAGGAGACGACCTCGAGCGCTGCAGATTCAGGAGAGAGCGGTCCGGCGTTCACGGTTTTCCATGAGGTTCCCCCAATCCAGGCGACCTCTTGGCCATGCGGCAGGCCCCATTGACAGCCGGACGGCACGGGATTGCCAGTAGGGCTTGGGGCCAATTGGTTTAATCCTCCGGCATGGGGCCATAGGACTGTGTCAATTCTGCCCGATGAATCCACTCCGGAAACAACTCCGCCATGGCCCACGCTGTGGAGCGGGCGTGATGGGCCGACGGTGCCAGACCATGGATGGGCACGGGAGGATTGCATCGGCCCGAGCGCGGTAAAAGTCGCAAGCGTCATGCTGAGGAGCAGGGTCCTGGGAGTCATTGCGTTCCCGCCATGCGGGGAACGCCGGTAAGGACACCACGGCAGGAAAGACCATCGGAAGTCCAACGGGCCCCGATATGCATGATGCCGCATTTCGCCAGTGCGCGCATGACGGGCATCAAGGTCGCATCAAGGTCCGTTGCACTGGTTTCTGCAAGAAGCTCATGAATTGCGGCCCATGCCGCTGTTTCCATGATGATGGAAGCGGCGCGCTGCCAGTCAAGGGTGATGACGGCATTGTCCTCGATGCCAGGCTCGGTGGTTGCGGGAGCGGCAGCAAGCATTGCAGCGAGGTTCTCTTGGGTGGCCAAATACTGGGTGTCATCGCGTTTAAAGCCGTAGAGGGAAAACTGGTCGCCTAGGAGTGGAAACATCCAGCCGGAACACCCGCTCCATTCATAGGAAAGGAGGCTGCTGGCGGGTGAAGACGGCGGAAGCAGGGCATCTAGCCACTGCGTTGCGGAGGTGGCCGCCGCCAGTTGGGGCATGGGCGCCCCATATGCTGTGGAAAGGTCGTAGAGTGCGCAGGAAATGGGGGTGTTTGGCGCTGGGTTGCGGGAAAGCAAGGATGGCAGGCGACCCAAGCTCCACCGGGAGACCAATTCGGGAAAGATACCGCCGGCGACTTCAGGCATGTCAATGGCGGCCACGAGGGTGCCCAATTTCGCGGCGGACTGCGCGTCCGAAAATGATAGAAGTGCGGTTGGGCTGCCCGCCAAAACGGGTGCTGCCCAGGTGCCGGAGGGACCGGGTGAGAAGGTTTCGGTTGGGAGGATACGGGCTTCAACGGGGAGCGTGGCGGAAGGAGTAACTGCGATGACCGCGCGCAGGGGGCGGCGCAGTTCCATGACCACCGCGCCGCGGGAAATTCCCTCGGGAATGTCAAAGATGACAGGGGGCGCCGCAAGGGCTTTTTCAATCATGCCCGAGTTTGAGGAAATGAGCAGGAATCCGCTCCGCCATGCCTGGTGCAGCCGCCCATTATGAAAGACCTTTCCTCCAAAGAAGATGGATGCCGCGCGTGCGGCCAGCCCGGGGCGGGCGCAGAGGATCCAGTCGCGGCCATCCACGGCGGCGACCATGGAGCCTCCCAGCCAGGTGCGCAATCGCGACGGGGTGGGGCGAATGCCGGTCGATTGTCTTATGGAGAGTTCCATGCCGCGCAATGCTGCGGATGCCTCCTCTGCAAGATTGACACCCAAGGTGGTGCGGGAGAAACGCAGCCAAGCCATGGGCAGGTCGGCTGTGTACAGGTACAAGGGCATGTCTTCGGGAAGAAACCCCGGATGGGTGGACGTCTTTAGCTGACGGTCTGCGAAGCCGGCGGCCACCAGCAGAAGAACGGCCAACAACAGGCCCAGCCACGCCGCAATGCGCGGGCGCCTGAAGCGTCGCCTAGCGTCGAAACTCATCATCGAGAATGGTCGCTATAAAGCGTTCGATGGAGACGGGGAAGTAGCGGCTTTCTGGAGTGATAATGACGCCTGTTGTGATGTCCTCCCTGCGTTCCAAATCGTCCAGGTTTCGGCTCAGAAGCTCATCGACGGTGGCTTCAAAGTGACGCACTTCAATGTGCTCGGAAGTGCACTCCACTGGGCGGTCCCTAAATCCCAAGAATCCGAAAATGCGGCCCGAAATGGAGGTGTCGATGTTGTCCTCGCCGAAAATCTCGCCGTAGCTTGGTGAATAGTGCGCCGGCCTGATGACAAATCGCGGGGAGACTTGAATAGTCCCCTTGACTTCTGTTGAACCGGCGCCGCCCTTGAGGGGGGTGCCCAGGCAGACGTAGGGCAGTTCATGGTAGCCGCTCACAATGCCGTAGGTGGGGCGGCGCACAATCACGGTACGGTCGAAGATGTCACGCATTTTTTCGGGGTTGTGGGGCATTGTTTCCAAATGTTCCTTGTGCGGGAAGTGTAGCGGTCCTTGCCGCGCGCACGCAACCCCGGCGGGTTCTGTGGCAGTATATGGCGCGCTTCTGCTATTATGCGGTGGGGATACAAAACTTCCAGGAAAGCAAAATCATGGCTCTACTCTCCGGTGCGCAGCGAAAGTTTCTGCGCGGCATGGCAAACCGACTTGAGGCGCTTATCATAGTGGGCAAACAGGGGGCAAGCGACAGCCTGATCGGCGCCACCGACGCCGAACTTTCGGCGCATGAGCTCATCAAGGTCCGCTTTAACGAGCACAAGGACGAAAAGGATGCGCTTGCCGAGCAGATTGCGGAGGGAACAGGCGCGGAAATCGTGGGACGCATAGGTCATGTGGTGATTTTGTACCGTCAGCACCCTGACCCGGAGAAGCGCTGCATCAAGCTGCCTTGATGTCGCCTTTGGCCCGAGTACTTGACTAGAACCGTTTCACTTCCGTGGGCTTGCCCTTTTTGTCGAGGGAGTAGACCCTGGGGCCCGCTATGCGAAGCTCTATGGCGAGCTCATTGCCGCCAAGGCTGGCGTTGACAAACAGTTTGTCATATTGCAGACGCCAGCGTCCCTCGACATAGTCCATTCCGGTGAGCGCCTTTGCCATCGGGTGCGTGGCATAGGCAATGCCTCCTGCGGCAATGGTGACCTTCACCTTGTACTTTTCGAAAAGAATCTGCCATTCGGTGCCGATCAGGTTCGCCTCGTTGAGCAGGGGCGGTTCTTTGAGTTCGGGATAGGATGCTTGCGCGGCTCCCGCCGCGGACTGCGACGCGCCCGTCGCGGCTGTGGGAGCGTTGGCGGTGGTCGAGGCCGGGTTGTCCGCTCTCATTTTTTTTGCAACGATTGGAGACGCCAACAACGCCACTATTACAACGGCAAAACCAATAAGAATCTTGTTGCTATCCATATATACCCACCCTCCTCGTTGTAGCACATGGCACTTCTATGTGTAGTAAGGCAATCTGCTGTAAGCCAAGTATAGCATTCTGGCCTCAGATTGCAACTATTGCCCCATGGGTCGAAACGGCGATTACTGCGGGACTATGGCGTGTTGTCCAAGGCGTGTTTCATGCGGCGAGGATATATTGTCGACAGAGTGCTGCTCGCTTGGGTGGTCATTTCGGGATAGGGGGTGTCAGTGATGTCGACAAGGCCGATGTTGTAGTTCTCGCCGTCATACCAACGGCCGGTGATTGGTTCATCCACATATTGAAACCAGTGGCAACCGACAAACAGCGGGTGGTCGGCCACACTTTCCAAGTAGTGGGACAGGCACCGGGCGCGGTCTTCCTGGCTTTGTGCGCGCACCAGTCCGGGATGGAACATGCCCCGGTCCAGCGCGCCGAAATGGAATTCACCCACGATGGCTGGACGGTCGAATCCGTTGGGCCCTGTCCATTTACCCGCGGGAATCTCCCGGTAATACAGGTTGAAGGAAACAATGTCGGCGGTCTCGGCGCAGGCGCGCACCGCCTCGTCCGGTGCCATGGCAAAGCGGCACCCAAGGTAGAGATGGTTGGGGGCGCAGCGGCGTATCTCATCGCGCAGGACGGTGAAATACCGGAGAGCGAAGTGATACAGGTATGCGGACATGTCGGACTGGTAGGCGGCGCCGGGTTTTGCCGGTGCAGCCAGACTATCCCAAGACGCGCAAGCCGTACCCCACGCGCTGTTGAGAAGCTCGATGGTCGCATATTTCTGAAGAAGCTGCTCCACAAGCGCGGTTCGGGCGGGCTGTCCGGGCTTGCTGGCGAGCACGCCCTCGTTGACGCCCTCCCATGCCAGTTCGTTGTCCACAAAATAGCCGAGGCACAGCGGGTTGGATGCGTGCGATGCGGTCATTGCCGCAATGGCCCGGGTGGCCTCCGCGGCGAAGGCCGGGTCGTACACATCCATCATCTTGGCCCAGTAGCCTCGGGCACCCTCAATTGTGGGGACTTTTTGCAGTCCGGTGGAGGCTGTGTAAGGCATTTCGGAGGCTTTGGCGGCGTCGTCCTGGCTCCAATTGGCGATGGTATTGAACCCCCAGCTCTTCAGGCGTGGACCGACGCTCATGCGCCACTGCTCGGGCCATGTTTCACCGTATTTCCTGAAAAGATTGGCTCGGTAAAAGGAGAATGTCCGGCCCTTTCCGCCGATGCTGTCCGCCATGCTGTGGGCGCCGTTGCCCTGTCCGTAGAATTCCTTGAGCGGGTCGTCGTCACCGGGTAGCCACTCAAACCAGTCCTGACGCTTTTCGACAAAGGTTTGCTCCCATGTCCCGACGCAGTCTACGCCAAAAGAGAGAAACAGGGAACCGGCGGGGGTGACCATCCACCACTTGCCATCCACCTTCTCCGTCCGGAACCAGCCCGTTGCGCCCAGTTTCGGACCGTCGGCCCAGCCTCCAAATCGGTCGCGGCCCGGAAGGTTTCCACGGCTGGCGAGTTCTTTGCGCTCCACATCGGCGCGGCCGCGAAGGTCGGTTTCATCCTTTACCTTACCGGGCCAGTCGGCGTGAATGTATTGTCCGAAGCGGTTGACGAAGGGCATTGGCACACCGGTTGCCGAGGCGTTGTTCCACCGGAAAAGAGACGCACGTTCAAACAGAAGCGTTTGCTCCTGTTGGGGGCGGGACAGAAACACCTGGAACGCGGTGATTTGGGACAGATCAAGGCGGGCGCCTTCCCCGCGCGGCGGCATTCCGGGAACGCCCCGCATGCCCCAGAGTGGCTCCGGCGTGCCATCGTTGAAACGCAGTTGCAGGTCATAGTGACCATGGGGTGGCACGGAACCGGAGGAAGTGTTGCAATTCTGCCATCCATCGGCCCCTTTGTTGTCCACGCGCATGGAAACATCAACGGGGCGGTCGCCGGGGTTGTACAGGCGGACGGAGACCCCTTGGAATTCGTTCCAACGCCAGCCGGGATCGGGGGCTTGAAAGGTCACATTGGGCCATTGAACGTTTGAAAAGAGGACTTCAAGTCCCTTGACGCCATGGTGTTCGGCGGGCCGGCCCGAAGAAAAGTTGAAAACCATGCATTCTGGCTGGGGAGATTGGGCAAGGTCAAAGAGTTCCTGGGTCGCCAGAAGCGGGTCAGTGTCAGTCCCAGAGACGAGAGACATCGCCAAGGTCAGACACAGGAATATTCCGGTCATAATGTGTCTTCCTACTGGCTTTCGCCGATTTTGTGTCAATTGTCGGAGGTGGTATGAGTGTCTGATTGTGTTTGAAACAGGCACCACCAATCAATAATGGCCCTGGGCAGATGAAACTCGCTCACAGATTGTGATATACAATACCCTTGACGGCCAATCGGGGCTTACGGCAGCGAGAGACTGCACGAGAGGGTGCCTTTGTGGCGAAGATAGTATATGTTGACTGGGATGAGCGGTTGTCGGGGGTGATCAAGGACTTTCTCATCGCCTCTGGGCACGAGTGCGTCGCCGTTGCACGGGGTGCTCTTGCCTGCGACGCGGTGCGCGAAATGGGGGCGGACGTTGCCATTATCGAGGTGATGATGCCCGACGTTTGCGGCTTTGAAATATGCCGGCGCCTGCGCGCCGATGGCGAACTTTTCACCACGCCGGTCATGCTCGTATCCTACATGGCCGCCGACGAGGAAATTCAGCACGGGCTGGCCCAAGGCGCCGATGACTACCTTCCCAAGCCCCTTGACTCGAATCTGTTTCTGGCACGGCTCACGTCACTGCTGGCAAACTCGGCCAGCGTGGCCGAGCCAGACGCCCTCACAGGTCTTGTAAGCCACCGGCTTGAAAAGTACTCGGTGCAGCATCGGATAAGCGCGCGCAAGCCTTTTGCGCTGGTCTGTCTGGAACTGGTCAATCTTGTCGAGTTTGGGCACAAGGCCGGTATCGATGCCCGGAACAGGGCCCTGCGTCATGCCGCCCGGATACTTACCGTGTGCGGAAAACCGCTGAACGACGAGCTCTTCCGTCCGGCGCACATGGGGGCCGGGCATTTTATGTGCCTTATCCAGCCGGACATGGCGGACAAATACTGCGGCTTGGTGCACAATTCGTGGCAGGAACATGTACCCGAAATGTATTCGACACTGGGCCTGGCGTTGCCCGTGGATGGGCGAAGCCTTCCCAATGGTGTGCCCTGGGTGAGCGCGCTGGTCTACTACACCGTCTGTTCCAGCCGTGCCGGCGGTTCGGTTCAGGAGTGCTTTGAGACCCTCGCGTCGATCCGCGACCATGCGCGCAGGGTCGGCGACGGCGTTTACGCCGACCGCCGCGCGCGGTAATTCCCGCCATTCTTTGTTGCGCGGTTTGCCCCGCGTCGTGACCAGGACTTTTCTATTGGAGGGCTGTTGCCATGGAGCCAAAAATTCGCGTCACCCTTTGGAATGAGGGCATTCACGAAAAGGAACTGCCAAAATGCAGGGCGCTCTATCCGGACGGCATGCACCGGGTGATTGGGGCCTATCTTGAGGGAAAACCCGGCATCGGCAGCGTGAATTATGCCGAACTCAACGATCCTGAGCAGGGTCTGTCGGATGAAATTCTTGCCAACACGGACGTGATGACGTGGTGGGGGCACACGGCGCACGACCGCGTCACGGAGGAGAATGCGGCCCGCGTTCAGCAGCGCGTTCTGGAGGGCATGGGACTCATTGTGCTCCATTCCGGGCACCTCTCCAAACCGTTTGTGCGGCTAATGGGCACGGGATGCATGCTCAAGTGGCGGGAGCATGGAGAGAACGGCGAGCGGGAACGGCTTTGGGTGGTGGACCCGACCCATCCAATTGTGATGGACCTGCCGGAATCGTTTGAACTGCCCAATGTGGAGATGTACGGCGAACCTTTCGGCATTCCCAAGCCCGATGAACTCGTCTTCATCAGTTGGTTTCAGGGGGGTGAAGTGTTCAGGAGCGGCTGTTGCTGGCGGCGCGAACGCGGGAAAGTGTTCTACTTCCGGCCCGGGCACGAGACGTTCCCCATTTATTACAATGAGAATGTTGTCAAGGTCATCTACAACGCGGTGCGGTGGGCGGCTCCAAACATTATGGCCTCGCCGGGGTATGTTCAGGGAAATACGGAACCGCTGGAACAGATGGACTGACGCCGCCACTGCGGCGTGAGGACGGTTGACGCATTTCTTGGAACCGTCCTCGAAAGTTTGCTACAATACGCTTCCACTTGCGGAGAGATGGCCGAGTGGTTGAAGGCGGCGGCCTCGAAAGCCGTTGTAGGGGTAACCCTACCCTGAGTTCGAATCTCAGTCTCTCCGCCATT
>CAIUWO010000945.1 GCA_903902895.1 Candidatus Hydrogenedentota bacterium | reverse complement strand
TGCTCCGCCGTCTGCAGCCGGCGGACGTCCGGGTCCAGTTCATTGGCGATGAACTTGCCGTCCAGATTCTCGTCGACGACGACACTGGTGGAGCCCGTGGCGGACACGTCCTCCACAATCTCGCTGCGCACGATTACGGTCGCCGCGGTTCCGAGCGCCGCCGCCGTTTTCTCCTCCAGCGCCTTCACATTCTCGGGGGAAAGCGCCTTTGCCGAACGCAGCGACACCAGCACGTCGGTCTTGCCCGCGTTCTTCTTGAACAGGATATGGTCTAGCGTCGTGGCGGGGCGGTCTGCGATTTCGGCCAGCACGGTCCGCTCGATGGCGTCCTGGATGCGGATGTTGTCGACCATGCGAAACAGGGAACTGGTGAGCAGCACCGTCACCACCGCGGTGCCGACGATGACAAACAGGAATCGGCGCGCAAGCGCCAGCCCCGACCCCATGTCGCTGCGGTGGGCCAGCCCGGCCAGGGCGAACAGGATGCTCGACACAATAATGATGGCCAACTGGTTGGCAAAGAACAGCAGGAACGCCCCCAGTGCGCCGCTCGGCGCGCCCAGCGCCAGGCACAGGCCGCTGTCCGCCAGCGGGGGCACCAGCGAGGTCGCGATGGCAATGCCGGTCAGCACGGGACTGATGCGCTCGTCCAGCATCGCCAGACAGCCGGCGCCGCCCGCCAGAATGGCCACGCACAAATCGAGCAGCGTCGGCTGGGTGCGGGCCAGCATCTCCGGGGTGACCTTGAACTGCAACGGCAGCAGGCCCACAAGGAACCCGCAGGCCATCGCGATAAACACCCCCGAAAAGAGCGTCACCAGCGCCGTGCGCGCCAGTTTCGTTCTGCCGCTGACAAGCCCCAGCGACACGCCGAACATCGGCGTCATCAGCGGGGAGATCAGCATGGCGCCGATAATCACCGCGGGGCTGTTGGTCACCAGGCCCAGCGCGGCCACGAGCGAGGCAATGCCGATGAATATGTAATAGCGGATGTTCGGAAACGCACCCTCTTCAACCTCCGCCCGGATGGTGTCCCGGCGCGCCTGCGACAGGTCCAGCAACTGGCGGAACTCCTGCCAGAGTGTGGGCCGCCCGCCGCCGGACCCGGCTTCCGCCGAAACCGGCCCGCTCCCCTGAATGCCCTCGTCCACTTTGCTCATCACGCAGGCTCCTCATCGTATGGCTGTGTAGCACCCCGCCAAAACACAACGCTATCCCGCCCAACTGCGGCGGTCAATAGGCGTCGAAGACCGAAGCACGTGCCTTCTTCTTTTCCCCGGCCGGTTTTTCAGGCACCGCCTGCACCGGCTCGGGCTTGGTCGGCTCTGCCTTGACCGGCTCCGGCGGCGCCGCGGTGGGCGTTTCTGCCGTGGCGGGTTTCTGCTCCGTCACCGGCGCGACGCCCCTGCGCTTCCAGTCAAGCTGGCCGTTGTCCACCCACCCCTTCTTACCCGTGCGCACCACGGTCACCTGCGCCAAGCCATGGGACAGCCCGTGCCGAATCACCTTTTCGTTCAGCGGCAGCCTGTCAAGACAGTCGCCCGAAAACCGCGGTTCCGGGAAGAGCTCCAGGCTGTCCGTAATCACATAGAATTCCCCGGCAACGGCCGTTTCTTTCGCCCCGGGGCGGGCGGTGCCGGAATTGTCCTTCACGGACGCGCAGGAACATGCCAGCATGGACATGACGGCGGCGCATGCAAGTGTGAGTGCCAGACGCATAGTACGTTCTCCACAGAAGCCTGTCTGTTCCGCGCCTCCCCCAGTGCGAAAGGGGGGAAGGCTGCCTCTCATTTGAACCGGATACGCATCGCCGGTCCCGGTCGTGGAGAATTATAGTGCTTTGTTGTGGAGAAGTGACACTGGCCCTGCGAAGTGCATTCTCCTTGCACTTGGACGAGGAAATGTCCGAGTTCCCGTTCCCGCCGGAATCGGGAAAGACACTTTCGTGGGGCAAGTGCCGCCATGCTGCCGCTCTTGGCCCCGGAGGGGTCACACAATAATAGCCACGGGTGACCGAAGGGAACCCGTGGTAAACAGGAAAGAACATCCCCGTCCCCAACGGGGGCGAACCTGGGCGGAACCGCACGCCAACGCCTTGTTCGCCCCCGTTGGGGACGCTCACTCCGTTCCTTTTTCCGCAGGTTCCGCTTCGCTCCACCT
>CAIUWO010000944.1 GCA_903902895.1 Candidatus Hydrogenedentota bacterium | reverse complement strand
GGCTTCATTGCTTTGCGCGGGGACGGCGGGTGCCGCCGCGGAGGCCCGGGAGAACGACTCCCGAAGCATTACCCGGCGCGGCGAGGTGTCCCTGCGCCACGAATGCGATGTGGCCGTGGTGGGCGGCGGCATCGCGGGGGTGTCGGCGGCGATGGCGGCCGCAGAATCAGGCGTCCGCGTCATTCTTGTTGAGGAGTACGCCGTGGTCGGGGGCAACGCCACCATGGGCGGCGTCAACGGTTTCTGCGGCGAGACCGCCGGACAGGGGGAGGCCTTTGACGCCATTGTGGAGGCGCTGCAGGCGTTCAACGCCATTGCCCCATACCAACCCTATCCTGACGCGGACAACCGCAAGTTTGACCATGAAATACTCGCGGTCGTACTGCAGGAACTGCTGCTGCGCCGCAAGGTCAAGATGCTGCTGCACAGCTGCTTTGTTGACGCCCGTGCCCGCCATGGGAGAGTGGGGGATATCATGGTGTGCGGTCCGTCGGGTCCGGAAATCGTGCGGGCGAAACAGTACATTGACACCACGGGCGAGGCGCTGCTGGTGCATCACGCGGGTTTTGACACGGTGAAGGGACGGCCTGCCGACGGCCGTCAACTGCCCATGTCGCTGATGTTCTATGTGCGCGAAGTGGCTCCTGAACATGCCATGCCGCAGGTGCCGGAAGGATGGTTCGAAACCATCCGCACCGGGGACGAACTGCCCATGACCAGCATCTCGCCCGCAGGGCCGGGCCGGTACAGCGTCAAGATAAAGATTCCCAAATTTGACGCCACCGACACGGAATCACTGACCGCCGCCGAGATTCAGGCACGCCGGCGCATGATGCAGGTGCTCGATTATTACCAGCGCGTTGAGAGGATGCCCTGGGTGCTGGATTTCTGTTCACCGCGCATCGGCATTCGCGAGGGCCGTCGCATTGTGGGCGAGCATGTGCTGACCGTGGACGAACTGCGCGCGGGACAGTGCTTCGACGACGCCATCGCCCGCGGTGTCTATTATCTCGACGGTCACAACCCTGATGACGACAAGCGCACCTACATTCTGCCGGAGGAAGAGCGCAAAGTGCCGCCCTATCAGATTCCGTTCCGGAGCCTGGTGCCGAAGGGCGCCAAGAACCTGCTGGCGGCGGGACGCTGCCTGTCGGCGGACCAACTGGCGTTGTCCTCCGCACGGGTTATGACCACCTGCGCCATGACCGGCCAGGCTGCGGGTATCGCCGCGGCCTTGTGCGCGGCGCGCGGGTGCGGCCTTTCGGAGTTGGCTCCGGCCGAAATCACCGGCATTGTCCGCGAACGCGGCGCGCGCCTTGACCTGTAGCGTCTGGTCTCTAGTGCGGAGTAGTCTGAGAATCTGCTGAGGAGGTTTTCGACGGATGCCATGAAGCGATAAGCTCCCGCAGCGCCTCCAGCCCGGCGACCTCTTTGCGCAGTTCGTAGCCGCAGTTCCAGTTGTACACGTCGATGAAGCGGCAGTCGCGAAAGTCCAGCGCGCTGCGGAAATGGGCCATCCACGCCTCCTTGTCCGCACCGCCCCACCACCATTCCACGGCCGCCCATCGGCCCCGGCCGGGTTGGTCGAGTTCCTGCCGAAGTTGCGCCACCCTTGATGGGTCGACCCCGTAGAAGCTCCAGCCGGGGTTCGCATATTCGTTGAATGCCGGCGCGAAGGGCAGATTCTTTTCCCAGGGCGCGAAGGTGCCGCCCTCATGGGTGTAAACGACATCCTTGGGCAGGCCCGCATCGTGCGCCGCACGGCACAGCATCTCCAGATGGCGGCGCACCACTTCGGCCACGTCGGCGGCGGTGACCTCGCCGGAGTCTTTGAGTCCCGCCGACTTCAGCGCAGCGTGGCCCAGCACGGCAAGTCCTCCGTGCCAGCCCTGCTTGGGCTGAAAGCCCGTGGTTGGGTCGTGCGAGGTGTCGGTCGGGTACTTTTCCAACAATGTGTTTCCATCGGGATAATGGAAGGCGTTGACGCCGATGGAGGCCTCGTGGCCCAGTTTCACGCCGCCCAGCAGCCAGCGGCGGTCTTCCGGCAGTGCCTGGTACCATGTGGTGACGGCAGCCAGTGCGGGGCGCAGCCCATCCAACTGCGCGGCCATCACCCGCGGACTCATCAGGTTGGGCGCGGGCGCCACGCGCAACTGGCTACCCCAGTTGCGCCAGCAGACCTTTACCGCCGTGTCCGGCGTCCAGGCGGTCCACTCCACGTTCTCCGCATTCTTCGGGTCGTAACCCGGTTGTGCGGGGTCCCACCAGTTCCACAGGTCGGGGCGCTGTTCCCACCAGTTGCACACGTCGAAATTGACCAGCACCGGCATGCCGGTTTCCTCGCTCAGCGCGAGAAAACGCTTCACCCCCGCGGCAGTCGTCTCCGGCGGCGACGGCAATGTCGACCAGACAAAGCTCATGCCGAGGCGCAGTTGCGTGTTCTCCGGCGCACGCACCGTTTCGTGGATATCGTCAAACGCCGCACGGGTGATCGATTCCGGCCGGTTCTGATTCCACACAATGCCCGGCGCGTTGTTGACGAAGATATAGCGGGGCGCGTCAATCTGCCCGAACAGAAGCATGGCGGCCATTAACATGCCCGCAGATCCAATTGTCACGATAGAGTCTCCAATACAGAGAAAAGCATTGTGAACCACGAAGGCACGAAGGAATACGGGACACTTAATTTACATGGATATACAGGACGGACAGGATGAAAGGCGGAAGGCTTTTCTTGCCTCATCCTGTTCATCCTGCCCATCCATGTCACTGCGTCTTAGTTCGGTGATTCTAAGCGCCTTCGCGGTTCCATCAAACCATGTATTTGTCGGATTCGATGTCGCGGATGAGCCCCTTGATCAGTTCCACGCTCTCCGGCGGGAAATGCCACTGCTCGATCTG
This sequence comes from Candidatus Hydrogenedentota bacterium, assembly GCA_903902895.1. Classification (GTDB taxonomy): domain Bacteria; phylum Hydrogenedentota; class Hydrogenedentia; order Hydrogenedentales; family CAITNO01; genus CAITNO01. The sequence continues at coordinate 1,572 of CAIUWO010000944.1, read as the reverse complement.
GCGCTCCGAGATGAGGTCGTACATCTGCGGCAGCACGAGCATGTCCTTGGCCATTTCACTGGTGAGCGACCGCGCCACGAAGCCGTCCTCGTCGAAGGTGTCGAAGAAGCTCTGCAGGCCCCGCTCCTCACTGCCGCCGACGGCGCCAAAGTCCTGCCCATAGATGTGCAGCGAGCAGGCATAGTCCGCATAGCTGCCCACGCGGACCGGCTTGCCGCCCTGCGTCTCGATCTGCTTTGCCAGCACCTGCTGCATGAAGGTGATGGCGATCAGGTTGTCGCCCCAGGCCTTGTACAGGTCGCGCGAGCGCCAGGTGGTGTTCATGTTCAGCACAAGATTTCCGTCGGCGTCCTCCGGGCAGCGCAGCTGCACCTCGCGCAGGCAGGGGATGTCCTCCTTCAGATAGGGGTCGAGGTTCGGCACGGACGTGGTGGCGATGGCGCGCCGCGAATAGGGCGTCTGCACCAGCCGCTCCACCGCCAGCGCCATCTGGTCCACCACCGACCCGCCCGCATCGGGATGGGCAAAGAGGCGCTGGTGATAGGTGTAGGGCCATTCCTGCGCGGAAAACTCGCCGTGCACCGCCTGCTCCAACTGGTCGAAAGGCACCACGCGGTAGTCCTTGGCGCCCATGATCTCGGCGATGTACGTTCCGATTTCGCAGAACGAGATGGGCGAATAGCGCGGCTGCGCAAACGGGTCCTTCACCTCGATGAGCACCCGCGCATCGCGGCTGGGCGGATCGATGTACTTGCCTGAGGCGTCCTTGCGGTCGTACTCGGTGCGGATGGCGAGCCCGTTTTCCCACACCGCCTTGATCGCCCGGTAATACGCCTGCGGAATGCAGTCACCCACCACGTGCAGGGTTGGAATCCGTCCGTCGCTCATCGCTATGCCTCCTTGTTGCCGGTTCGGGACACTGTGTTGCGGGCATGGTATGACACCGGTCCCTCGCGCCGCAAGCCCAATGCGAAGGCCGCCCGCCGCAGGGTGCCCGCGGCGAAGCGGAGCGCACCGTCTGGTTCCCGCAGTCATAGCACCGTGTCGCTTGAGCCTACGCCCAATGTTGAGTGCGGTGGCCATGACAACGCTGTTCTTCGCCGGGGCCGTGCCCCGGCGGCGGAAGCACGGCTTCCGCAATGGAAAGCGGCGGCATGGCCGCACGCACTCCATAGAAAACCGGCGCACCCAGCCCACCCGTTCTGTCGTGCCCGCGCAGGCCGGGGAGGGGAACGTCCGCCACGCGGCCGGGCGCTACGGTTGCTGCCATGTCCCCATCGTCCGCGCGCTGCGAAACACCCTGCACCAGTTTCTTGCGGATGGCCCCCCGGCGCCCATCCTCAAGAAATTCATTCAGGAAAGGCTCGGTTTGAAGCAAACGAAGGCAAAAAGGCCCGGCGCATGATAAACGCTCCGTGAAACATGCGCCCCAACTCGGCACTCACGAGGGCGTATGGACAGTAAGGTAATGCCGCCCGGGTTGAACCATTTTCACTTATAGGAAGGCATGTGCGCCATCGTTTGAATTCCGGGATTGAATGTCTGGGTCGAAATCCTGGAATTGCAGGCGTT
>CAIUWO010000943.1 GCA_903902895.1 Candidatus Hydrogenedentota bacterium | reverse complement strand
CACCTTTGCGCGTCTGGATTTGCCGGCCGGTTGGGCCGCCATCAAGGGCTTTACCGCCAAGGGACAGTTGAACTGGGACAAGGCCCCCGCCGGGTCGGGAACGGTGGCGGCCGATGAGGCCAAGGTCGCCGGGATGACGCTGCACGGGATAGGCGCCGCGCTGCGGGTGGACGGGACGGACGTGGTGTTGGAAAACATCACGTTTGGCCTCTTTGGCGGTGTGGTCAGCGGCGAGGCGCGGGTGACGCCCCTGGATTCCATTCTGCCGGCATCCTTCTCGGCCGCCGTTGAAAAGGTCGACCTGGACGTCTTCACGAAGGAATACAAGCCGCCTTCCACGCGGTTGACAGGAATAGTGAGTGGGCGTGTGTCCGCGTCACTGGATTTGAACGGCCTGCGCGCGCTAGATGTGGACCTGAAGAGCGACGGCGGCGTGTCGATGAACCGCGACATGGTGGAGCAGTTGCTGGCAAGCGAATACCTGTCGGGCATGTCCGGGGGCAAACAGGTGAGCCAAATGCTCCGGGACGTGGTGGGTGACGCGGAGCAGATATCTTTCACCGGCGCAACGGTCAGGCTGGGCCTCGATACGGGGCGCATCACCGGCACGGCGCGGCTGGAGAGTGAGAAACTGAACCTGACCCTGGACATCAAGGCCGACCCGGGGGCGCTTCTGGAGGCGTTGCGGGCCCGCAGCGCCAATGCCGCAGTGGAGAAGACGGCGCAATAAGGTTACAATCAGACAACAAGTGCCCCTTCGTGTTTTGGCAATGGGGCAGACCACCGACAAGGAACTGAATCATGAAGAAGGTCCTGTTTGCGGGTGCGCTGGCGATGCTGATGATTGCGCTGGGCTGCGTCATCCGCACCGAGAGCAGAATCGACGCGCACATCACGCTGGACATCCGGCACATCTCCGCGCAGGCCGAGAGCGTGCTGGACTTTGTGGAGGGCAAGACCGACGCGCTGCCCGGCATTGAACCGGCTGCGGCCGCGCCGGCCAAGGCCAATCCCGGCCCGACCTCGTGGGCCGTCCGCGCCATTGAAACGCTCAATCCCATCCAGGTCGCCTATGCCGACGCGCTGAAGGTGACCACCTCGCCGCTGGTGGTGGAAATCGCCGGCAAGATGCGCCAGCGCAATGCGGAGGTTGCGGGACTCAAGCAGGCGGGATGCCTGGGCGAGTCGAACCGCGGCTATGTGGAGTTGCGCGACTGCGACGAAACCAAGGACGCCGCGAAGCGCAACGCCGCGCAGAAACTGCTCTCCGAGGAAAACAAGGACCGCAAGGCCCTCTACAACGAGATTGCCCGGCTGAACGGCGACCAGGGCGTGAACGTGTCCACGGTTGAAAGCATCTACGCCATGGAGCGGCTGCACCGCGCCGCGGCGGGCGAAGTGTTCCAACTGCCCCCGGCCGGCACCGATTTTGACGCGGTGAAACAGTCAACGGCCGGCCAGAAACTCGGTGCCAAGTGCGTCGCCGGCGCCTGGGTGACCATGCCGTAAGCGACCCGGAAAACAAGGGGCGTCTGAGTCAGGGACACCCGTGGGCAACAGCGCCAAAAGGGACTTCCAAAGTCAGAAAAGCACCGCCCGCCGAAAAGGCGGGCGGTGCTTCATTATTGGAGCCTTGAAGCCGTTGCGTCCTCTTGTCCCGAGTCCGGAAACACAACCCCTGTCGGGCGCAAAGGCGCATGCCGGCCCATGTCCCGCGGGAGCGCTCCCGCCGTCGTCACTCAAGCGTCCGCGTCAGCTCACAGCGGGTGACCGGCGGCCTCCGGCTGATAGAGAATGTCCATCACCTTGACGCGTTTGTGGCCCTTGGTGGAAGAGTCGTATTCGATCTCCGCACCGATACAGGCACCCAGCAGGGATGTGCCCAGGGGGGCCAGCACGGATACCCGGTCGGGCGCGCCCGAGAAGTAGCCGGGGTAAACAAGCGTGCAAAGCCGCTCGCTTCCAGTGTCCATATCCAGCAGAACAACGCTGGAATTCATGGTGACCACGTCGTCGGGCATTTGATTGTCACAAATGACCGTGGCCCCGTCGAGTTCATCATGGAGGTGGCGCACGGATTCCCAGGAATCCTCGTTCACGCCCCCCGTTATCAAGCCAATTCGTTTCTCAATCGTCACGCGATCCCGTTCTGTCACCAGGATTTGCCGATGGCTCATTACTGCTCCTTTCGGTATGACGCCTTGAACCCTTGCACACCGCGCGCCTCTAATGCGCTTTCCCGCCGCAGCCCGCGGCAAATCTGGTCTCCGGTGCCGGTTAGCATCTTAACGCTTTCCTCATGATTTGTAAACATTTCTTTTCGGCCCGAAGCCGATAATCACAAGTCATTGCCAGCAAAGTGATTATACCGCATCAAAGTACTTCTCGTACACGTGGGCGGGCAGAATATGACGGCGGCAGAGCAACTTAATCGGCCACTTGAACAGCCGCAGGAGGGGATAGTAGGTGGGGTAGTCCGTGAAGTATTTGTTGGGTGCTTTCAGGATGGACTCGTACTCTTCCCGGGATATCCCCTGTTTCTTGAGACAGTAGTCGACCATCTCGTCGGTCTCGAAGAAGGGCGGCGTCTGCAGGGCCTTGAGGGCGTCCTCGCGGCTGATCACGCCGGTGCGCACCTTGGCCGAAAGCTCCACAACCCGCCAGTCGAAGCCAAACTTGTGGCGGCTGTAGTGGTAGACCAGCGCGAACAGTTCGTTGTCCATGTGGTGCTGGCCTGTGTCCACCCAGCCGTACTTGTCGGCCAGCAGTCGCTCGATCTTGTCGCCGGTGTCATCGTAGTAGTTGGTGATGTTGACCAGACGGATGCCCTTGACAAACATCCAGTAGAGCATGTGATGGATGTCCACGTTCTGGAAGGTCTTTATCGGCGCCGTGGCGTGGCGGCGGATGATCTCGCGGGCAAAGCGCGCGTCCATGTAGTTCCATGCCAGCGGGGTGATCCCCTCCTCGCGGAAGGAGTGGCTCATGATTATATGGCGCAGCCCCTCCTTCGCCGCCGTGCGGTACAGCGCGCTGGCGATACCCACATCGTCCGTAATGTCAATGTAGGGCACGCAGGCCCGGATGTTGGCGTTGGTCAGCTCGCGCGAGTCGGGCCAGTCCATGATGATGGTGTGCAGTTCGACGTCCAGCGCGTCGCAGAGCCGGGCGAGATTGGTTTTGGCGATGTCCGAATCCCATCCGTTGTCAAAATGGACGGCCAGCGGGCGCAACCCCATGATTTCCTTCACATAGTAGAGGCAGTAGGAGGTGTCACGGCCGCCGCTGACCCCCACCACACAGTCGTAGGCAAGGCCGCGGCCGTCGCGCCGGATTTGCTCGGACATGCCCTGCAGGATTCGGGCCCCCTCGTCACCCAGGGGAAAGCGCTGTTCCAGTTCGTCCTGCATGCGGCAGTAGTTGCACTTCCCGTCCTGGTCGAAACGGATGCCCGGCACGGTTTCATCCATCACACAGCGGGTGCAGGCGCGGGGCTGCTTGGCATCGTCCAGACGTGTGGTCATGACAGTCCTTTGCTGTTTGCGGAGGCGCTCAAAGTCTTGCGTTGTGCATGGTTACCGATGGAAGCACGTCCTTGGGGCGCACATGCCCGGGCCGGAAATGCCGGCGCAGTTCATCGTCGGAGGGATAGGTGATCAGCACGGTGCGGCGTTTGCCGTAGAACAGGAAGAAGGCCCCGGCGGCCACGGCCGACGCGCCGCCCTCGTACACCGCCGCGGCGAGGTGGGCCGCGGCCCCCGCGCCGCCGGAGGCGATCACCGGAATGGACACCGCGCCGGACACGGCGCGGACCAGGTCAATGTCGTAACCCTCCAGCGTGCCGTCACGGTCAATGGAGGTGATCAGGATTTCGCCGGCCCCCGCCGCCTCGGCGGCGCGCGCCGCGGCCACGGGGTCGATGCCGGTGGGCCGCGAGGAGGCGCGTGTGCAGACCTCCCAGCCGTCACCGGCGCGGCGCGCGTCAATCGACACGACCATGCACTGGCGGCCGAAGCGGTCGGCGCCCAGGGTGATAAGGTCCGGCTGCTCAATGGCGGCCGTGTTGAGCACCACCCGGTCCGCCCCCGCCTGCAGCAGTTCCCACATCATGTCCACCGAGCGGATGCCGCCGCCGACGGTGAAGGGCATGAACGATTCGCGGGCGATCTCGCGGACGATGTCTATCACCGGCCCACGGCCCTCGGCCGTGGCGCAGGTGTCGAGCAGGACCAACTCGTCGACGTTGTGCCGGTTGAACACCCGGGCCGCGTTCACCGGGCAGCCGACGTACTTGAAATCGCGGAAGCGCACCCCCTTTTCAAGGCCGCGCTGGCGCAGCAGCAGGACCGGCATGACGCGCACCTTATTCATGGGCCGCCCTTTTGGCAAAGTTCGCCAGAATGCGGATGCCGTTGTCATAGCTCTTTTCGGGGTGGAACTGGGTGCCGAAGATATTGCCGTGCAGGCTGGCGCTGGAGATGAATGTCTCGCCGTAGTCGCTGGTGGTCAGCGCCGCCTCGGGCACGGGGTCGGCGACGTGGTAGGAATGGGCGAAATAGAAGCAGGCGCGCGGGTCGATGCCGTCAAGAATGGGGTTTTCGGCGTGGCGCTGCAGGTCGTTCCAGCCCATATGGGGGATTTTCACGCCCGAATCGGGGGCAAAGCGGAAACGGCGGGTCACGCCGCCCAGCCACCCCAGCCCATCGGCGTCGCCCTCCTCGCCGTGGGCCGTCATGAGCTGAAACCCCAGGCAAATGCCCAGCACGGGCACACGGTCGGCAAGCACGCGGCGGTTGAGCAGATCGACCAGACCCCGCCCGCGCAGGTTGCGCATGGCCTCCGCATAGGCGCCCACGCCGGGCAGCACAATGCCCGACGCCGCGCCGATATCGGCGGCGTCGGCCGAAATCTTCACGGCGGCCCCCGCCTTGTCAAAAGCGCGGACCACCGAGTCCAGATTGCCCATGCCATAATCGAGAACCACTATCATCGACTGTGCCTCATGACTACATTGTATCCGTTCGGAGGGCGGCGATGCCAAGGCGCCGTGCGAAAGACGGACAATATTCCGGAATTTGCCGCACTTGTTCCTCTGGACGCCGCGCAATGAGCAAGCTCCTGGATGTCTTGGCAAGACTCTTTATTCACTTATTCCTTCCGGGTTTTGCCAGACGTCTGGAGCAGTGGAAGCAGTCTGATTCTCGCGACAAGGGCGCTGCGGGAAACAATGCGGGCGTTCCATACTGTGTTGAGGTGGAGGACAACCGGGCGGGGACTGCGGCTCAAAGACATTCCCGAAGTCACCCTGGCACCCCTTCCATCGGGGCGCGTTGCCCCCCCTTATTCATCAGCACATCCGGGCGGGCGTTTCCCGGGGATCGGCGCCGGGGCGCAGGCCCATTCGGGAACGGCGCCCAAGGCTGGAAACAGGTTTTCATTCATCGTATAGTGTCGCCATGAAAACACCACTTCTTTCCGTCATGTCTGTGTGTGCCTGCTGCCTCCTCACGCTGGGTTGCAGGCATGCGGGTGCGCAACAGGAAGCCCAGCCCCAGCCGGACTTCTCCGCGGAGGTCCTTCGCGCGCTGCAGGAGGGCAAGACGGGGCCGCTGTTTCCGGAACTGACCGCGCGCACGCCCCAGGAGTGGGCGGCAATGCCGGCGGCCGCGCAGATACTGCCCTGGGCGCGAGGGAGCGCGTCGGAGACCGCCATGCCCCAGCTGACCTACTCGCTCTACCGCAGCTACCGCAGCACGGGGGAGCGCCCCCCCTACGAGGAGCCGTGCTTTTTAAAGCGCAGCCTGCTCACGCGTGAGGTGACCGCCGCGTGGCTGGACAATTCGGACGCGCGCATGGACCGCATCAACGACCTGGTCTGGAGCATCTGCGAGGAGAGCACCTGGGTCGTGCCCGCCCATGAAAAGCACGAAATCGACCTGTTTTCCGCCGAAACGGGATGCGAACTTGCCCATGTGCTACTGCTGCTCGGTGAACGGCTGCCCGAAGAGATACGCTCGCGCGTGCGCGATGAGGTCAAGCGGCGCATTCTGGACCCCTACCTGGCGCGCGGGGACAGGTACTCCTGGGGCGACGGCCGGAACAATTGGACCGGCGTCTGCGCCGGCTCGGTCGGCCAGGCCTTCCTGATGCTCGAAGAGGACCCGGTCCGCCAGGCACGGGCAATAACGGTGGTCCTCGCCCAGCTTGACCGTTTCCTGCAGAATGCGTTTGCCGAAGACGGCGCCAGCCTGGAGGGCATCGGCTACTGGAACTACGGGCTGAGCCATTATGCCGCCTTTGCCGGGATGCTCCTGGAGCGCACCAGCGGCGCCATAGACCTGCTCGGCCAGGAGAGGATAAAGGCCATCGCGCAATATCCCGCCGCCGTGTATCTCGGCAACGGCCACTATGCCAGCTTTGCCGACGCGCACGAGGGCTCGCAGGTCGAGCCTTTTCTCGCCGCCCGCATCGCGCAGCGCGCCGGCACCCCCGAACTGCTCGGGCTTGCCGGGAACGCCACCAACTGGCGGCTCAACACCGTCCTGCGCAACCTGACCTGGTGGGACGGCGCCAAGGCGCCCGAACCGCCGCTCCACGATGCGTTTATGCCCAAGTCAGGCATTGCGAAGCTGGTGTCCGGCCGCGCCGTCCTGGCCATCAAAGCCGGCCACAACGACGAGCCGCACAACCACAACGACATCGGCAGCTTTGTGCTTTGTTTCGACGGCGTCGCGTATCTGTGCGACCCGGGCGCGGGCCTGTACGACGCCGCCTATTTCGGCGTGAACCGCTACAAGAACGTCTTCGCCGGTTCCTACGGCCACTGCGTGCCCCGCATCGGTGGAAAGCAGCAGGCGTCGGCCCGCAGATTCTGCGGCACCATTGAGCGCACGGGCGACGAGGCGGTGTCCATCCGTTTCGAAAAGGCCTACGACATTGACGAACTCCGCGCGGCTTCCCGCCGCGCGGACCTGAAGGACAGCGTGCTGACGCTGGAAGACGGCTTTGCCTTCGACGGTGCCGGGCTCGAAGTGGAGGAGGCGTTTGTCACGTGGCAAAAGGTGGAGGTCAACGGAAACGTGGCCCGCCTCAGCACCGACACCGGAGCACTCGAAATCACGGCCGACCAGGGCGTCTTTACCGCCGAGCCCCTGGACGAGGCCTGCAAAGCCAACCACAAGAGAGGCCTGCTCACACGCATCGCCCTTGTGCGCCCGGCGGCATCGGGTGTCACCGCGCGCTTTACCATGGCTTACACCCCGGCAAAGTGACGGGCATGCTTTTGCGCGCCTTGGTTGACGTTGACGGGCTTCCTGTTTAATATGTCCACCGGGTGCCCTGGGGCAATGTGTTTGGTTTGGACCTGTCATGGGGTTGTCCGTGGATTGCATTTACAACGGGGGCGTTGTTTTCATGCGGGTGCGGGACAGAACGCGCCCTCATGGGACTGCCCGGGAGCAACTTCCGTGGAAGCAGTCTCTTTGAAACGGCTGGATGCTGACGGGGTGTCAAGAGCGCACGCCATAATCGGGCGAAGCACCGCTGTTCTTGTCCTTGTGGGGATTATTCTGGAGCTTGCCGCCAGCGCGCTGTGCCACCTGATCAAGCATGATTCGCCGCTGGACGAGGTTCTGGCCCTGCTGGCCATGGCGTGTTTTGTTTGGGCCACCCTTCTCTTCATGCGCAGAAACATCGAGGACGCGCGGATCACCGTCTGCATGATTGGGGCCGCCGCGCTCCTCCTGTTCGCGGCTGTGCTGGATTTGGGGATAAGCATGCCGAGCCTCGACCATTCGTTCATCTTTGGGCGGCATGCACAGTCCACCAAGCTGATTCACGACATGTCGATCACCGCCGGTTTGACGCTCCTGCTGGTGAGTCTTGCCCTGTCCGCGCTGCAGGCGTACCAGGCCCAGTGGCGTTTGGCGACACAGAACGAGGCGCTTCGGCGGGAGACCAACGCGCGCGTGCGGCTTGCCTCGGCGATTGAGCAGACGGCCGAGTCGATCTTGATAACAGACAGCAAGGGCATCATCCAGTATGTGAACCCGGCCTTTGAGTCTCAGGCGGGTTATTCAAGCGACGAAATTATTGGACAACCGACAACCATTCTCGAGAGCGGAAAACACCCCGCGCAGTATTACGAGGACATGTGGGACGCCATCTCACGGGGGGACACATGGCGGGGCAACTTCATAAACACCAAGAAAGGCGGCTCGCAGTACGAAGTCAGCACGGTCATTTCCTGCGTGCGCGATGACAGCGGGGCCATTGTGAACTATGTCGCGGCGCAGCACGATGTGACGGTCCAGATGAATCTGGAAAAGCGGCTTCGTCAGGCGCAAAAAATGGAGGTTCTCGGGACTTTCGCCGGGCAAATCGCGCATGATTTCAACAACATTCTCACCCTCATACTCGGCCGCAGCGAAATGGCGCTGCGGCAGCTCCCCGACGGGGACCCCGTGCGCGGGCATATCCAGCACATTGAGAAAGCGGGCCATCGGGCGGCCAAGCTCATAAAACAGATGCTGGTCTTCAGCCGCCAGGTGGAGCAGGAGAGCCGGCCGGTTGCGATGCATCTCGTGGTCCGGGAAGT
>CAIUWO010000942.1 GCA_903902895.1 Candidatus Hydrogenedentota bacterium | reverse complement strand
GGCTGACCCGGGGTTCGCGCACAAGAAACGGAAGGTAACAGGACAGCGCAGGTCGGGAGCAAACTGAAAAACGGGGTCCCGCCCTGTCGCAGGACCCCGCCCGGGTATCAAAGGCGCCTATTTGCGCTCGAGGACAATGTCGCCGCTCATCGTCTCCAGCGACACCTGCGCGGTGGCCCCGGTGGGGCCGAATCGAAGTCGGCTTCCCGCTCCGACAGGCTTTTCCGGCGCGGGTCCGAATGCGTTTTGGATGCGGCCTGAGAGTGTCGACGCCTCGAATGCGGCCGCCGGGTTTTCGGGGATGCGCACGAAAATTGAGCCGCTTCGCGCTGAGGCGCGCAGTTTGCCCGATTCAGCCAGGTCTCCGGAGTATTCAACATCGCCCGATTCGGTGGAGAAAGCCCCCGCCGCCAGCGGCCCGGCCTTGACCTCGATGTTGCCGCTTACCGAGGACGCCTCCGCCTTTTCGGTCGTCCGGTCCGCGGAGACGTCGCCGCTGACCGTCTTGGTTTTGAATTCCGCGACGGTTCCCGTCACGGTGACATCGCCGCTGATGGTCTCGGAGGACACGTTTTGGGCCGTTCCGGAAATGTCCACCGACCCGCTGACGCTGTCTGCCTGAACCGCGCCAATCTCGCCGGAGACATTGACGTTTCCGCTGGTGGTCTTTGCCGTGACAGACGGTCCGGTTGCCGAGACTTCGACATCGCCGCTCACACTGGAAGCGCGCACGGCATTGGCGGCCTTTTCCACCACCACGTCACCGCTGACCGAGGCCGCGCTGACTTCGCCGGAAACCCCGGTCACCTTCACGTCGGCGCTCACGGCCTCAACCTCGACACTGGCGCCCGCAGGAACGGACACGGTCAAAGTCGAGGCAATCCGCCTGCCGTGCCGGTGGGGAACCACGACCTCCATCGTGACCGTCTTGTCGCCTCCCGTGAATTCCAGGCCGGTGACATCCTCGCCAAGCGTTCCCTTCAACTCGACTCGGTTTTGGTCCCAGGACTGCACCTGCACGCGACCGGCCGTGTTCTTCACGATGACCCGGCAATCCGGCGCCGCATCGCAGGAACGGTTCACGTCCGTAGCCGCAAGGGTCGCGGCGTTGCAAAGGGCAAGAACAACGCCAAGTATTAGAGCCAGTCTTCGCATCTTTCTTCTCCTTTTTTGCCGGGCGCGCCTGCGCGCAGGAATGTGCCCGGTTCATTGACAGTTCAGGCGCTGCCGGCCAACCGCGCAATCTGCGCAATCAGCCCGTCCTGTTTTTCACACACCATGACGAGCATCTGACGGAGACGCTCGTTCCCAGGGTCCGCATTCAGGGCGGACCGGATTTCGGAGACCGCGCTGTCGAACACGAGGAGGTCACCCCGAACGGACGCGGCAATGTCCGGGTCAAGGGTCTCTTTCTCCCGGTCAAGACTGTCCAGCAGGCCGGCACGGGCCCGCGCGCAGGCGTCCATCGCCTCCTCGGAATTCCTGGCCAGGTCCGCATTGGCGGCCGTCTTTTCGGAGATGGTGCCAGGTGTCAGTTGTGATATGGTCACGGCCGCGGCGATTAGCAGGAGCACGGCCGCAACCGAAGCGGCCAGCACCCGGGGGCGGCGGCGGCGCGACGGGCGGCCGGAATGCGCGATCCGCTGCGCAATGCCTTTCCACAGGTCTTCCCGCGGCATGATTTCACGGTCCAGTGCGCCCGCGCGTTCCAGCAGTTCCCGCAGCAACCCCGCCTCGCGGCGGCATGCGGCGCACACCGCGAGATGGGCCAACAGGGACTCCCGTTCGTTTTCGGGCAGGGTGGCGTCAACATAATCGTTGAGGCGCTCTTTCACCTCTGGGCAGTTCATTGTTCCAGCTCCTCGCGGAGTTTCCGCCGGGCATTGTGCAACTGGGCCTTGCAGGTGCCCGGGGCAACCCCAAGCATTTCGGCCACCTCACGGTGCCGGTACCCTTCCACGTCGTGGAGAACGAACACGGCGCGCATGCTGTCGGGCAGTCTCGAAATGGCCGTTTCCAGGTCTATGCGCAAGGCCGGGTGCGCGCCGGATTCGGCGCCCCGCGACCGCAGGAGGTTGCGAAACCCGTCCAGCCAGGCCGTCCGGCGGCTCCGCGCCCGGCGCATGCCCAGAAAGGCGTTTACGGCAATCCGGTGCAGCCAGGAAGTGAAGAGGCTTTCCCCCCTGTAATCACCCAGTTTCTCCCAGGCCAGAACGAAAACGTCCTGGGTGAGTTCGCCGGCCGTGGCGCGGTCACCCGTCAACCGCAGACAGAGCGCGTGAAGACGGCCCGAATGCCGTTGATACAGCTGCCCGAAAGCGCCCACATCCCCGCCGTTTGCGCGGGCAACGAGATGGGCATCCGGGGTGTCTGTGTCAAAGGTCAACTCTTTTTCGCTGTGCTGGGCCATCTTCGGTTTCTCTGAGACAACTGGGTTCACTGGTCCCATACCAGTATGACATGCCGGGCAGTGGTTCTGTTTCCGCCTTTATGGCGTGTCCGCTGACTTTTTGTTGACAATTAGATGCCGCAGACGGGCGGAAGGTTTAGTGAAGCCCCAATTCCATCCCATACAGGGGGCCAACGGGCGGCACCGGCTTGCGCCGCACAGGGAGTCCCAAACCAGAAGGCGTTCTCAGACGGCGCACTGAGTTGACCGAAAGGGAGACCGGTCTGAGGCCTGCCGGGCAATCCTGTCCCAGGCGGAGGGCCGCTGAGGGAACTGCCTCCGGCGGCGATTTGATATCAATAGGCCATGCACTGACATGAAAGATGTCATCAGTTCCCGTAGCGCCCGCCCTTGTGGCGGGCGTGCGGCGGCAGACGCCGCCGCTTCCTCTCTTGGATGCGGAGACAAGCAATCTCTCGTTCGCAATAGACTCGCCCTGTCAGGACCGTCGCTTCAGGAGATTGTTTCCTCGGACTGTGTCCACTTTGCAATGACACGGTGAGAAACGCGGGCTAAAGCGTCCAGCCGTCGCGGTACTTGTAGTGCAGCAACTCGTTGGCGTCGGAGTCGTTCGTGACCTTCATGCTCTCGGCATCCCAAAGAAGGCGCTTGCCCGTTCTTACGGAAAGGGTGCCCAGCAGCAGGGCTTCTGT
>CAIUWO010000941.1 GCA_903902895.1 Candidatus Hydrogenedentota bacterium | reverse complement strand
CCAGGACCAGTCATCCTCGCACCACTCATACACATTGCCGGTCATGTCGTGCAAGCCCCATCCATTCGGCAGTTTCAGGCCCACCACATGCGCGTATGCCTGTCCGGCAGACGATGCGTTTCCATCCCACCATGCGTAGTCGTTGATGTCAGCATAGTTCGGGTCGTCTCCCCAGTAGAACTGGGTGGTTGTTCCCGCGCGGCAGGCATATTCCCACTCCGCCTCCGTTGGAAGCCGGAATGACTTGCCGGTCAAAGCGTTGAGCGCGCCGACAAAATCCTTCGCGTCATTCCATGTCACGAATACCGCGGGGCTTTCCGGATAGGTCAGCACACCCTGTTGGCCTTCCCAGGGCGTCGTCCCCATCACCGCCTGCCATTGCCGCTTGGTCAGTTCATACTTGCCCATCCAGAACCCGGCGGAGAACTTCACCGTATGTTGGGGTCCTTCACTGGAATCACGACCCACTTCCGTGTCCGCACTGCCCATGGTGAACGCTCCTTTCGGCATCCAGACCATCTCCAGCGGCACGTCGCCGGGTAGAATGATCGTCTCGGTCTCGCCCGCGGGTTTGGCCATGCACCCCGAAAGAAACAGGCACGCCAGCAAAGCCGCCACGCAATGGACACAAGCCCCTCTTTTCATGGCACATTCTCCTCTGTCAGCGCGTCATTGGGTCAACCACGCACCCGATGCCCCCCTCACCCCTCAGTATCAGTGTGCCACAGGGTGCTGTAATCCGCAAGGAGATTCTTGGCCATTCGATTGCGGGGGTTCCACTTTGCGCGGCGATGCTCGGAGGGTACCCATAGTTTACAGGCCCGAACAGGCGCATGCCCCCCATGGCAAGCCGACCGGTACTGAACGGTTCCGTCGCAAGCACCCGGGCCACGGCACTTCCGAATGCAGGCGCTTCACCGCCCGCGAAGTTTCTTGATGACAAGCCCCGCGGCAACATTGTTGCCGCGGGGCCGGGTTAAAGTTCTAGCAATAAGACTCGTTCAAGTTCTGGTCATGCCCGCAGCCGCCTGCGTCGGGCCGACCATCCTCAGCACGGTCTAGCAGGGTCCCGACGAAACGATCAGGTCCACCGGGGTGCCGGGGGGCACCGGGGTTCCCGCCGGTGGGCTTTGAGACATAACCACCCCCGCCGGGAACAAAGGCAGCCCCGAAGCATCGACGGGACTGCACTTGTACGTAATTGTGCCGACGGTCAGTCCCGCGGCCGCGAGCGTGGTGCCCGCAACGGGCAGGGATGTCCCACCTGTCAGTGCCTGGCCCACCACATTGGGAACATTCACGGGGCACGGTCCCGTCGATATGACCAGGTCCACCGGGGTGCTGGGTGGCACCGGCGAGCCTGCCGCCGGGTTCTGGCTGATGACCGAACCCGCAGCCACCGTGTTGTCGCACTGCTGGGTTACGGTGCCGACAATCAAGTTTGCGCCGGTGATGGTTGTGGCCGCCGCCGCCTGCGTCTGGCCCACCACGTTGGGAACGTTCACGGGGCACGGTCCCGTCGATATCACAAAGTCCACCGGGCTGCCGGCAATGGCCGACGCCCCCGCCAACGGGTTCTGGCTAATGACCAGACCCGCAGCCACCGTGTTGTCACACTGCTGGGTTACGGTGCCGACAATCAGGCTTGTTCCGGTGATGGTCGTGCCGGCCGCCGTCTGAGTCAGGCCCACGACGTTCGGAACGGTCACCGAGCACGGTCCCGTCGATATCACGAAGTCCACCGGGCTGCCAGGGGGCACCGGGGAGCCCGCCAGCGGGTTCTGGCTAATGACCAGGCCCGCCGCCACCGTGTTGTCGCACTGCTGGGTTACCGTGCCGACAATCAGGTTCGCGCCGGTGATGGCTGTGCCGGCCGCCGACTGCGTCTGGCCCACCACGTTCGGAACGTTCACGGGGCACGGTCCCGTCGATATCACGAAGTCCACCGGGCTGCCCGGAGGCGCGGGGGAACCCGCGAGCGGGTTCTGGCTGATGACCAAGCCCACGGCCACCGTGTTGTCGCACTGCTGCGTCACCGTGCCGACGGTCAGTCCCGCGGCGGTCAGCGCGGCGCCCGCGCCTGCCTGCGTCTGGCCCACCACATTGGGCACGTTCACCGGGCACGGTCCCGTCGATATGACCAAGTTCACGGGACTGTTGGGGATCACCGGTGTGGCTGCCGCGGGGCTCTGGCTGATGACCAACCCCGCCGCCACCGTGTTGTCGCATTGCTGTGTCACCGTGCCGGTGGCCAGCTGCGCGACAGCAAGCATGGAACCTGCCATCGCCTGCGTCTGGCCCACCACGTTGGGCACGGTAACGAGTTGGGGAGGGGGATTGCAGCCGCTCCCCAAACCCAGGCACATCGCCAGCACTGCAAAACCTATTGTCCACGAGAGAGTTTTCATCGGCGCACTCCTTAAGTTGAAAATACAACACCCACCCACCGCCCGCCAATTCCCAACCTATCTTCTTTAAATAGCATAATGTTCTATACAATTTTAAATACATATTGCATGTTAACGTTATTTTTGCGGATACCGCAACGCACTTTTGCGGAAAAGTACGGATGTCGCGAAACGAGACGGGAGTCGCGCGCTGGAACCGGTGGAGTCCGGAGGGACAAGGCCAATGGGCGCATCGCGGCGCATGAGTCCGGGTTGCCGCGGAACCCCGCGCCCCTATACGCGGCTGCGTCGTCCGGCGACGGCCCCGCTTTGCCCCGCCCTGGTCCGGCGCTTTACGGCCGCGTGCAGGGCCAGCGAGCCCAGCACCATCCCAAGGCTGATGGTCTGGGACACCGTCATGCCAAACACGGACCCCGCGCTGTCCCCCCCGTGCCCCGTATGGCGGAAGATCTCGACCACAAAACGGACCAGGCCGTACAGGAAGAAGTACACGAGCACGACCGAGCCGTCAAAGGCTTTCCGCCGCGAATAGGCGGCCAGAAGCAGGAACACAACAATCAGGCTGACGGTCATATAAAGTTGCGCGGGATGGACGGGCAGGGACTGCGGGGCGGATGCGGGAATCATCCCCAGTTTCACCTGCTGCGCCCAGGGAAGGCTGTGCGTGGGGAACTCAACCGCCCATGGCACGCCGGTCACACCACCCCAGCAGCATCCGTTGAGGAAACACCCGACACGCACAATGGCCTCGCCCAGGGCGACCTGGGGAGCGACGATATCACTGCATTTGCGCAGGGGCAGTTTGCGCGCCCAAGAATAGAGCAGCACGCCCGTGGTGCCTCCGATGAGCCCGCCATAGAACACCAGGCCCTCCTCCCAAAGAAAGAAAGCGTGCCAGAGCTGGCCCGGCCCCGCGTATTGCAGGATCCAAAATATCTTGGCCCCGATGAGCGCCCCGAAGAAAACATACAATCCTATGCCGGCCGTCAGGGGGATGTGAAGGCGCGCCGCGTCGCGCACGGCGAGAACGGTGCACACCACAAACGCGATTTGCAGCATGGCCGTGTAGGCATGGATCTTCAGTCCGAATATCTCAACGATTGTGGGGCACATGCATACCTCTGCTGGCACACCGCCATGAGTCCGGCACCGTCTTACCGAAATACGCTTGAGACATCCCGCTTTTCCTGTTCTCCGGATTTTTCGGGCAGGACTTGGTACAAAGCATAACAGTTGTTGAACAATCGGCAGGGTCGCCCTATTCATCAGGCATCCCGGCTCCCATCGCGGCGCGGTCCGCCAATGCTCCCCTGTGTACGGCCATAGGGGCGGAGCATTGAGCCGTGATTACAGGGCGGGTCGCAACCCGACAGCGGAATTCGTTTCTGTGGGGTCGATGCGGCCATGGACCGCGGACCGGTGGTACTGCCCGACATTGGCCCAGCAACCGCCGCGAATCACCCGGTTCGGGTCGGTGGGGAGTTCCCACGCGCTCCCGTCCGAAGGCGCCCCCGCATAGCCTTCATGCCACCGGTCCTGACAGCATTCCCACGCATTTCCGCTCATATCGCACAGCCCCCACGCGTTCGGCAGCTTCTGTGCCACCACATGCGCATAGTGCTGTCCCGCAGATTGGGCGTTTCCGTCCCACCAGGCATAGTCGCTGAGAGAAACGTAGGTCTGGTCGTCCCCCCAGTAGAACCGGGTCGCCGCTCCGGCACGGCACGCGTACTCCCATTCCGCCTCCGTCGGAAGCCGGAACGTCTGGCCGGTCGCGCTGTTTGCCGCCATAATGAAGGACCGCGCGGCCTCCCACGACAGCCACACCGCCGGGCTGTCCGGGTCGGCAATTATGTCGGCGTGCCCGGACCAGGGTGCCGTTCCCATTACGGCCTGCCACTGCCGCTTGGTCAATTCATGCCTGCCCATCCAGAACCCGTTGAGGGTCACCGCATGCTGCGGCCCCTCCTCCATGCCTCGTCCCGTTTCGGTGTCGGGACTGCCCATCGTAAAAGTCCCCGCCGGAATCCACACCATCTCCAGCGGCACATCGCCGGGAAGCGTGATTGTCCGGGTGTCTCCGGCATCGGGCGGCGTCACGGCAATGAAGCTGAGTTTCAACGCCGTGTCGTTCCCCGCCGCTGAGGTCACCTCCAGCGACACGTTGTAGGTGCCTGCCGTGGTGTACACGTGGGAGGGGTCCTGCGCCGTGCTCTCCGACCCATCGCCAAACAGCCAGTGCCATGCCGTGATCGGCGTGGTGCCCGGCGTTGACATGTCGGTGAACTGCACCGTCAATGGCACGGTCCCCGATGTCATGCCGGCACTGAAATCCGCCGCGGGTTTCTTCTGGCAGCCCGTGATTGCCAGGCATGCCGCCAGCAAGGCACTCCCCAAGACCCATGATTTCCTGTTCACTGCAAATTCTCCTCCATTGCCAATTCATTCCGTGAGCATCCACGGGGAGCGGGGCGACATCAACGGCCTTTAACACCAGTCCCACCACCTTTCGCCCATGAATCGGGCGCGGATTCATTCTGGCATGGATGCGACCCTTCCACAAGGGTGATTAGTACGGACCCTCTTTGGCGCAATCTTTAGGGCCTCCCTGAAATAGCGCGAGAGCATCAGTGATTCGTGTCCGGGCACTCCATTAGCGCAGAAGAACGGGGCCATGCGCGCGGCCGGTCCTTGCGTTTCACTTCCCAGGCCCGGCATGAGTCCGTCTGAAAGCGGCAAGAGAGGTCAACGGCCGGGCACAGCGACCCGTTCTCCCACCCGTGTCCGGAATGTGCCCACCGTCGGCGTGTGTTGTTTCTCACCACGGGCCTTGCTACACTTTCACAAGGCGGGCGGGGAGGTATTTGCGTGCAGATTCGGCGGCGGGCCGCAAGGGGAAGAGATGGCAGAAAGCCGGCTTTGGGACATAAATATTCGGCGTTGCTTCAAGGGTGCTGCGCTTGCCGTTTTGTGCTGCGTATGGACCGTGATGGGCTGGGGCGGCTGGCAGCAGACGGGGATGCTTCTTTTTTATCTTTTGATCGTGTCATCCGATGTCAGCATTGTCGCGCTTGCGGCCAGTTTGTCTTTCGTTTTTCTCGCGAGTTACAACATCGTTCTGCCGGCGTTGGCGGACGCGCCGCCCGGCACGGTGTGTCTTGTGCTGACCGCGCTCGCCTCCATTGCCAAGGGTCGGCGCTTGCTGGACATGCCGGAGGGAAGGCTTGCCGGGCTCCCACTTTCCCCCGCTTGGGTCGGCCGCGTCACGGGGATGTTCGCGCTGCTGGCTTTGTTCTCGTTTGCGGCCGCGGCCTTCAAGTCTGTCCAAACGGTCAGCGCGCTGGCCTTCGGCGCTGTCTTCGCACTCGGTTGGTGGCGCCTGCGCAGCCTGGCGCCCGCCCCCGCCGAGAGGGGACCAAGAAGCGCCCCCTGGGCAACCGCGCTGATGTTCATTGCCGCCGTGGCCATGTCGCTGCTCGTTCTCGAAGGGGGGGCGCGCCTGCTGCTTCCGAAACTGTCGCGCACGGCCGAAGTGTATGCCTGCGACCCGGACTATATTTTCATGCTGGAGCCGCATGGCAAAGGGGAAAACATCATCGCCTTGTCCAAACACAAGAGCAAGACGGTGCCACTGTATATCTCCGCCCAAGGCATCCGGGAGCGCGACATCCCCCCAAAAGAACCGGGCGAGTTCCGCATCGCCATGATTGGCGACTCCTTCACCATGGGCCACGCGGTTAGAACCCGGGATGCCATTCCCAGACAACTGGAAGACAGGCTGCTGGCCGCCCTGCCCGGGGTGCGGATTCGCGTCATCAACTGCGGCATAGGCGGGGGGGGGACCCTTCAGGAGCTTGGCATGCTCCGGGAGCGGGCCTTTCCGCTTGCGCCGGACCTTGTGATCCTGCAGCTTTATCCCGGCAATGACCTGGACAACGCCCTCGAGGTGGTCAACAAACGCCTGCGCGCCCACAATGTGCTGTGGCATCAGATCCTGGCGGACTACCGTTTCAGGAACCTGGCGCGGTTTCGCGCGGAAGACTGGGCGTTCCGGCACCTGCGCGCGTACCGGGCCCTGCGCATGGCGACCGAGAAGCAATGGATTATTTCATTCATCGAAGACCTGCGGTTTGTCAAGCGAAGCAAAGCGCTCCACAAACCGTCAGCGAGAGGGCCGGACACGCTGGAGGCGGACCTGGTTCAGTGGTACCCGGAATTGGAGGAGGGGCTGCGTATACTGAAGAGCGACGTCATGCAAATGCGCAGGGAGTGCCAGGCACGCAAAATCGACTTCATGGCCTATTGCATACCGGACCTTCAGGAAGTGTCCGACAAACACTGGGCGGCCGCCACCGGCGGGGCCGGAACGCCGGGATATGAGCGGTTGAAGGGGCTGCGCCTCATAGAGGGTTTTTTCGAGGAGCAGTCCATTCCCCATGTGTCCGTTGTGGAGCCGCTGCGCAATGCGGGCGCGATTGAGGATGTTTATTACACGTTTGACGGGCATCTGAGCGAATTGGGCAACGCCACGGTTGCGGGGGTGTGGGCCGGACGCATAGCGGGCAACTACGCGCGCGATCACCTCGCCTCCGGCGCGAAGGAGTGACACGGGGGCGAGGGATGGGCGGGGAGCGCAGAAAACCCAGGACCTGAGGGGCTGGACAGCTCAGCTTTGTGCCGTTTGAAAAGTTGCGGGCCGAACCAGTCCCGCGTTGGGACAAATCGGGCCGAAGGGAATGTGCATGGTGTGTCGCCGTTGCTTTGACACAGGATTGGGTCACGCAGCCAAGGGGGTTGCCCTTGCCGCAACAGTGGCTGTCTGGCTTTCTCTTGGCTGGGGCGGCTGGCAGCAGACGGGGCTGCTCGTCTTCTACTTGCTGGTCGTTTCCGCTGAAATCAGCGCAATCGCCCTTGTCACGGCGCTCTTGACCGCACTTTTCGCGGATATTGGGGCGTTCTCCGTCTTGCCGTTCGGCGTGGAGCCCAGCGGAATCGTGCTGATTGCCCTTGTGCTCGCCTCGGCCCGCAAGGGGTCCAGACTGCTGGACCTGCGCGGTGAGAAACTCGCCGGGATTACCCTCACCCCGGCACGAACCCGCTTTCTGGGGAGCGTGTTCTCCCTGCTGGCCGCCGCCTCGTTTGCGGCAATGTCGTTGAGGTATGTACTGCTGGTAAATGCCTTCGCTTTGGGGGTGCTGTACGGACTCAGCCGATGGTGGCTGCGGCGCTTGGCCCCGGCGTCCCACAACCTGGAAAGGAAGCGCCCAGTTTTGGGGACGGTGCTGCCGTTCCTTTTCGCCCTTGCGCTGTCGGGTCTTTTGCTGGAGGGGGGGGCGCGGCTGCTTATCCCGGAACTTGCACAGCTTTCCGATGCCATCGATTCGGACCGGGACTACATTTTCCTCACCCGTCCGGGCGGAGCGGGCGTCCACACTTTTCCTGTCAGCAGCACCCAAACCAAAACGGTTTTGCTGCGCATCTCCGGGCAGGGCATTCGCGACCGTGCTGTTCCGCCAAAGGAGCCGGACGAATTCCGCATTGCCATGATTGGTGATTCTCACACGATGGGATATTCGGTCGAAGAGAAGGATTCCATACCCCGCCTGCTGGAGGACAAACTGCGTGCCGCCATGCCCGGCGCAAAGATATGCGTCCTGAACTGCGGTCTTGCGGGTGCGGGTGTGCTTCAGGAACTGGGCATGCTCCGGGAGCGGGTCTTCGCGCTGCAACCGGACCTGGTGATCCTTCAGCTATTTCCCGGCAACGACATGGACAACGCGCTGGAGGTGGTGAACAAGCGCCTGCGGGCCTATCTTGAACCCTGGCATGAGACGCTGAGGGACTACCGGTTCAACAACCTGATCCGGGTGCGCATGGAAAGGTGGGCGCAACGGAACATCCGCGCCTACCAGGCGCTTTGGCAGGCCACCGAAACCCGCTGGATATTCAACGCTGTCGGAAAGCTGCGTTTCGCCGCGTCCATCGGCGACGGCGGCGACGCGTCCGAGGACAGACCCCAGTCTCTGGAGGTTGACCTGGTTGAGTGGTATCCCGAACTGGACGAGGCGATGGCCATCATGAAGGCGTATATCCTGAAGATGCGCGCGGAATGCTCCGGGCGCGGCATAGACTTCATGGCCTACTGCACCCCCACCCATGACGACGTGCTCGAAGAACGCTGGAAGACCACGGCCGCAAGCGCCAATCCGCCCGTTCCGTATGAGCACCTGAAGGCGCTGAACCGGTTCAACGCCTTCTTCGCCGAGCAGTCAATCCCCCATGTGTCGGTGTTCGAGGCGCTGCGCGATGCCGGCCGCCCCATGGCAACGTACTACGTGCTTGACGGGCACCTGAAAGAACTCGGCAACAGCGTTGTCGCGGACGTGTGGGCGAAATTCCTGACCGGGGGGTACTTGAAGGAGCGCCTGCCCGCAGGGGCGAAGAAATGACCCGAACGCGCCGCTGACGGCGGGACGCGGGTTCCGCCGAACCGGACAGTGCTGAAGGTCAGGGGCGCTCCGCCCGTGGCAGCCGCAGCGTGACCGCCAAGGCAACCGCATACCCGGCGGCGGCGAGCACAAGCACCGTTGTAAAATTGCACCATATGGCCAGGATAATGGCCAAAATTGAGCCCAACACCGTGGTCCCGCCGTTGACGGCCCACATCCACGGCACGGCGTCCAAGGAGGCGTCCGAAACGCGGCGAAGTCCGCTGGGGAAGGGCATGCCCATAAGGAATCCCAAGGGGGCAACAAGCAGGACCGTGACGGCGCCGCGCACCGCAAGCGACTGGCCAAGCACCGCATTCACAATGTGCGGATACACAAACGCCGACACCAGGATGAGCGATGAAAGAAGGGCCAGGCAGACGCCCAGGTTCAGCCTTAGCACGCTGCGCATCTGACTGCCGATGCCGGCGGAAATGAGCAGCGCGGCAAGCACCAGCGCCAGTGCCCGGGAGGGATGGCCCAGCAGCAGGGCAAAGCGCTGCATCAGCGAGATTTCGACAAAGATGAACGACACGCCCAGGCAGGAGAAGTACAGCAGCCACGACTTGAAATGGACCACTTCCCAGCCTCCACGGAACATCAGCGGTATCAGCATGAACACCGTCACCGCGATCAACGTGAACGCCAGGAGGCTGAACAGCGTGAAGGACGGCCAATGCCCGCGCACCAAATCACCAACACTTTCGTCGCGCATGACATTGAGCAGGTTGCGCGGCTTGTCGAAATGAAAAAAGAACGGGCTGTCGTCGAACACCGGGCTGATGTCATAGGGCAGACTGGCGAAGAAGGCCTTTTTCGTGCCGGCGTCGCGGGAACGCAGATAGCCCCCGATAAGCCGCTGCTCCAGAAGGGTCCTTTCGCCCTCGTCCACGGGGTGAAACATCACCGAGCCGCGCGAGGTGATGTGACTGGAAAACGCGCTGATCTCCGCGCCGGAAAAGGGCGTTCGACGCACAAGAATCGTGCCGCCCTGGGCGCCGCGCCCGTGGTAGAGAATATTTTCGGCGGGATTCTCCACCCCCAAACGCGAGAGCGCCTCCATGCACACGATGAACAAACGGGGCGTCTCGGCATGGTGAACCCAGCGGGTAATGCACAGGGCGCCGCCCTCGGCGAGGTGCCCCAGATAATCCTGCATGGCATCCACCGTGTAAAGGTAGTTCTCTGACAGGACATAGGCGCCGGTGCTCAGCGCGGCGAAGGTGTCGATGCCGTGAAGAACTATGAGATCATAGTTCTTGCCGGTGCGGCGGACAAAACTGCGCCCTTCCTCATTGAAGGCGCTCACCCCCGGCTGAAACATAAGCGCGTTCGTCTTGTCTTTGTAGTCTTCCAGCAGGAGGCGCCACGTGGTCGGATTAATCTCTATGGCGTCCACGTTCCGTGCCCCGCCGCGCAGGGCGCTCACAATGTCCACGCCGCCGCCTGAGCCGATCACCAGGACATTGGGCGGGTTCCTGTACAGGAAGTAGGGGGAGTTAAAGGTTGCCAGGCTGCCATCATCGGGCGGGAACGGCGTGACCGGAAACTTCACATTCGTGACCATGCCCGTCCATGCGTCACCATCAATGAACACGCGCTTTCCCTTGGGTGTGCCGGTTGAGGACACCACGTCGATGCGGGAGATAGGGTTCCATTCGGAAAACTCGACAACCTTTCGGTCGTTGGCGGGCAGCTGGGTGTAAAGGGCGTTGAACGCCTTCGTGGGCTCCGGGTTGATCCCCGTGTTAATCACGGCCTGCACCGACGCCAGTCCCGCCAAGAGGATTACGAGCAGGACCAGCCAGACCTGATTGCGCCGCGCGCGAATGCCCTGCAGAAGCACGGGAACCGCCACCAGCGCGCAGGCCAGAAGAACCAGATTAATGGCGCCAAGGGGCCGCATCGCGGCCAGAAACAGCAGGCACCCCAGACCGGCGCCAACCAGGTCGGCAAAATACAGGAAATGAATGCCGCGGACGTTGTCGCGGAACACCGCCCCAAGCATCCAGCCGCCGAAAAAATAGGGCAGCACCGCCACCGCATACGTGAAGAACAACACAAAGAACTTCGGCATGCCCGCAAAAAACGATGTGATGCCCACACCAAAGCAGGGCACCAGCAGCGATGAAATGACGGTCGTAATGACAAATCCAAGAGCGGCGTTCTGCAGGGTCATAAACCGCGCAAAGCGGGAATTGCGCCCAAAGGACATCCAGGTGCCGCTAATGCCAAAACCCAGCAGCGCGATGGAAATAATAAAGTAAACAAGATGATTCCAGAACACGACACCAAAGATGCGCGTTTGGACCAGTTGCAGCAGCAGCGTGGCCAACGCCACGCTGAACGCCACGACGGCGGGAAAGAAGCCGCCACCCCGGGACTCCGCATCCATGCCTGACTCCTGCTCACGCATACTGAACCTCATATCGATCCCGGGCAGGACGGGGTGAAGCGCGAGTCCGCCAGCCAAGGCGGCGGATAAACAGCCGAGGACGGTTGCCGCCTTCCCTGACGCGCGCTTGCGGGCATTTTTGCCGCGTGTGGTTGGACCGCACGAACAGTTCCGGGGCCACATCACCCGATCTTTCCCACCCGACTGCGTGAAACTACCACAAGACCGGGCCGCCAGACAAACGCGCAACCCCATCCCCCATGCGGCAAGAGAGCCGTTCGGGCCCGGCACCGGCGCACACCTCCACGCGCCCACTGATCCGGACCAAAGCGGCCCTCAGCCGTTGACGGCCTGCGGGGTTGCGCGGACCGCCACCCCGCAGGCCGTCTCCTCCGGCTAGGGAGTCGGAGCGGCGGCCAAAACCACCGCGTATGTGTTGTTTGAAACCACGGTGGCGGCCGCGCTGTCCTGCCCTGTGGCACCGGCGTTGTTCACCACGCCGCCGCTGTCCACGTCCTGCTGCACTATCGCGTAGGTCGCGGTGACGGTAAAGCTTTCCCCCGGCGCCAGGGTCGCGGGCGCGGAAGAGCAGTCCACCGCGTCGATTTTGTCGTCGGTCACGGCAAAGGGCGCGTACACCGCCGCCTGGCTGTTGTTGGTCACAACGTAGCTGTAGGTAATCACATCGTCGACCGCGCTGAACGTCGTCGGAAAGGCGCTCTTGGCAAGCCCCAGCACCGGAACGGCCGAAACCGTCACGACCGCCCTGTTCGAAACCACGGGTGCGGCGGATTCGTCCTGCGCCGAAGCGGTTGCCCCGCCCACCACGATGGTTGTGGTAATGTCGGCCAGCACAATCGTGTAGGTCCCGGTGACGGTGAAGCTGTCAAGCGGCTCCAGCGTGGCCGGCGCCGAAGTGCAGTCCACCGCGCCCGCCTTGTCATCGGTCACGGCAAAGGGGGCGTAGAGCGCGACGTTGTCGTTGTTGGTGACGGTGAAGCTGTAGGTGATGATGTCGCCCACACTGCTGTAGGTCGTCGGCAGGGCGCTCTTGGCAAGGCCCAGCACGGGCATGGTGAGGCGGAAGCCGGTGTCGGAGGACGGGCTGGACGGGCCGTAGTAGCCGCGGAAGGCGGAACGGGATGCGTAGTCTCCGAAGCTCCAGGCACCGCCGCGCGCCACACGGTTATTGTTGCCGACATCCCATGCGCTGCCATCCGCAGGCGCTCCGGTATAGGTGGTGTGATACCAGTCGAGGCACCATTCGAAGACGTTCCCGCTCATGTCGTAGAGGCCCCACGCATTGGGCAGCTTCTGGCCGACCACATGCGCATAGGCCGCGCCCGCGGAATTGCCCGAATACCACGCGTAGTCTCCAATGGCCGAGGCGTCCAGGTCGTCGCCCCAGTAGAACCTGGAGGTCGTCCCGGCACGGCCCGCATACTCCCACTGCGATTCGGAGGGCAGCAGGAAGGTGCGGCCGGTGTGGTTGTTCGCCGCCACCATGAACGCCTGCGCGTCAAACCACGAAACATACACCGCCGGGCTGTCCAGGTCGGCAAGCACGCTGGAATGGCCGGCCCAGGGCGTCGTCCCCATCACGGCCGTCCACTGCCGCTTGGTCACCTCGTATTTGCTCATCCAGAACGCGCCCAAGGTCACCGAATGCTGGGGGGATTCATCCGCGTTCCGCTGCGGCTCCGTGCCCGGGCTGCCCATGTCGAAGGTTCCGCCGGGCATGCGCAGCATGTCCAGGGCGACATTGCCGGGCAGCAACACCGGCTCCCGCCCGGCCGACACGACCAGGTCCACGGGCGTTTCGGGGGGCACACTTTCACCACCCGCAGGGTTCTGGCTCATGACCTGTCCCAAAGGCACCGTTTCGTTGTACTCGGCGGTCACCGTGCCGACTGCGACTCCCGCGCCTGTGATGGCGGTCTCCGCGTCGGTCTGCATCATGCCCACCACGTCGGGCACGGTCACGGGCGGCGGGGGACCAAGGGAAACGACGAGCGCCACGACGGTGCCGGGAAGGACCATGGTGCCGGCCGCAGGCAACTGACTGACGACCGAACCGAGGGCAATGGTCGAACTGAAGGCCTGCGTAATCGTGCCGACCACCAAATCCGCCCCAACAATAAGCGTTCCGGCCGCGGTCTCCGTCTCGCCCACGACATTGGGCACGTTCACCGGTTCGGGCCCCGCGGAGACGGTCATCTCAACGGCGGTGCCGGGACTGACCATGGTGCCGGGCGCGGGTGACTGGCTGATGACCACGCCCAGGGGGATTGTAGCGCTGTACTCTTCGGTGACCGTGCCGACCACAAGGCTTCCGGCGGCTATGAGCGCGCCGGCGTCGGTCTGCGTCTGGCCGACCACGTCGGGCACGGGCACGGGCGGCGGACCCGAGGACACGGTCAACGTGACAGCGGAGCCCATGCCCACTATCGTTCCGGGCGCGGGTGACTGGCTGATGACCGAGCCGGCGGGGACGGTCTCGCTGACCTGCAGCGTGATGGCGCCGACCGTGAGCGCCGCGTTGGTGATAAGGGTCGATGCCGCGGCCTGCGTCTTGCCGATGACACTGGGGACCGTCACGGGCTGCGGGCCCTTGGAGACGGTCAGCGCGACGGCGGAGCCGGGGCTGAGTTCGGTGCCGGACAGTGGCAACTGGCTGATGACCACCCCGGAGGCGACGGTCAGGCTGTACTCCTGCGTCACGGTGCCGACCACAAGCCCGAGCCCCGTGATGGCGGCTGCCGCGATGGTCTGGGTCTGGCCCACGACATCGGGCACGACAACGCCGCCCTTGCTGACAACCAAGCCCACCAGGGAGCCCGGCAGCACGGCGGTGCCCGCCACCGGTGTCTGGGAAATGACGGTGCCGGCCGGCACCGTCATGCTGTATTCCTGTGTGACCGCGCCCAGCGCCAGTTGGGCGCCCAAAACGGCCGCTGCCGCATCGTCCTGGGTCTGCCCCACGACATCGGGCACCGCAATGCCGCCCCTGCTGATGGCAAGGTCCACCGCGTCACCGGGCAGCACGACTGTGCCCGCCAGGGGCGTCTGGGAAACGACACTGCCGTCCGGCACCGTCACGCTGTACGCCAGCGTGATCGCGCCAACCGTAAGTCCCGCCCCAGTGATGGCCGATGAAGCGTCGGCCTGCGTCTGGCTGAATACATCGGGCACCACAATGCCGCCCCTGCTGACAACCAAATCCACTGCCACACCGGGCAGCAGTATTGTGCCCGCCACCGGCGTCTGGGAAATCACCGTGCCGGCCGGCACGGTCGCGCTGTACTCCAGCGTGACTGTGCCAACGACGAATCTCGCGCCGGTGATGAGGGTTTCTGCGGCCGCCTGGGTCCGGCCGACCACGTTGGGGACCGCGCCGGGCTGCGGGCCCTTGGAAACGGTCAGCGCCACGGCGGAGCCGGGGAGAACGGAGGTGCCCGCCGCGGGCGACTGGGTCATAATATCACCGGTGTCATAGGCCGAACTGAACTGCTGCGTGACTGTGCCCACCGTGAGTCCGGCATCGACGACGGCCATGGACGCCTCGGCCTCAGTCATGCCGAGGACAAAGGGCACGGGGACGGGCTGCGGCCCCTTGGAAACGGTCAGCGCCACCGCGGAGCCGGGGGCCACCATGGTGCCGGCCGCGGGAGACTGGCTGATGACCACGCCGGAGGCGACGGTCGGGCTGTATTCCTGCGTGACCGCAAGAACTGTGAGGCCTCCACCGGCCATGGCGGCAGACGCATCGGCCTGCGTCTGGCCCACGACATCGGGCACGGGCACGGGTTTCACCCCCTTGGAAACGGTCAACGCCACAGCGGTGCCGGGGCCGACCTGTGTGCCGGACGGGGGCGTCTGGCTGATGACCGAACCGAAGGCGACGGTCGCGCTGTACTCCTGCGTGACCGTGCCGACCACCAGGCTTGCGCCGGCAATAAGCGTGCCCGCCGCGGTCTGGGTCTGGCCCACAACATCAGGCACGGTGGCCGGGCCCTTGGAAACAATGATGTTCACAGGGGTTCCGGGCGCGACACCCGTGCCCGCCGCGGGGTCCTGGCCGACAATGTCGCCCACGGGAACGGATGCGCTAAATACCTGCGTGACCGTTCCCACTGTCAAACCGACCTCCGTAATGGCGGTCTGCGCGGCGGATTGCCCCAGACCGGCAAGATTGGGCACGGTGCGGCGGTCAGGTCCCTTGGAGACGGCAAGATTCACGGCGCTTCCGGGCAGGGCGCTTGCGCCCGCCGAGGGGTACTGGCTAATGACCACGCCGACCGCCACGGTGTTGCTGAATTGCTGGGTTATGGTTCCGGTGGTCAGGTTCGCGGCGGTGAGCGCGGTTTCCGCCGCCGCCTGCGTCTGGCCGGCCACGCTGGGCACGGTCACGGGGCGGGGGCCCTTGGAGACGGTCAACTCCACGGCGACACCGATGCTGACCGTGGTGCCCGCCGCGGGCGCCTGGCTGATGACCGAACCGGAGGCGACGGTCGAACTGTACTCGTGGGTGACGATGCCGACCGAGAGCCCCACGCTCGTAAAGGCCGCTGAAGCCGCCGGCTGAGTCATGCCGACCACGTTGGGAACGGTTACAGGCTGCAAGCCCATGGAAACGGTCAACGCCACGGCGGAACCGATATCAACCGTGGTGCCCGCCGCGGGCGCCTGGCTGACGACCGAACCGGAGGCGACGGTCGAACTGTACTCCTGCGCGATGGCGCCGACGGTCAACCCCAGACTGGTGAGGGCTGTGGAGGCGTCCGTCTGGGTCATGCCCGCGACGTTGGGAACCTCCACGGGCTGCGGGCCCATGGAAACGGTCAACGCCACGGCGGTGCCGGGAAGGACCGAGGTGCCGGCGACGGGCGACTGGCTGATGACGGAACCGGCGGCGACGGTCGAGCTGTACTCCTGCGTGACTTCGCCGACAGCAAGCGTTGCGCCTGTGATGGCGGTGGAAGCCGCCGCCTGGGTCATGCCCGCAACGTTGGGAACCGCCACGGGCCGCGGGCCTTTGGACACAACCAGGGCCACGGCGGCGCCGGGGAGGAGCAAGGTGCCGGACGCGGGCGACTGGCTGATGACCCAGCCGGTGTCAAAGGTCGAACTGTACTCTTGCGTGACGGCGCCGACCGTGAGCGTTGCGCCCGTGATGGCCATGGATGCCGCCGACTGGATCATACCCGCCACGTTGGGAACCGCCACGGGCTGCTGTCCCTTGGACACCGTCAACGCCATGGCGGCGCCGAGGACAAGCGAGGTGCCGGGCGCCGGCGACTGGCTGATGACCAAACCGGGGGCGATGGTCGAACTGTACACTTGTGTGATGGTGCCGACCGTGAGTCCCGCACCGGTGATGACCGTGGAGGCCGACGCCTGGGTCTGGCCCACCACCTTGGGAACTGTGACGAGTTGCACCCCCCGGGACACGGTCAGCGCCACAGCGACACCAGGAAGGACCGCGGCGCCGGACACGGGCGACTGGCTGATGACCGCGCCGGAGGCAACGGTCGAACTGTACTCCTGGGTGATGGCGCCGACGGCAAGCCCCGCGCCGGTGAGAATGGTCGACGCGGTTGCCTGGGTCTGACCCACCACATTGGGCACGGTGACGGGCTGCGGGCCTTTGGACAGGGTCATCGCCACGGCGTAGCCGGGGAGGACTGACACGCCGGCGGAGGGCGACTGGCTCATGACCGCGCCGGAGGCGACGGTCGCGCTATAGACTTGCGTGACGGTTCCCACAGTGAGCCCCGCCCCGATAATGGCTGTTGAGGCATCGGCCTGGATCTGTCCCACAACATCTGGAACCGCCACAGGCTGCGGGCCCTTGGAAACGACCAGGGCCACGGCAACACCGGGGAGGACTGACACGCCGGCGGCGGGCGACTGGCTGATGACCGCGCCGAAAGCAACGGTCGCGCTGAATTCCTGTGTGACCGTGCCGACCGTGAGGCCCATACTGCTGAGGACGGTGGACGCGGCCGGCTGGGTCTGGCCCACAACGTCCAGGACCGTCACGGGCTGGGGGCCTTTGGACAGGGTCAACGCCACGGCGGCGCCGGGGAGGACCGAGGCGCCGGAGGCGGGCGACTGGCTCAAGACCACGCCGGAGGCGACGGTCGCGCTAAACTCCTCCGTGATGGCGCCGGTCGCGAGTCCCGCGCCGGCAACGGTCGTGGAGGCCGCCGCCTGGGTCATGCCGACCACGTTGGGAACGGTGACGGGCTGGGGGCCTTTGGACACGGTCAACGCCATGGCGGAACCGGGGCTGACCGAAGTGCCGGACGCGGGCGACTGTCCCATGACTATGCCTGAGGCAACGGTCGGGCTGTACTCCTGTGTGATGGCGCCCACGGAAAGTCCCACAGTGGTGACCGCAGTTGCCGCCGCCGCCTGGGTCATGCCCGCCACGTTGGGAACCGTCACGGGCTGTGGACCCCTCGATATGACCAGGCTCACCGCGTCCTCCAGGGCAACGCTCTCGCCCGCGACCGGAGCCTGACTGATGACCTGCCCCGTGGGTATGGTGGCACTGTATTCCTGTGTAACCGCGCCAACCGTCAGGCCGGCATCGGTGATTGCGGTGCTTGCAGATGCCTGGGTCAGGCCAACCACTTCAGGGACGGACATGGAATCCGGCGGGCACCCCGTAAGCGCCACGCACACCGCCAGCATCCCAAGCGCCAAGACCCATGACATTTTCTTCATCAAAAAACTCCTCATGTTACACCGACCCGCGACCCGATATTGTTCGGGTTTGGCGGGAATTGGACATCTTCAGGCTTTGTTAGATGGTTTAGGGGAGGTTTTGCCGCCGGTCCGCTTTCTTACTCATGGACAGGGCAAACCCTTCATTGTAGAAGGGTTTTTGAGCATAACGCGGTGTGACTGCCTGTAGACCCGACCTTACTCATCATCAACGAGTCTGACCGGGTTGCCTCGCGGCGGGTTTCATTACAGAAGCTCAGGCACGCGATTCACGCGGTAAGACCCATAAGTACCGTACCATATCATTCCGTGACAAACAAGCCGCACATTTTTTGCCCCATGCGGACTCCTTCATGCCCCCCGAAGAATCCTTCGCAGAACGCCAAAGACAGCTCTTTGGGCCGGCTGTTCGCCAAACCAGAGTCCGGCGGCCTCTCGGAATGGCCGAGTGCGGCCAAAACGTCGTCCACAATCATCGCCTCCCCCGCCCTGCGCAGATTCTGCGCATCCACAAGCGGCCGGGACACGCAAGGGTTGCCCATTGGGGGGCAGGCACCCGCCGCGCCCGCGTCCACTACCGCGCGTTTCCCCTTATTCGGCCACCCTTTTCCCACTGCGCGGCCACTTTGAGCCGCGTGGCACGGGCCTTGCTGATTCATGCTTTCAGGACCCCGCGCGGGGTCCGGCAAAAACCGAACAAAGAACACAAAGGAGATAGGGCGATGAGAACACACCTGCTACTGACGGGTTGCACGGCCTTGGCCGCCTCGATGATGGTTTTAACCCCGGCCCACGCGCAGGGTGGGCCCGGCGGGGGCTATGGCCCGCCACCGGGCGGCCCCGGACACGGGCCGGGCCGTTTTGGCCCGAGCCCCGAGCAGTTCGATGCCAATCAGGACGGAAAAATCACCAATGAGGAATACACTGCCGCGTGGGACAAGGTCATCCCGGAACAGTTTAAGCGCTTGGACGCCAACAGCGACGGGAGCCTGAGCAAGGAAGAAATGGAAAAGGCCCACGGCCCGGGACACGGGCCGGGCGGCGGCGATCACGGCCCCGGTGATTCCGCCGGCGGACCGCCCCCCCGCCACCGGACGGGCAGGGCGGCGGCAGGCGCCCGCCCATGCGGCCACCGCGCCCCACGGCAGAGCAGCTTGACCCCAACAAGGACGGCACGGTCACCAAGGATGAATACACCCTCGCGTGGGCAAATGTTATCCAGAGCCAGTTCAAGGAAATCGACACGGACAAGGACGGCAGCCTGAGCAAGGCAGAAATGGACAAGGCCCGCGGCCCAGAACCGGGTCGCGGCGGTCCGGGCGGCCCACCCCAGCGCTAATCCGCACTTTGCCGTATACAGGCGGCGCACCGGGACTGGCCTGGTGCGCCGCCGCCCAGCCTTGAGCCTGTCAATGCTGTCCGAACCGCCCTTGATGGCATATAATCGGCAGGCAATGAGATGAAAAGCGCCCCGAAAGGCGGAGAGAATATTCTGGCCATGCGCCGAAACCTGACATACGCGCTCCTCGCGGTCATCTGGCTGGCCGTTGCCGGCTGGCAGACCCTCGAACACCAGCGCATGCTGGAATTCGCCAGGAAGAGTCTGGCCAGCCGCGCCCATGATCTTTCGGCCGCGCTCAGCGTGGTCATCCGTTCACAGGGAAGAATTGCCATCATTCCCAAGCCGAGGCTTGAGGCGGCGCTGCGCGAACTCACCAACGCCACCGAGCTGCGCTCGGTCATGCTGCTTAACGCCACGGGCGAGGTGGTGGCCTCGGCGGGACCGCCGATGGTGGTCGACACCAACACGCTGCTGCGGACCCATGAATACTGGACCCGCGACGCGGCCTCCTTCGCGAATCTCGTCGCGCTTGGCCCCGGCACGGAGGGGTCCGCGAACTCCCCCGCCATCCTGCCGCTCGATCTGCCCCACAACGGCGACGAGCGCGGCGGGGCAAGAAGCGCGCAGGACTTTCTGAACAGCCCCTTTCTTGACCCGCTGATCAGCGAGGCCAACCGCAGGACACTGCTCGGCATGATGGGGGACGCTCCATTGAGCGGTGAACAGGTGGACACCATCCTGGGCCTGTTCCGCGAAGACTCGATCAACGAGCACCGCGCCGAAACACTGCGCCGCACCCTGGTTGGCCGCCCCCTGACCGAGGAGATGCTCAAGGACCTGCTCATGATGGCCCTGGGGCCGCCCCCCGGGCCGCCGCCCGAGCAGCCGCCCTGGATGAACAAGCCCGAGTACGAGCGGCTGGTGCAGGAGCACGGTGTGCATTGGTTCCTGGTCACCATCCCGACAGACGCGCTGCGCGCCATGGAGGCCGCCGACCTGCGCCTGCGCGGCATCGTGCTGGGCGGCACCCTACTGGCCTGCCTGGCGCTCGCGCTGGCGTGGCGGGCGTTCCGGCGCTCCTCGGAACTCGAGATTCAACTGGTCCGCGCCGGGGAGATTTCCACCCGCCTGCGGGAACTGAACGTTACCGCCGCGGGGCTGGTCCATGAGACCAAGAACCCGCTGAACCTGATCCGGGGCATGTCCCAGATGATTGGGCGCGGACAGGGCGTTCCCGACGCGGTTCGCGAGACCGCCGCCAAGATCACCGAAGAGGCCGACCGTGTGGCGGGGCGCCTCAACCAGTTCCTCGCCTACGCGCGGCCCGTGGAGCCCGCCCCCAAACGGATAGACCTTGGCGCGCTTGTGCAGTCGGTGTTTGAGGTTCTTGCCATCGACCGCGAAGAGAAAAGCGTCTCCTTTGCGTTGACCGGACCGAAACTCTTTGTCCTGGCCGACGAGGACATGCTGCGGCAAACCCTGTTCAACCTGCTGATCAACGCAGTGGAGGCCGTGGCCGACGGCGGCCGCGTGGAGGTGCGCCTGGCCGCCGAGGCGAACCGGACCGCGCGCATGGAAGTGCGCGACAACGGCCCCGGCGTGCCAGAAAAGGACCGCGAAGAGGTCTTCCGCCCCTATGTCACCACCTCGGAACAGGGCACGGGGCTCGGCCTTGCGGTCGTGCGCCAGATAGCCCTGGCCCACCATTGGGTGGTGGCCTGTGAATCCGGCGGGGACGGCGCGGTGTTTGCGGTGCGCGGGATCGCGCTGGACCAGAGCGGCACAGGGGGGTTGGAGCGTGATTAAGCCGTGTGGAAAGAACATTCTCGTCGTTGATGACGACCCGGGACAGCGCAGCCTGCTGGAGTCTTTCCTGTCCGGACAGGGCTTCTCCGTGGTCACCGCCGTGTCCGGGCGGGACGCGCTGAACCGCCTGGCCGCGGGGCGTCCCGACATGCTCGTCTCCGATGTGCGCATGCCGGGCATGACCGGATTGGAACTGCTGGACCGGGTTGCCGCCGACTATCCCGGCCTGCCCGTGCTGCTGGTCACGGCCTACGCCGACATCCGCGACGCCGTCGGCGCCATGCGCGGCGGGGCCGTGGACTACCTGGAAAAGCCCATCGATCTGGACGAACTGCTTGCCACCGTGCGCCGCGCGCTGGCCCTGGCCGACGACGGCCCCGCCCCGGCCCCGGAGGGCTTTCAGGTTCCCGAAGGCATTGTCGCCCG
Source organism: Candidatus Hydrogenedentota bacterium (assembly GCA_903902895.1). Classification (GTDB taxonomy): domain Bacteria; phylum Hydrogenedentota; class Hydrogenedentia; order Hydrogenedentales; family CAITNO01; genus CAITNO01. Next base: position 781 of record CAIUWO010000941.1, on the reverse strand, counting down.
AAGTGCGGCCATGCTGGAGGTCCTTCGCGAGGCCGCGCTTGCGGCCCCCTCCGACACGCGGCTGCTCATCACGGGCGAAAGCGGCACAGGCAAGGAGGTCGTCGCCGATCTTCTCCACCGCTGGAGCGCGCGCGCGACCGGTCCCTTCGTGAAGGTGAACTGTGCCGCCATCCCGGAGAACCTGCTCGAAAGCGAACTCTTCGGCCATGAGAAGGGCGCCTTCACCGGCGCGCTGGGGCGGCGTGTCGGACGCTTTGAAGAGGCCGACAAGGGCACGCTGCTGCTCGATGAAATTGGCGAAATGTCGCCGGCCCTGCAGGCAAAACTGCTGCGCGTCACCCAGGACGGCGGGTTCAACCGCGTCGGTTCCAACACGGAAATCCATACGAATGTCCGCATCATCGCGGCCACCAACCGCAATCTGGAGCGCGACGTGGCGGAGGGGCGCTTTCGCGAGGACCTGTTCTACCGGCTCAACGTCATGGAAATCCATGTGCCGCCGCTGCGGGGGCGCAAGGCCGACATCGCCCCGCTCTCCCAGCAGTTCGCCGCCGAGTTCAGCAAGGGCAAGCCGCGCTTCTCCCCGGGCACCATCGCCTGCATGGAGCTTTTCGACTGGCCGGGGAACGTGCGCGAACTTCGCAACGTCATTGAGCGGGCCGTGTTGCTGGCCCAAGGCGACGTCATCCTCACCGAGCACCTGCCCAAGCGCATGCAATTGGTTCAGGCAGGCACCGAGACGACGTCGGCCGAGCCCGCCACGGGAACCGTCATGGACGAT
>CAIUWO010000940.1 GCA_903902895.1 Candidatus Hydrogenedentota bacterium | reverse complement strand
TTCCAGTTGTCCTTCTCGAAGCGCGACGCGAAAACATACAGCGTGTCGTTGTGCACCATCGCGCAGGCCAGGCTGTGGCCCGTGCCAAAGCGCGCCAGTTCCGCGCCCGATTCCACATCGGTCAGCGTCAGCCAGTAGTCCTCCGCCTTGCCGCCGCTCGCCGGGCGTATGCACGACATGAGGCACAGCTTTCCCTGCCACACCACCGGCGTCACCTCGCACATGTCCTTTTTGACAAGCCCCTGCTTCACCAGCGCCGGCCGCGTGTTTGCCGGCTTGGGCGGCGCCAGCATCGCGAAGGTCTCGACGGGCCAGTGACCGAGCCTCAGGAAGCCCTTGGGCACCTCCTGCTGGTACTGCACATAGGCCTTGCAGTCACCCTTGGTCGTGTACTTCAGATCGCCCACGGTGTCCTTGTCCACCTTGACGCCGAACACCTTGTAGCCCATCAGCGTGCAGTCCTCAAAGTCCACCGCGAAATGCCTGCCCGCCTGCACGCTCTGCACGATGCCGTCCGTCGGCGTGCCCACCGGCTGCGAGAAATTGAGCGTGATCAGCTGGCAGCGCCGCGCCAGCGCGCGCGTGTAGGTCTTGAACCCGTAGTTTCCGCCCTTGAGCGAGCACTGCGGCCCCACCATAACGCAGTCCTCGAAGACGACGTCGGGCCGCTCGGGCATGGTCTGGTTCTCAATGCGCACATACGCGCCCGACGTGTCGCCCCACCAGTCCAGCGCCCACAGGTGGCAGCGCCGGTACGTGATCGGCTCGTCCGGCCGCGACAGACAGTTGCCCACGCCCCCGCCAAAGGCGCGGCCGATGGACATGCAGTCCTCCACGACCACGGTGAACGGCTCCACCTTGTCCGTCGTGTCGAAGAAGATGCCGCCGTCGCCGCCGGTGGCATAGAGCCGCCGAAGGTTCCACCGGTCCCAGCCAATGGCCGAAAACGTCTCGGCGTTGTGCTCCTTCGACCAGCCCTTGCTGTAGGACCGGATGTTGCCCCACCAGTCATAACTCTTGAAGCCTTTCTCAGCGTCCCCCGCGTCCATCACCGCCCAGCCCGAGGCGCCCGACCCCAGCGCGCCGTCAAAATCACCCACCAGCTCGTTGTACGCCCCCGCCGCGCCCTTTTGCGCCGGGTAAAGGTTCGCCTCCATGTAAGTGTCCGGCCGCACGATGACCCGGTGCCCCCCCTTGTCGTCCGGCACCGAATCCAGCGCCTTCTGGATAGTGTTGAACGCCCTGGCCCAACTCGTCCCGTCCGAATTGTCCCCGAGTTTCGACACATAAAGCGTGGCACCACAGGCCTGCCCGGCGGCTACGCAACAGCCCAGGACCAGCATCACAACGTTCTTCATAAGGCCGCCTTTCGTTGAGTTTAGGCCAGTGTACGCCAAGCCGGCGACATACGCCAAACGGCAAAAGAGCGAATCGTGACGGGACTTCAACCGTGCTGCTGAACGCGGTTGCAGACTTTAGCAGAATTCTTTATAATGACTGCTGGTTGTCACCCCCCGCGGACATGCGGATGCGGGGGCGGTTTTTTACGGTCAAGCGGAAAAAGGAGAGTCCATGAACAGGAAGAGCTATGTTTTCCCGGTGTTGGCCCTGTGCCTCGCCGCCCTGTCCGCCACAGCGGAACTTCAAAATGTCGAGTTGAGCGGACGGCTTAACATTCGCGGCAATTACATCACCAACTGGGCGGTGACCCCGCCTGCGGTGCGCTATTCGCCCGCATACACGTTGGGACGGCCGGTCGGCGGCCCCTTCGCCCCGGCGGTCGTGAGCCCCTACAAGTGGGACAAGGAAGGCCCCGACTATTCGGCGGTCGAACAGCGCACCCGCCTCGGCGTGAAGGCTGATTTCACCAATGATGTCAGCACCTTCATCGAGTTCGACTCCTACAACAACTGGGGCACCAACTTCCGGTCCAACTACCTGACCGGCATTGACAGCCGCGGCGACGCGGATGTCAGCCTGTTCCAGGCCTACATTAACATCGACAAGATGTGGGGCGCCCCGCTCAGTCTGCGCGTCGGCCGCCAGGAACTGTCCTTCGGCAGCCAGTGGCTCGTCGGCCCGCGCGACTTCGGGTTCTTCTGGACAGGCATCTCCTTTGACGCCGTCCGCGCCACCTATGCCGGCGACTCGTTCACGGTCGATGCATGGGCCGCCAAACTGGCCGAGAGCTTCGGCAATCTGGGCAAGAACGACACCGATTTCTACGGTGTCTACGCCACCTGCAAGGCCATTGAGAACCACACCTTCGATGCCTACTGGATGGCGCTGAGCGACAACACGCCGGGCATGGGCGACACGCTGTTCCACACCACCGGTCTGCGCGGCGCGGGCAAGTGCGCCGCGTTCGACTACGACATGGAAGTCGCCTACCAGTTCGGCTCCAACGATGCGGCCGGCTTCACCTTCGGTGACCCCAATGTCAAGGTGGATGTGTGGGGCGGCAAGATTGACCTCGGTTACACCGTCGACACGACCTGGCAGCCCCGCTTCTTCCTGTCCGGCCGCTACTACGGCGGCGAAGACAACCGTGACATCAGCTTCGGCGAGTGGCTGTGCCCCTTTGACACGCCCAGCGCCAGCGTCAGCTTCAACCGTCTGTTCTCAAACGAGATCAGCAACGGCTTCCTTGACCTGACGAACGACCTGTCCAATGCCTGGTGGGCCCGTCTTGGCGTCATCATCGCCCCGGTTGAAAAGGTACACAGCGTCATTGCCGTTACCCATTACGAGACCGTTGACGCGTTTGACCGGCCCGTGGTCCCCGTGCTCAGCTTCTGGACCAAGGAGAACAGCAAGGACCTCGGCTGGGAATTCTTCATCTTCAACGAATATCAGTACAGTGAAGACCTCGCCTTTGAATTCGGCTGGAGCCATCTGTTCGTCGGTGCCGGCCTTCAGGAAGGCAACTACTCCAGCAATAACGGGCTGGTGTTCAACGGCGGGTCCGGCAGTAGCGATGCCGACTACTTCTATGGCGGCTGCAAGATCAGCTTCTAAGGTCAGCATATTTTCAACCCGGCAGATTTCCGCCCCGCAGAGGAGTTCAAAGCCCTCTGCGGGGTTCTATATGGCATATTTGGGGTGTGTTCATTTTCATAAAGGCATATACTTGAGTTGGTTAGACCCGTTATCTGCCATGTCACGCGAATGGAATGAGAACCAAAGAAATAATCTAAAAGAAAGAGTCTGCACCTATTGAAAATTTGTCAATAATGTAATATAATGTCAATATATAACTTTACCTGTAATATCTGACGGCAGGCGAAGCTGAGGTGCAAGCGGAAGAAAGGAGCAACAATGAATCTAAAAAAATGGGCATTCGTGGCGTTGGCGCTGGTCTTCGTCGCCCTGTCTGCCACGGCGGAATTGCAGACTGTTTCAATCGGCGGCGAACTTCGCATTCGCGGCAATTTTATCAGCAACTGGGCGGCAACCCCCCCGCAGGTACGGCATGATGGCCTGTGCGTGGTCAATCGGCCGCTCGGCGGACCCTACCCCCACGCTGCGGTCAACCCCTTCAAGTGGGACCGGGAAGGCCCCGACTATTCGGCGATAGAACAGCGCACCCGTCTCAATGTGACGGCCGATTTCACCAGTGACGTCAGCACCTTCATCGAGTTTGACTCCTACACGAACTGGGGCCAGAACTTTCGCTCCGATTACCTGACCGGCATCGACAGCCGCGGCACCGCGGATGTCAGCCTGTACCAGAGCTACGTGAACATCAACAACATGTGGGGCGCGCCGGTGCGCCTGCGCCTCGGCCGCCAGGAACTCTCCTTCGGCAGTGAATGGCTGGTCGGCCCGCGCGACTTCGGCTTCTTCTGGACCGGCATCTCCTTTGACGGCGCGCGCGCAACCTATGGCGGCGACGGTTTCACGGTCGACGCCTGGGCCACCAAGCTGTCTGAAAGCTTCAATAATTTCGGCAAAGGCGATGAGGACTTCTACGGCCTTTACGCTTCCTGCACGGCGGTCGAAAACCAGACTTTTGACGCCTACTGGATGCTGCTGCACGACGACCGGTACGGCATGGGCGACACCATGCTGAACACCACCGGTCTTCGCGGCGCGGGAAAATTCGGCGCCTTCGACTACGACGCCGAGGTGGCCTACCAGTTCGGCCAGGCCGATGCCGTCGGATTCACCTTTGGGGATGACAGCGCCAACTGGGACAATTGGGGTGGCAAGGTTGACGTTGGCTACACCATCGACACGACCTGGCAGCCCCGCGTCTTCCTGTCCGGCCGTTATTACGGCGGCCATGACAACCGCAGCATCAGCTTCTGCGACTGGCTGAACCCCTGGCGGGAACCCAGCGCCAGCGTGAGTTTCAACCGCCTCTTCTCGAATGAAATCGCGAATGGTTACCTCGATCTGATGAACGACCTGTCCAATGCCTGGTGGGGCCGCCTTGGTGTCACGGTCGCGCCGACGACGTGCATCCGCAGCACCTTTGCCGTCACCCACTACGAGACCGTTGACGCCTTCGACCGTCCCACGCGAAAGACGTTGACCTTCCTGGACAAGGAAAACAGCAAGGACCTCGGCTGGGAGCTCTTCCTGTTCAACGAGTACATGTACAGCGACGACCTGACCTTCGAGTTCGGCTGGAGCCACCTCTTCGTCGGCCCGGGCCTCGAACAGGGCAACTACTCCAGCCGCAACGGCCTCGTGTTCAATGGCGGTTCCAACAACAACGATGCCGACTACATCTACGGCGGCGCCAAAATAAGCTTCTAGGCCAAAGAACATCCTGACGTAAAACGTAGAGCCCCGCGGAGGACGCAAGCGTCTCTGCGGGGCTCTTGCATTACGTGCCGTGTGGAGCGGCCGTCCCAGGCTGTCATGCCGCTATAGTCCCGCCAGGCGGTCCCAGTGCGCGAACACTTCGCGCACGTTTCCGGGGTTGGCGGCGGCGCCGAATTCGCACTGCGCGATGCACCCGCCGTTTTTCCACAGGGTCTGGTACACCTGCTCCACAGCCTGCCGTATGTCCCCGGCGCTTCCCTCCGGCAGCAGGTGCTGCCGGTCAATCTCGCCCCAGAAGGTGATTTTCCCGGCAAAGGGTTCCAGCTTGTCCACGCCCATGCAGAAGAGCTGCGAGTTGAACGCGTCCAGTCCCAGTTCCACCAGGTCTGGATAGATGTCGAGCGTGTGGCCGTCGGAATGCATGAAAATCTTTTTGCCCGCGCCGTGGGCGATTTGGATATAGTCGCGGTAGAGCGGTTTGAACACGTCGCGCCAGAGGGCCGGGTCGATGAGCAGGCTTTGCTGCGAGCCCCAGTCGTCCATGAACATCAGCGCGTCCACGTCCGTCTTTGCCCACAGTTCCATCTGATCGCAATAGAAATTGTGCATTACTGCCAGAAACGCCGCCATTTCCGGCGGCTGCATGAGCAGGTCCAGGTAGAAATCCGCCGTGCCGCGCAGGAACTGCATCTGCTCGAAAGGGCGCGGGCAGCACCCGGCCATGATGAACTTGTCTGAGTCCGCACAGAATTCGTTCACCTTGTCGGTGTCCACGCTCAGCCATTCGCGGGGCACGTGCACCCTTTCCACGTCCGCGGCCCAGTCGCGGATGAGCGGGTTCTTCACCTCGCCCACCACGCCGCGCTGTATGTTGACGAATTCTGCGCCCCAGTCGTCGATGAACACGCCGGGCTCGCAGCTGTCGCCCTTGGCGAAGGCGGGCTCCCGCAGAAAGCCCGGCGCGCCCTCAATGTCGGTCGGAAAGGCCGCGCGTATCTCGGCCAACTCGGCGGGGTGGTAGATTTCCGCCCAGGGCAGCCACCACAATTGGCGCGGTGCCCGGGCCGGGCCCTCAAAATTCAGCGTCTGCAACACCAGTTCACGGGGGGTCGCTGCCATGTTGTTGTTCCTGTCTGCCCCGGGATGTGGCGCGGTGGCCTAGCCGGAGACCGTAAAACCGCTGTGCTTGGGGGCGCCGGTTTCCCGGGTGGCTTCGACGGAGCTAACCAACGCCAGGCGCGGCCCCTGCCGGCACCAGGCTTCCATCACGTCCAGTGCTTCCGTAAACCCCTCGAATTCCGCCTCCACGCCGCCGTCGGGGAGATTGCAACCCATCCGCACAGGCCCAACTCCAGCGCCCTGGCGCGGGCCTCCCAACGGAAGCCCACTCCCTGGACGCGGCCTGACACCCGAACATGCAGCCGCTCGGTCATTCCTCTTCGCTGCGCCGAATCTCCATTATGCGCGCGCGGAACGCCGGCAGTGCCAGCGTGGCCGCCGCCTCGCAAGCCTGCAGCGCCATGACCTTGTCCACATTCTCAATGCTCGGCTGAAGGATGGGTATGAGCCGCACGTTGTCGATGTAGGTGAACAGTTCAAACACCGTCTGCTTTGCCTTGGGGCTGGTGGAGCGCAGGATCTCCTGAAACACCGCCAGCACCGACGGGTCGCCGTTTATCAGCAGTGCCGCCGCTGTCTGCGCGCGGTAGATGAGGTTGGCTTCCGTTGGGTCCTCGCGGCGGTTCAGGCGGGCGCGCAGGAACTGCGTCGCATCCCAGTCGCCGTCTTTCGCCAAAATTATCGCCGCTTTCGGGGCCATCGTGGGCAGGTCCTTGAATATCTTGCGGATTTCATCAAGTGCCGACGGGTCCTTCAGGCGGTACAGGACCTTCAGTATGCGGTATTTTATAATTCCCTCTGTTTCGCCCAGCCTTGCCTTCAACTGCTGGACAATGTCGTCGCCGCCGAGTTTGGCCAGAGAATAGACCGCCGCGTTGCCCTTCAAATCGTTGGGCTCGTCAATCATGGCCATCAGCCGCGGGATGATCTCCCTGTCGCCCAGCCGCGCCAGCGCGCACGCCGCCGGCGCCGAAAGCTCCACGGCGCGGTCATCAAAAAGCACCTTCAGCAGCGGGATCCCCGCCGTGTAATTGTTCAACCCGGAAAGTGTCGCGGCCATTGCGCGCGCCTTGCGGTTGCCGCTTTCCAGTCCCTGGCGCAGCAGTGTCTCCGACACGGGTTCGCCGATGAGATAGAGCGCTTTGGAAGCCGTCAACTGCAGCGTGATGTCGTTCGTTTCGGCCAGCTGTTTGAGGTATTTGGTGGCGTCACGGTTCTTGTTCAGGGCCATCAGGACCGCCGCGTCCATTTTCAACTGCTGGTCGTCGTTCGCGCCGGTGAATATTTCCACCGCGCGCGTCATCGCCCGCTCGGCCACGCGCTGCTGCTCGGGCCGCAGTACCTGTATCTCATCCGGCTTGAAGCGCCGCCCCTCCACCTGGCCGCCCTGCACCTGAATCTCCTCCACCATTTCCAGCAGATAGGGAACCAGTTCACCCTTTTCCGTCATCACGTTTATGGCGTTGGGCAGCACCTCCATAATCCTCACGTTGCTGTCTTTCGCGCCGGACTCCTTGAGCACCACCGTCACCAGGGTGGGCGTGCCGGCCAGTTCCTTGAGCGTGACCGGTGCCGCCGTGCCCGTGATTTTCACATCGGCCGCCCCGGCCGTCAACGCCGCAAGCACCGCAACTGCCGCCAGCACAAATATTTTTTTCATGTCTGATTCCTTGTCCCCTTGACCGGGATATGCCCGCGCCCCTCTAGCGATGACGGCGCCGGACTTGTCAACCTTTGGGCGCCGGACAGGTCCGGACGCCTCCCCATAATAGTAATGATTTGGCGGGGTTCCTGTCCAACTGGCCAGTACCCGCCCGGTTCAGTGCAGGTCGAAAGGTTCCAGTTTCGTCACCTTTTCCAAATATTTCCGCGCGCGAACCACCGAGTCCACGAAGGGATTTACCGCCAGCGCCTGCAGCGCGCATTCAAAAGATTTCTGGAGATGCGCCTCAATCGTCAACCGGTCACTCTCCTTGATGGACCAGAACACCCCCTTGAGGAAGCGGGGCAGCATGCCCACCTTGCGCGGTTTGAGCCCCTTGCTGCTCACCAGCGCCGGCACTTCCACGCTGCTTTCGTCCGGCAGGTCCCTGATTGACCCGTTGTTCGGCACGCACACCACCGCGGAAACGCCCTCGGCGCTCTCAAATCCCAGGATCAGGGGCATGATCGTCTCTTCATACCATCCCGCATTGCGCTGGCGCGTCAACTCGGGCAGCGCGCACAGATGGGGATCGTCATACATTCGCAGAATCTGCTGTTCCGCCTCAAACAGCACCTCTGCCCGGAAACGCGTGCAGTTCTGCTGTTTCTTGAGCGCCTCCGCCCGGTGGAAGTACATTCCTGTCGCGTGCGTCGGAATCATGCGGAACAGCTCGATAAGGTCGTAGTCAAAATCCTCCTCCTGCCGCGTTTCGAGCAACTCCAGCAGATGGCTCATCCGGCTGCGCCCGTCCACCTTCACATCCTGAATCCAGCCGAGATGATAGAGCCCCACATAGTCCACCGTCAGCGCCGACGGCTCCTGCTCCAGCACCGCCGCAATCTTGCGCGTGTACACGCGCGGCAGGTCGCACGCGCCCACCACGGTCAGCTTGGTAAGACGGGCCAGCGCTTCCACAATAATGCCGGCCGGATTGCTCATGTTTATCAGGATGGCCTGCGGATTGACGCTTTCTATGATGCGCGCGTAATCAAGCACCACGGGAAGCGTTCGCAGCGCGTTTGTGATTGCGCCCGCCCCCAACTGCTCGCTGCCCACCAGGTTGAACTGGGGCGGAAGCATCTCATCGCGCAGGCGCGCCTTCATGCCGCCCACCCGCAGATGATTAATAATGTACTTGGCGCCCGTAACCGCCGTGGCCACGTCCGTTTCCGCGGTGATCTTGATGGGGAAGCCCGCTTTGTCAATCAGCCGGGCGCAGAAGGCCCGTACCACGTCCAGTTTGCGGCCGGGCCGGCCCTGCAGCACGATCTCCCGAACGGTGAGATTGTGCGAAATGACGGACAGAATGAACTCGGGAATGTATACGCTGCTTCCACCAAGGATCGTTATGCGATCAATCATTCCGGCACATCCTCCGCAGGTGTCCGTTCCCCGCGTTGCGGGGGCTGGCGACCGGGGGATGCAGGGTGCATCCGCTCCAGCTTCCAGCAACGTTGAAACTACAGGTTTTCAGCGGCCAAAGTCAAGAAATAAGACGGGGGCCGTCAACAATTACCGCCGTGGCGTCGAACTGTTGCGCATCCGCGCGTGAATCTCCGCTGCCAGGTCGTTTCTGCCCGCCTCCACCATCACTTGCATCGCCAGCGCATTGCGGCCCGCCAGCACAAAGCGCTCACCCACGGCAGCCAGCAACATGGCGCGCGTTTCAGGGTCGCCCTTCCGCGCCAGCGCGGGATCGTGCAACAGTTGGTAGCACTGGTTTGCCATCTGCTCCTGGCCCGCCGGGGGGTCTTTTGTGTCTTGAAAATAGGCCGTGTAGGCCGAAAGGGCCTTGTTCATGTCCCCCGTCTTGGCCCACGCCTGCGCCGCGTCCCCAATCATGCCCGCCCGTTCAAAGCCCTGCGCGGCCCACCGTGTCTTGCCAATCTCCAGATAAAACCGCGCCGCCGTTCCATAGTCGCCGCAGCGCCACAGCATTCTCGCCGCCCGCCACGTGTGGCCCGACTTCGCCAGTTCCTGGGCCGCGCGGTCATACTGCCTGTCTTTGACAAACCAGCGCGCCGACTCCGCCGGCTCGTTCATGGTGGACAAGATTTCACCCATGCGTCCGTAGCGCTTTTCCCTGCGCAACTGCTCCAGCGTTGCCTTGGGATGCTTCAGCGCGTCTAACTCCTCCGTAAACCGGTTATCCTTGTCCGCCTGGGGGTCATGGACCTCATGCCCCTCCATTGTCCTGCGGAGGCGCCGATTGTGAAGGAAATTCGTGAAACGCAGATAAAGCTCATACAGCGGCAGCAGGCACACCACCGTGAACCCGGTCTTCCACGCAACCGCCGCCCATCCCTCCTGCGGCGCCAGACCAAGCCAGCCCTCCACCAGGCCGAGCATCCAGCCGAGCAGTCCGTACCAGTACCAGTTTATCCATCCAAGCAAGTAATGCATCATTCGTCTTTCAGTGGCAGGCCTCATGGCCGGGGTCAAACCCGCAGCCGCAACCCGGCGCGATTCTATACAAAACACTCCTCCCTCGGGTAGCGGGAGTCTGGTTGCGGTCTCCCATGGCGCTGTGAACGGCATTCCACTTCACACGGTCGTGTACAGTTCGCATCAATTCAAACGTTGGAGTGCTCATTTGTTATTTCGGAAGGGCCCGATACTCCAAAAGCACCGAGTCCGGGGCCTTGTCAATGCTCAGAACAAGGCTGCGCAGGTCGGCGCCTTTAATCGTTCTTGGGGGGGCGGGGGTGTAGCCGGGCGACAGGGTTGCCTCATAGTCCCTGTTGGCGTCAATCTCATTCAGCATGCACGTAAATCCCGTGTAGGGGGATTGATGCCTGCGGAAAGCCATGACCATGCCGTCGTCCTCGGCCGGCCTGTGGTATTGAAGCACACACCAGTCCTTGGGGCCCGTCGTTATGTCCGACAGCGCGTACTGGTTGCCAAAGTAGTATTTTCGGATGCGCTTGCCCTCGGCGATGGCGGCGCGCAGCAGGTCGCGGGGATAGGCCTCGGGCCGGGTGTCCTCGCAGAAGGAAATGCCCCCGTTGAAGCCGCTGCGGAAATTGTAGGGGTCGGCGCCCATCTGGCCGCTGGCGTTGAAGGGCACGTAGCGGCTGAGGCCGGCAGTCATGACCTGATTCTGCAGGGCCGCCTGATGGAAGTCTTTGTTCAAGAGCGGATTGATGGTGGCATCGGTACGCCACAGGGGGATGGCGCGGGCGCAGAGTTCCAGATCGATGCGTCCGCCGCCGGAGGCGCAGTTGTCGATGGAGATGTCGGGATGGGCGGCGCGCAGGTCGTCCCACCAGCGGTAGAGGCCTTCGACGTAGCGGATTTCCGCCATGCCGACGCGATCCGGCCCGGCGGCCGTGTCGAGTTTCTGCCATAGGGGCGCATAAGAAACAGCGTTGTCGATACGGACCCAGTTGAGGCTGTAGGCTTCGATGAGGCCGCCGACGTAGTCGGTGATGTATTGACGCGCCTCGGGCACGGCGAGATTGAACATGCCCCAGCCGCCGCCGTCGGGCATCACGCACCATTCGGGATGCTCCGCCGCCATGAGGGTGCCCGGACAGATCCGTTCCGGCTCGAACCACATGAGGAACTTCATGCCGGCCTTGTGCACGGCCTCCGACAAGGGCTTCAACTGGCTCGGAAAACGGGCTGTGTTGAAGCCGCGTTCCACGGGCAGGACGTAGTTGCCCACGGCGGGAAAATCATCCTTGCCGTAATAGGCGTCGTACCAGTAGCACTCGAAACCGAGGTCTTTGCCCGCATTCAGGTGGTCCAGGGCCTGGGCCTCGGTGCATTTGTCCATTTCATAGAAGGCGGTGCTGAGGTGGGCAATGGGCGGGGTGACAATCTCGCCGCCCACCCTTGGCACGATGTGGCGCAGCATGGTGGCGCGCCATAAATTGATGGCCTTTGCCTGGTCATCACCGGACCAGCGCATGAGGAGAATACGCGGGGTGCGTATTGTCTCGCCCGGATGCAGTGCAAGGTGAAGATTCTGCATGCCCGCCTGAACTGCGACGGTTCCGTCGCGGTTCTCCACAGCGGCGGCCCACTGGCCGGTCCAGCCAATGCCCACGACGGCACCGCCACCGTTCCACTGCACGTTGAAGAAGGGACAGGCACCGAGGGACGAGCGCCCCGCGCTGGGCGCAAAGGCACGGCGCTGACCCGAGGGCAGCGGCTCGCTGAAGGGGAGCCAGTCATCGACAGCGCAGGTGCTGCGCAGGCTGTGGAAAGTGGCAGAGGTGCCGGGGTCGCAGAGGAAGGATGCGTCGAGAGCGCGCACCTCTTCCAGTACGGGCGTGTCCACATCGCCCTTGTTGGTGAAATGCAGCGTCCAGTCAACGCCGGGGCTGTCCGTGAATACGGTGGCAACGACGCGTATCTCCAGTTTCGTGACGGGGTCGGTCAGAATGAGCGTATGACGCTGTCCACCCTCGACGGATTCGACCTCAACACGCCGTTCCCAACTGGGCAACAGCGAGTCAGAAGGACGGCCGCCGTAGACAAAGGAGAAAGGCCACTTTGTCTCCACATCCTCACCGCGTCCCAAATCGTCGAGGTAGGTTTCGGAACCGTCTTCCAACACAGCACGCGCGTCGGCCCAGTCGGCCTGATCGAAGGAGCGACTGTCCCCGCCGGTGTCGACGATGAGATCAAACTCCCGTGCTCCCTCCAGCGGCACTTCGATCGTGTGCGGCGCCGCGCCGGGTCGCATTACGTCCGTCTCGAACAGGACGCGATCCTTCACATTTATGTGAAAGCGGACGGATGCGACGGTATTGTCCACGTTGCGATCCAGGCCGATATCGGCGCGAAAGACTTTGCCCGGCTGCGGCAAGGTGACATGGACCACGGAGTGGGAATTGACGCCAATGCCGTGCTCGTAGGTCTTCTCCCCCAGCCGCATGGGACCACCGGCCGAGCCCTTGCGGAACTTGGTGTCACCGGGACTGTCCTCGTGAGACACTGTGATGCGGCCGGAGGGGGTTTGCACTGCCTGTTCGGCGAAGGCACGCTCGGCCCAGGTCCGGTTGAACTGCACATCATCGGTCGGCGCGGACAGAACGGCCATCGCCAGAAAAGCAATCGATGAAATCATGGCGGTCCTTTCTCAGGCAAGAGTCACAAGCGAATCATTTTGCACCAAGCACGTCGGTGTATGGGTGCAGGGCGAACCACCGCTGGCTTCCTGAACCGAGACACCTGACGGCGAGGCGGCAGGGTTGGCCGGGCGCGATGAGACCGCGGGGCACGCCCAGATAGAACAGGCCGGCCGTGTCTTCCGAGGTCGAGCGGTGGGGCACGAAGCTGAGCGTGACGCGGTTTGCGTCGTCACGCCAGAGGCCGCGTCCGTTGCAGACATCGAAACGAAGCAGGTCCTTGCCGTTCATTGCCAGAACGAACCCGTCGGTCTTCGGTTGTGAAATCCACCCGAGGCCACCGGCGAACACGAAGGTCAGAGACTCACCTGGAAGTGGATTTGGCGCGGCTGCGGTGTCCCATTCCACAACGCGGTTGGCATCGATCTGGTGGAGTGCTTCGGTCTTGCCCCGCGCGTTGCGGTAAGTGAACCACTTGCCGGTCTCGCCTTCATTGCGCACGAGGCCTGCGAAACCCTCAACGAAGGGTGCGCTGAATTCGGGGGACTCAACGATGCGCTCGCGGAAGTAGGTTTCAGGAATCGCCACAGCCGGTGTTGGGAAGGTCGCCGCATATTCGACAAGGCGTGCCGTGAGCCATTCGGCGGGCGGACACACGGTTCCATCCGGTAGTGCGGCGTCGAGATTGAGGCCGCACAGGATGACGCGGCCCTTGCCGACGGCGGCCTGAAACAGCATGGACTTGTTGCGGCAGACACCGGCGGTCTCGATTCCGCGAATGATCGACTCGGGCTGCGCGGGAAGTTCATCGACGAGATAACCGTCGCTGCCTTCCAGCAGCCGGTACCATGATGCGTCGCACCAACCTTCAGGGGCCATGGCACGGGTGACGGGATGGTCGTACACCACGGTGCCCGCGTTGTTGTCACTCTCATTACCGAGCCACCATGCGGTTTTGAAGCGCGTTGTGGCGGCCGGGAGCAGGCCCTGCGGCTTGAAAAGGATAAGCGACGCGCCGGTCGCCGTGGCATCAATCAGTTCGGGCGTCACCTGGCTGGAGACATAAACGGCCTGGGTGGGGTAGGGCTTTTGCGACGGCAGTGCTTTCGCACCGCGTGCTTCGAGCCAGGGCAACAGTTCGGTGGAGGCGAACAAAGGCGCGGTGGCGACAGCCACCTGTGCGGGGTAGACCCACGTGGACCAAACGTTGGTGAAGGTCTTGCTGCCGGACACAAGCCGAACCTTAACGGTGATGCGCGCGGGTGCATCGACATTGGGCAGGGGGATATTCATTTTGGCCAGTTCGGTCAGCGCGCCCTGCGGGGCGATTGGCGCGGGAGTGGACTGCTCGGTGATGGTCACATCGCCCTGTTTGGCGCTGTACGTGAGTGTCGCATCGTCGAGATTGGTCGTGCCGAAGTTTGAAACCAACAGCGCAGCCTGAAGAGGTTTGCCGCCACGGTAGGCGAGGTCTATACCGTCCTGCACCAGGACCACGTCGTTGTTGAACTGAAGTATGGCGTCGCGGTCGATGCCCGGTTTCGGACGGAAGTAGGTGTCGACGATGCCGTTTGAGGTGGTCCAATAGTCCTGGAAGAGCCACCAGTGGTAACCGGACAACAGGGGACTCTTTCGGATGGCCTCAATGTCCGTCTTGCGCAGCAACGTATATAGCTTTCCGGTGTTCTCCGCCCAGCGCGGCACTTCGTCGATACAGCCCATGCGCTGGACCTTGTCACGGGCGGCGATGAGCCAGAACGGCTTGAAGTTGTCCTTGAAGAGATCGATTTGATCGAGCAATGGGAAGGTGACATAGTTACCGGTCTCGTGCGAGACGACGGGTTTCTTCGGCGCCGGGCAGCGGTAAAGATCCGGAATGTCGAGCGGATTGTTAAAGACGTCGAACTGGGTGAAATAGAGGTCGAGCGTGTCGCGGTCACGGGTGCCCTCGGTGAAACCCTCGGTGGGAACTCCGTCAGAATCCACGACAGGACGCGTGGTGTCGAGTTCCTTCGCAATGCGGTAAAGATCGGGCGCAATGGGGATGGAATCATACATCTCATTGCCCATGCACCAGTCGAAGATGGAGGGATGGTTGCGGAAACGTAGAATCGCGGCGGCCCACTCGGTCTTGTAGAGTTCAAGGGCCGGGCCTTTGGCCTTGTTGTAGAAGGTCTGGTAGCCGATGGGCAGTTCGGGCGACACGAGCATGCCCAGTTCGTCGCACACGTCGTAGTACTCGGGCGGCAGGAAATGGCTGTGGTGGCGCACGTGGTTGAAGCCGTAGTCTTTCGCCATGCCGATCTTCTTTCGGTAAAACGCCTCGTCGGACGGGGCCGCCATGGTCTTGGGATAAATGGCGTCGTCGCCGTAACCGCGCAGGAAGAACGGCTGACCGTTTAGGAGAATGCGGGTGCCGTCAATGGTGATCTGGCGGAAGCCGAAGCGGGTTTCGACGGTGTCAATCACGTCGCCACCCTTGAGCAACGACAGGCGCGCCGTGTACAGGGCCGGTGTGTCGGGGGTCCAAAGATTCGCACCGGGAACTGCAAGCTCCATGGCGCCCAAAGGGGCTTCAGCATGGGCCACAATTGCCTTGTCCTTGTCGAGAACGTCAAGGCGCAGTGCGGCGCCTTCCGGCGGAACGCCCTTGACTGTTGCCGACACGCGGCAGCGCGCGGGTGCCACGGCGGGCTCGACAAAGAGGTCCTTCAGCCAGGCGGCGTTGCGCGCCTCCAACTTGACGTGGCCCCAGATGCCGCCCCAGTAGGTGTCCATGTAGTCGATGATGTCCCATGCGCCGATGAGCGTGTCGATGTCCCAGCGCTGGGCGGAATCAATGCGGACGGCGATCAGCGCCGTCGTGCCCGGGGCGGCGCAGTCGGTAATGTCGTATTCAAAGGGCGAAAGAGGGCCGATGTGTTCGCCGAAGTATTTGCCGTTTACCCAGACCGCGGCGTAGCGGTGGACGCCGCCGATGCAGAGGAATACGCGACGGCCGGACCAATCAGCAGGAATGTCGGCCTGACGCTTATACCAGCCCTTGCCGATGAAGTGATGGTGCAGTTTGTCAGTTTCCCCGCCGAATCCCTGCGCTTCCCATGCGCCCGGGACTTGGATCGTGTCCGCAAAGGCGACAGGTGCGGCGAACCACTGTTCGGTTTCGCCAACGTTTTCAGGGTCCATGCGAAAGGCCCAGGGACCGTCCAGGTTGGACGAGGGGCGTGGCTGGCCGAAGGCGGGCACGGCTGCAAGGCAGCACAGCAACAGCATGAACGTTTTCGGGCAACCCCAGTGCTTAAGTGTGTTGCGCATAACGAGTTCTCCCGGCTGTTCTTTCGAATAGGAGCGGTGGTGTCCCGCCTATCATAGACTGTCTTTGCGAGCGAAGCGAAGCACAGGGCCGCCGGGCGACCGACTTGCAGAC
>CAIUWO010000939.1 GCA_903902895.1 Candidatus Hydrogenedentota bacterium | reverse complement strand
GTCCAAGTCCTATCGCGATCTCGTTGTCATGGGCCTGCTGTACACACGCCGGGGCTTGGGCGTCTTCGTTAGCAAGGATATAGAGGAAAAGTGTGGGGAAGACTGCCGCCGCCGTGTCCTGATCCGTCTCAATGAGGTGGTCTGCGAAAGCCGCGCCGCCGGTTTTAACGACAAGGAAGTCGTTGAGATTGTTGAAAAGGCGCTCAAACTCAAGACGAATCCATATGGTGGACCCGCCCCGGCGCTCCAACCGTATCTGCGCGGCAGCAAAAAGTAGTTCGTAGCGTATAGACTATGCTGTGTCCAAAAGCGGTTGGGTTGAAATAGAAACGCCAATTCAGGTGATCGGCATGGCGGCAATGTAGGGCACCATGATGCCAAAGGACGGGATAAAATGAGCGACTCAGGCGATGACTACAAGGTTATCAACCGTTCCGCCCTGGTGTTGGAGCCGACACCGGAGTTCTTGGCGTGGGTGAGGGCCATGCCTGGTGACCCGCTCGAGATGACCGTCGAGGACTTCCGGCAAGACAGTTCCATCTATCTCCTGCCCGATGAACTCGAAGACACCGAAGCGTGGTTGCGCCGAAACTTCAAGTTCATCCTTGAACAAGAGCTTAACGACTGGTGTACGGATGACTCGCTCTGGCCCAAAGACCTTGGCTACAAGACTTTTTGCAAGTTCTTCAAGCCGCAGTTCCATGCAGTTGTTGTTGACCTAGGAAAAGGGCCCATTGAAGTGGAATTCTGACCGGTAAAAATGGCAGGAATGGGATAGCCTATCGCGCATACACGAGGACCATATCTGCAGAGGTCCTGCTCGAGGCATTGTCATCATAATGCAATGGTGTAGTCAATCTGGGGATTTGCCATGGGTTTTCGATTTTTCAGACGCATCAGAATTGCACCGGGTATCTCGATAAATCTCAGCAAGTCAGGGGCTTCGCTCTCCATGGGGCCGCGTGGTGCAAAATTCACAGTGGGGCCACGTGGTACGCGAACGACCGTTGGCATCCCCGGCACGGGCCTGTATTACACGCAAACAGCATCAGCAGGGAGAACGACTGAAAAGTCAGTCGCCAGAGTCGCCAATGATGCACAAGCGTCTTCGGCGCCGCCACGGACAGCTCAGGACTCGTTGACGCTTGGATTCTTCCAGAAACTCATCACGCCTGCCTCTGAAAAGGATTTCGTGGATGGGATGCGCGAAGTCGTCTCAGGTAATCACGATGCCGCATTCTTAACCTTCAAGAAGGCCCTCCACCTTGCAGATGCGTCATATATGGCGGGTTTTCTTTCCATCACAGACGGTCGGTTGGAAGAGGCGGAATACTGCCTGCGCGAGGCCCTGAAAAACACGAAAGACCTGGGGAAGTATTTCACGAAGTACGGCGTCTCAGCCCAAATCACCATCTCGATTACGGATGTGCTGCGCGCTGACATTGAACCCAATGAGCGCGGAATATACCTGGGGTTGGTGGAGGTATATCAGCACACGGGCAAGTTGAGCGAAGCGATTACCTGCCTTAAATGGTTGTGGGTGCACAACAGTGCCGATCTTGTTGTGAAGACATCACTCGTTGAGCTTTACATGGAAACACGTGCGGACGACAAGGCCACCTGCGACGAGGTGGTACAGCTAACGATGGGCATAGACAATGAATCAGCCCTGCATGCGGCTCTGCTTCTGTATCGGGCGAAGGCATTAAGGCATCTTGGGTTGAACGATGCTGCCCGGGAATTGCTCACAAAGACCATTGCCGGTTCAAAGGGCTACATGCCGGAACTGCGCCAAGCCTTGCGCTACGAGCGGGCATTGGTTTATGAAGGGCTTGGCCAGAAGGCACGCGCCCGCAAAGAATTCGAGTTGCTCTACGCGGAAACCCCGAAATATGAAGATGTGGCAGAACGGTTGGGAGTGACTCCTGCCGCAAATCAGCAGTGATTTCTGGCGGAGCAACACTTGGTCACAGATGGGAATGGGCGCCGGGATGGAACCTTGCATATCAATAAGCGAAACAAAATGAGATATGCAGCCATACCGGGCGTGTACTCCTCAAGAAAGACGGGGTTTGGCCACATTCGGAGAAACGGTCGTTTCCTTTCCATTTCGCGAATGATGCCGGTGGCGAGGTTCAGGGAATTCTGGTATTGCATGGTATTCACTGGGTCCGCTAGTCCAAGACAATCACGACGGGCTTGGTTCGCGGACGGGTGTTGTTCAGTCCTCGACGTGCTTGTGCTTCTTTCTCATGGATTCGCCTTTTAGCGTGAGTTTGTGGGCATTGTGCACAAGTCTGTCAAGGAGGGCGTCCGCGATGGATGGGTCGCCTATGATCTGATGCCATTTGGGTATGGGCAACTGACTGGTCACCAGCGTGGAAAGGATGTCGTAGCGGTCCTCAAGGATTTCGAAGAGGTCTTTGCGCTGTTCGTCCGTCAGGGGAGACAGTCCCCAGTCGTCCAGCACAAGCAGATTGGTCCTGGCGTAGGTGTTGAGGAGTCTTGGGTAACGGCCGTCGGCCCGGGCCGTGGCCAATTCCTGGAGCAGCCTGGGCAGCATGCCGAACAGCTTGAGTTCCTGCAGGCGCACATCGAGCTGTTCTTTCACCAGCTGGTATGGGGCTAAAGCATTGGAAGACATTCCAATCCAATTACCTAACCCCGCTGCTCCAGGCGGGGACCTTGGAAATGACCATCCCCGGCAAACCGCACAGCAGTAAACAGAAATATAGCGTCACGGAAAAGGGACATCTTGCACTGATAGCCCATGGCAAGAAATCGCAATCATGAGGACTAGACTGAACTTGAATTGAGCGAGTAATCGGGGGTATCCTTTTCGTGTAACCTAACAGGTTGCACAATGTGACTTGGAAGACGCATGGATATACAATTCAAGACAGACAGACTTGATAAGGTCTGCAATAGCCGGAAAGCCCGTGAGAAGGAATGGGGCGAGCGCCGGGCCAAGATTCTTGGACGCCGCCTTGACGACTTGCATGCTGCGGAGACACTTGACGACATGAGGAACATGCCGGGAGACTGTCACGTGTACAAGAAGCGCACGGACGGAACCCTTACGCTCGACCTCGACGGTGGCTGGCGTCTCTTCTTCAAGCCCTTCCACCGCCCGCTTCCGGTACTGTCCGATGGCACAAGCCTTGACTGGACCAAAGTGACCGCAGTCGAAATAACGGATATGAGGGACCCTCATGATTAGCACAAGAAACCAGTATACGCCCGACTACGTTTCTCCACCGGGAGAAACGCTTGAAGAGGCGCTTGATGAGCGCGGAATGACGCAAGTGGATTTCGCGCAACGCATTGGCATGTCCCGCAAACACCTGAAACAGATGTTGGACGGGACAGCCCCCATTACGCCTGAAACGGCGCTGAAGTTTGAACGCGTGCTGGGCATACCTGCGCGCTTCTGGAACAACCGTGAGCAGCAGTATCGTGATTTTCTGGCTCGTCAGGCTGAGGGGTTGGAACTCGGGAAGTACAAGGCGTGGCTCAAGAACTTCAAGAATCTTCCTGTCATGAGAAGACTCCGTTGGTTGCCCAAAACACAGCAACCGGTTGATACGCTGCGGTCTATTCTTGATTTCTTTGGCGTAGCGTCCACGGAAGTGTGGCAGGCCCATTGGGGTGCTGTTCAAGTGCGCTACCGTCGTTCTCAGGCGCACGAGCCGGATGCCTTTGCGTTGGCGGCCTGGCTGCGCCGTGGTGAGCTTGAGGCACAGAAGATAGACTGCGCGCCTTACGAAGAGGCCAGATTCCGCACCGTCCTTGAAAAAGTGAGGAAGCTAACCCAAGAGCCGCCGTCCGAGTTTCAACCTCAGCTTGTTCAACTGTGTGCGGGGTGTGGTGTGGCAGTCGTCTTCGTTCCTGAGTTGCCGAAAACCGCCAGTGGAGCGACCCGTTGGTTGTCGCCGTCAAAGGCCCTTATTCAACTCAGCCTCAAGTACAAGACAGACGACCATCTTTGGTTTACGTTCTTCCATGAGGTGGGGCATATCCTGCTTCATCCCAAGAAGGATATCTTTATCGAAACGTCTGCGGGCGACTCGGATGCGGAGAAAGAAGCAGACCGCTTTGCCGCACGTATACTTATTCCCGAAGCGGATTTTGCGGCGTTCACTTCGCATTCAACCTTTACCAAGGCAGCCATCCAGCAATTCGCGCGGCAGCAAGGAATCGCGCCAGGAATTGTCGTGGGACGGCTTCAACATGAGAATCGCCTTCGGTGGAATGACCGTTGCAACGACCTGAAACGCAAATATGAGTGGCGCATAGAACAGAGCGAGAAAAAGGCGTCATGACGAGCACAGTGGCGGCAATGTCGGGCACCACGATGCCGAAGGACATGACGGAATGAGCGACGCAAGCGGCGATTGCAAGGTTATTAACCGTTCGGCCATCTGCGGCGCTTGTCCGTGTGGAAATGCGCCGTGTGCGCGGCTCATGGACAATTTTCATACATATTGAATTGCACGATAAAGTAATGTATTTTAGTGTGCGGACGTTGCTTTATCAAGGAACTTGTCCATGGTTATACTTCAGGAAGTTGTTGCATATCTGGAGAACGTGACGGGCGCACCCGCCACGGCCAGAACCCTGGCCAAGGAATCATTGAAGGGCCTGCCTGTATATCTCGCTGCCGCGTACGGTATTCACGAGATTGACCTTTTCGGACACGCCATAATGATGGCCGTACCAAAGGCGGGCGAGACGCCAAACCTGGCCCAACTCGCCAAGGACAGGATGCTTCTGTCATCAAAACTCGGCAGGGAAGTCATCCTGGTGCTTCCACTACTCAAATCGTATGAACGCAGGCGTCTTGTAGAGAAGCGGATTCCGTTTATCGTTCCGGGACGTCAGATGTTCCTGCCGATGCTGCTGGTCGACTTTCGCGAGGCCTTTCCAGCGCGGATGCCGGTCCGAAAAGAGACTTTGAGTTGGGTGGCTCAAGTAATGCTGCTGAGACAGGTCCAGTTCGGCGACATCACAGGCAGGCCGCTTGTTATGATCGCCGGCGTACTGGGCTACTCCGCGATGGCCATTACCCAAGGTCTGAACGAACTCTTGCCCCTTGGTCTGTGCGAACAGGCACGGGAAGGCCGCGCCAGAACCATGCGCTTTGAGCACGTCCGCAGAGACCTTTGGCGCGAGGCGGTGCCCCACCTCCGGTCACCGGTGAAAAGGCGCTATTGGGCACGAGACCTCCGTTTGGCGCATGGGCAGCCGCTGTATGCCGGCATGACGGGACTGTCTGAGGCGACAAACATCTCGACTGCGCCAAAGACCGTCTTCGCCATAGGCACCAGGGAGGCACGCGGCGTCGAAATGGACACCTGCCCCTTTGAGGAAGATGCGGCCATTATCGTGGAAGTTTGGGCATACGCACCGGAACTCCTGTCCGAGGGGGCTTCAGTGGACCCGTTATCGCTGTATCTGAGCATGCGAGAAGATCCCGATGAGCGGGTGCAAACGGCACTTGCGCAATTATTGGAGGCATGGACATGATAGGCGGTCTGGAACGGTTCAGGGACTTCTTCCAAGCCGTTGGGCCCTATTGGACTGCCTTGCTCACGCGCCGACATTTGGGCGAGGTGTTCCGCAAACTTGCGGAGCAGAAGGAGTGCCGTATTGAAGAGGGGCACATGATAGCTGACCATGTGCATATACTGATTGCGATGGGGTAGACGCCTTTCGGGACATCGCACAAGCTGACTCGGGACCTATTGCCCGCAACCTGGAATACTGATATCCTGCCCTCATGCCGTACCGACTAAATAACCCTATTCCCCTGCCGCTGGAAAACCTGGCGCCGCACCCGGAGCATTTCTTTCACCCGAGCCGGATTCACGGTCAAGGCCATGTTGCCAGGGTTATTGTGCACAGTTTTGTGCTTATTGACGCGCTGGGGTTGGAGGAGCACGCCGAGCGGGTGTGGGCGGCCGCCTATGTCCATGACATCGGCCGCGTACACGACGGCAGATGCCGCGACCACGGTCAATATGCGCTGGCGCGGCTTCCGGAACTCCCGCATGTGACGTCGCTGCTGGCCGAGGGAGGGGTTTCGGCGGAGGATTGGGAGGGCATTAGCGTAGCCGTGGAGAACCACTGCCGCGCTGAGATTCCCAGGACGCATCCCCATTGGACGCTGACCGCCATCCTTAAGGACGCCGACGGTCTCGACCGGGTCCGGATCGGCGACTTGAACCCGCGCTATCTCCGCTTCCCCGAATCTCGGGCGCTTGTGCCGTTTGCCGAGGCCCTCTATGTGGAGACACACAAGGCGCTGCGTCCCGGCCCCGGTCACTTTGCCGCCCTATGGACCATTGCCCAGCGCCTACTCTCTTGTTTACCGTGACGTCACATCCGCAAAAATAACATTCGCATACCCCTGCAGCCATCTCCTTCATGCGTTTGCCTGGGTGGAAAGTTACTACCCGCCGCTGAGACACCGTAACCTGCTCTCCTGTAATGGCTGCGCATACTCTGTTCATGCAGGCCCGTAATGACCATGAGCCCATCCGCGGCGCTTGCCCGTACCATGAACGCTCTTTCCGGGAGGGAACATCAAGTCCGGCGACGGGAGGGAAAATGCGCGAAAATGCCACTGCTTTCCAAAGGAGCATGGTGGTGGACAAAGTAAGGCGATACTGGCCAGGAACGGTTTCATGGGGGATGACGAATAATTGGCTACTGGCGCACTGAATAAGCTATTAATAGGCTATCGACAATCGGAGGTGATGTTGCAATGCTCAAACCGACCATCGACCGGCTTCGCCCAACGGAGTTGCCGATTGGCACGGCATGGCTCTTGGCGGACTGTATGGAGGCCCGCGGAAAACAGGACCTTTGGACACGGCAGAAACCCGCAGTGCTGGATATGCTGCGGGAACAGGCCATCATCCAGAGCGCCGAATCATCCAATCGGATCGAAGGTGTTACCGTGCCCAGAGAGCGGTTGCGGCCCGTGGTCTTGGGACATGCCAAGCCCCAAGACCGATCCGAAGAGGAACTGGCCGGCTACCGCAAGGCACTGGACTGGGTCTTCGGACACAAGGCCCCGATTCCGATTTCTCCCAAGACCATTGTGCACCTGCACGCACTGGCTCAAGGGGGTTCTTCCGGCGAGGCGGGCAAGTGGAAAGAGCGGGACAATGAGATCATCGAATTCTCAGGCGCCGGGGAACGGCGCGTCCGGTTCAAGCCTACCCCCGCCAAAGATGTTCCCCTGGCTGTCGAGCGGTTATGCGGGCGGTACCAAGCCGAGATGGACGACCTGGTGACGCCGCCCCTGCTCATGGCGGGCGCCTTTGTCTTCGATTTCCTGTGTATCCATCCGTTCCGAGACGGCAATGGAAGGGTATCGAGGCTATTGACCACGCTGCTGCTTCAGCAACAGGGTTTCGTCGTTGGCCGCTTCGTGAGCCTCGAGCGGCTGGTCGAAGAGAGCACAGCCCGCTATTATGAAGTCCTCGAGGAATGCTCACGACACTGGCACGAGGGGCGTAACGATATCGTCCCATGGTGGAACTATCTGCTCACCATCCTGCGGCGCGGCTACCAGGAGTTTGAACGCCGGATTGAATCGGCGCAGGCGCCGGCTAAGGCGGACTTGGTTCGGGTTGCCATCATGAACCGCGAAGGTTTTTTCACCTTGATGGATATCACCTCACAATGTCCAGCGGTCAGCCCGCAAATGGTGAAAAAGATGCTGGCCGTCCTAAAGCGGGAGAACATTGTTCAGTTGACCGGCAGGGGGCGCGGCGCCCGATGGCGGAGAATAGAGTAGGGCGACGGGCCCGTTGACACTTCCTGTGACTTGACGCGCGTGGTGGACCCGAACGACTGCACGTTCGCGCAATACTGGTACACGTCTACGGGGCGGATACCGCCACACGTGCGACGCGCAGGGGATGGTGCGCGCTCTCCGCTGCGAGTTCACCCAGGCGCGTGACTTTTTCGAGTGTGGCCGGGGCATATCCGGTCTCCGCCGCGCACTGTTCAAGGTATGCGAGACTAACGCTCATCGGGTCCCCGCAGGTGTTCCATCTCGGGGGGAAGAATCAGATTCCACCGTGCCGCGAGCGTGCCGCCCCGCCGTTGGCGCACGAGATATTGCGGTGCCAGTGGCCGGTGGGATTCCAGCCGGGTGAGCAGCGCATCCGGCACATGGAAGGTCCGCCGGTATGTCTCCAGAAACCAGCCCGTTGCAGCCCACAGGCTGGACATTTCGTAGCGTTTGAGTGTTGATTCAACCAGTTTAAGGTCGAGTGTCGGAAACCCGCCCGCCGATTCAACCAACTCCGCAATTCCTCCTGCCAGGTCAAGGCGGCGGAAGCACTCGACCAATGTTCGCTCCGGTCCGGTAACCCGCACCAGGCGTCCGAGCCGTTCCACCTTGCGCGTTCCAAACAGAACGTCCCCGCTTTTCCGCAACGGTGTGGGGTGTTCGAGAAACAGCACCCGGTTCCTGTTCACCGTCAGGGGCGAACGGCGTGGGGTGCAGAACACGGTGCACCGGTTTCATACCGAATGCGCCACACCCAGGAGTTCAAGGGCGCTATGACAGGAAAAGACAGCCTCGGGACGAACGGACAAAGCCACAAGAAATACGTCCGGTTGGAACGTGTCCACCGACGAACCCCGGGGCACCACGGCGTAGACTTCCCGGGCGACCCGTTTAAGGCGACCCGTTTCAAGGTGGTATTTCAACCGCTCCACCGTGCCAGCCCGGCCACCCGGCGGTTGTAGTGCCCTTGCGGCCTCCTCAAGTGAGAATACAGGGTGTTGCCCAAAGAAATCTTCAGTCTTTACTTGCTGCTCAGTTCTCATACAGGGAATATATTCCCCCATATCAGCACCGATTGTCAAGACTAATCTTGCTGTTTCGTGGATAAACAGGGGAAAGCCCCCCCCGATTCCCAACTCAACGCCCAGTGATTTCCGCCATCAACCTTCAGCGTTTCCAATAATCAATTACCACATACCGAGTAAAGGCGGGGTTACTCATTTCCGAAAGTCTTTATCGTGTGGTCATCGTGGGGGCCGGGCTAACGTAGGCCGTTTGCTCGGCCTATAACCTTACAAGAAATACGCTTATTAGTGTTTCAATGTCAAGAAAAATAGGTACGAAGCCGTGATTAGCACAGTTTCTAGTATCATCCTGATAAAACGGGCAAAATCATTACGGAGCAGCCGAAACGATTATATAGAAGCCTTTTATAGGAAAAAAGCTTAGGGAGTACGTGGCCGGGGCAACCTGCATATTTCGGTACGAGAGAACCACCGAATACGGCTTAGCGCGGCCACCCAATACGGGTGGGTGGTCTCCCGGCATACCTGCACGAACCACGATGACAGGAATCGCATCATTCACCCGCACACCCAGGGTCGTCGAAAAGTGCCTGGTCATCCTCAAAGAGCATTTCCCCGTGGTGACCCTTCCCGACCCACCCTGAACGGGCAATCCACCAGTCGATTTGAGGGTGGCCCCCCCCTCTAGAAAGGGCTTCCGCCCGTCGTGTTTCCATGTCTGAACCAAAGGAAATCCTGACTATCGATAATTGGGGGTTATCGCTAGTCAGGATTTTCCAGGGAAAACCGCAATGACCCACGAAATCACCCTGTCGGAACCGGCCCATGAGCTTGGGCCAGTCCTCAAAAAGGCGGAGGAATACATCCGCGAAAGCAAAGCTTGCAACACCCGGACAGCCTATGCAAAAGACTGGCGGCATTTCCAAAACTGGTGCGGGGCCCAACGGCTTGAATCGCTTCCCGCCAGTCCGGAAACCGTCGCCCTGTTTATCGCCGCCATGGCCGAACAGCTGAAACCGTCGACCATAAAGCGGCATCTGGCATCCATTTCCGTGGCGCACAATGCCCGGGGCCATGAAAGCCCCGCGCAGTCGCTGCTGGTGCGCTCAACGCTAAAGGGCATACGGCGCGTAAAAGGCGCTGCAAAAGACAAGAAATCCCCCGTCCGCGTGAGCCACTTGACACACCTGGCGGAGGTGCTGCCCCAGAACCTCCAGGGCATTCGTGACAAGGCCGTTTTCCTCGTTGGATACGCCGGCGCGTTCAGGAGAAGCGAGCTGGTGAGCCTGGATGTGGAGGATGTGCGTTTCGAGTCTGAAGGCGCGCGCATCACCGTGCGGCATTCCAAGACG
>CAIUWO010000938.1 GCA_903902895.1 Candidatus Hydrogenedentota bacterium | reverse complement strand
GTGGCGCTGATGCCGGACACGACGCTCGACCTTGCGCTGGGCATGGGCAACTTCAACATGGTCGTTTTGCCGGGCGGCATGGGCGGCACCAACGCGCTTGCGGCCGATGGGCGCGTCATAAAGCTGGTGCAGGATATGGCCGCGGCCGGAAAACACGTCTGCGCCATTTGCGCCGCGCCACTGGTGCTGGAAAAGGCGGGGCTGCTCAAGGGCAGGGCGTTTACGGCCTATCCGGGTGTTGTGGCGGGGGGCACAGACGGCAGCGTCAACACGGGCGCGGCGGTGGAGACGGACGGCAAGATCATCACCTCCCGCGGTCCCGGCACGGCGATGGATTTCGCGTTGCGCCTGGTGGAGGTGCTCGCGGGGCGCGACATGCGCGACACAGTGGAAAAAGGGCTGGTTCGCTAAGGGCGGACCCATCATCAAGGGAGTATCTTCATGTTCTTCAGCGGCATTTCCGACGAGGCCGGCCAGGCCATTGAAACCCAAATCCGGGCCCATAAGGAACTCGGCTGGACCCATCTCGAACTGCGCTGCGTGGACAGCGTCAACCTCACCCTGCTGCCGGATGACCAGTTCGACCGGGTGTATGATGCGGTGACGGAGGCCGGGATGACCGTGTCCTGCTTCTCCAGCGCGGTGGCCAACTGGGCGCGGCCCATCACCTGCGACCCGCAGACCGACATCGACGACCTGCGCGGCGCCATCCCCCGCATGCACCGTTTCGGCACCAAGTTCATCCGCGTCATGAGCTATCCGAACGACAAGGACCACCCGCTGGGCGACCGCGACTGGCGTGACGAGGCCATCCGCCGCATGAAGACGCTGGCCCGCATGGCCGAGGACGGCGGCGTCATCCTGGCCCATGAGAACTGCAGCGGCTGGGGGGGGCTGTCGGCGGACAACTCCAACGTGCTGCTGGGCGAGGTGAACAGCCCGGCGCTCAAGGTTGTCTTCGACACGGGCAACCCCGTCACCTACGGTCAGGACGCCTGGGAGTACTACCAGAAAGTCCGCAACGACATCGTCTACGTCCACATCAAGGACGCCCGGAAGATTGACGGCGTCGACCAGTACACCTTTTGCGGCGACGGGGACGGCTGCGTCCGCCAGGTCGTGGGCGACCTTCTCGCCACCGGCTACGACGGCGGTTTCTCCATCGAGCCGCACCTTGCCGCGATCATCCACACCGGCGCGTCGACCACCGACGGGGACCGGCTCTACCAGTCCTACACGGACTACGGTCGGCGGCTCATGGCGCTCATGGACGAGGTGAAACCGAAGTAAACGCTTGTCTTTCTTGGGCTTTTCGTGAAAAATGGTGGCTGTTTAGCCGATTGACATGGGCTGCTTGGTTCTTCTTTTGCTCTTGCTCCTGCTCTTAATCTTGCTCGAAACTGCTGACAACTCCCATAATTCACAAACTGGAGCAAGAGCAAGATTAAGAGCAAGAAGCCCCTATGTGCAAATCCGCTAAAGTGTTGTGAACAATGAAACCCTGCATCCGTCCCGGACGGTCCATAGGTACGGTGTGCATCCAACCTAACAAAGGAGACTGGGCAGCATGGAACTGACAAGACGGCATTTTCTGGGCGCGTCGGCGGCGGTGCTTGCCGCGGGCACGATGACCCGGGGCAAGGTCTGGGGCGCCAACGACAAGGTCAATGTGTGCGTGATGGGCTGCGGCGGCCGCAGCGGCTCGCACATCGACGGCTTCGCCGGCGGGGCCAATTCCGAAGTTGTGGCCCTGGTTGACCCGGACGCGGGAAGCCTTGAAAGCCGGTCCAAGGCGGTGGAAAAGAAGAGCGGCGGCAAGAAGCCCAAGCTGTTCAAGGACATCCGCGAGGCGCTGGCGGACCCGGAAATCGACGCGGTGTCGATTGCCACGCCGAACCACTGGCACACGCTCGGCGCCATCCTGTCGGCCCAGGCCGGCAAGCACGTGTATGTGGAAAAGCCCGGCTCCCACAACATTTTCGAGGGCCAGCAGCTCATCGCCGCCGCCGAAAAGTACAACGTGGTCATGCAGCACGGCACCCAGAGCCGCTCCAGCGACGACTGGCTGCGCGACATCCCGCTGCTGCAGAGCGGCGAAATCATCGGCCCCCTCTACATGGCGCGCGGGCTGTGCTACAAGAACGGCGGCCGCGGCGACCTGGGCGTGAAGGCCGACACCGATCCCCCGAAGGACCTCGACTG
>CAIUWO010000937.1 GCA_903902895.1 Candidatus Hydrogenedentota bacterium | reverse complement strand
TTGGGCATGGGGTAATTGATGTTCAGCCGGATGCCCGTGTCGTGGTACGCCTGCTCCTCGTCCTGCGGCTTGAACTCGAAACCGAGCCCGAAATTGCGGAAGCGCACGCCGTTGCGGTCGAAGTGCTCCCAGATGGCCCCGTCCTCGTTGTAGTCCTCGGGGTACACCGCCCCGGAGGATCCGATGAAGGCATGGTTGCCCGGCCCCGAGCCCTGGGCGTTCTCGCCGATGCGGCATTCCATGAACTCGTTTGGATAGACGCCCACCAGCCAGCGGTGGCCGTCGACCGAGTGGTCCGAATCGCAGTAGAAGTTGTCGCTGATGGCGAAGCGTTTGGCCAGCGCGAGGTGGTTGGGCATCAGCACGACATCCTTGACCGTCCTGCTGTTGTCCTTGTTGGACACGTCGATGGGTTTGCCGAGGCGGCACACGGTGATGTCGCCGCGGCCGCCGGGCAGCGCGCCGAACACCTCGTCGTAGGTGCGGTTTTCCTTGGTGATGTAGATGACGTGCTTGACCGGGCTCTTCCATGCTGTCGCGGTCGGCGGCACCGGATGGCCCTCGGCGCGTGCGTCCTGCGCGCGCGGGAACAGCTCCACATTGTTGGCGACGGTCTTCGCGGTCAGCGCGTCCAATTCCTCCTGTGTTCCAGGCAGGTCGCTGAGGACCACATAGCCCCGCATCAGTTCGCCGATGCCCGTCGGGTCGCCGGGCGCATGGTTGGGGCCGTCATTGGGCCCGGAACCGAGTCCTTTGGCGCAGGCGATATAGAGCCGCTTGCCGTCGGGCGACACTGCCAGTTTGCTTGGGAACCATGCCGTCGGGATGTGGCCCAGCACCTTGCCGTCCTTCACCCGCACCACGCCGACGGCGTTGACCCCCGCCTCGGCGACATAGAGCGTCTGCTGGTCCGGTGACAAAGCCAGGCCGAAGGGGATCATGCCCCGCAGGCCGTGCGCGGCGGGATGAAATTCCAGCTCGATGTCCTTCTGGCGCCGGCCGGTCCGCGCGTTGATGACGGTGATGCTGTCGTTGCTGCCGTTTGACACGAAGACGTGCTGCTCCGTGGCGACGAGCGAATTGGGGCTGCTCCCGCCGACCGCCGGAAAGTCCTCCAGCTTTTCGCCGACGAGACGGCCGGTCTTGGTCTTGCCAACCACCTTCTCCCGGCCGGCCGCGGAGATGTCGACGGTCCACACCGACATCGCGCGGATGTCGTTGGGATCGCCCAGCCCGGGAACGTGCGTTTCCTCGCCCTTGTCCAGATCGACGTCAACGCCCTTTCGCGCCTCTCTTGAGGGCACACCGTAGGGCGGGAAGTGCAGTTTGGCCATGCCGCCCGACTTCTTCACGAGCTTGGAATACTCGTACATACCCACGTTGGCCACATAGGCCCGGGTGCCGTCGGGGGACAGCGCAATGCCGAAGGGGTAGCGGCCGACCGGGATGGAGTTGACGACCTTTTGCTGCGCCACATCCACCACAAGCATCCGGAAGTTTGACTGGTCCACGGCGTAGAGCAGTTTGCCGTCCGGTGAAAGCCGGAGGTCCCCCGTGTACCCGTGCTGATAGCGATTGCCTTCGACCGTGTGGTCGCAGGAAATGCGGAAGAGCCGCGTGCGCGAGGCGATGTCAAAGGCCATGACGCTGTAGTCGCTGCCGCCCGCCACATAGACCACATCCGAACCGCGCGCCACGCCGAGGCCCATGAACACCGCGTCGAGGATGCCCTTTTCATTGCCGTCGCCGATCACGCTCTGCACCGGCGCGTCGGGGTTGGCCAGGTCCAGGATGGACAACTGCGGGCCCGCGCTGCACGCCGCGATGAGCCAGCGCCCGTCGGGGCTCAGCGTCAAACCATAAGGGTGCGGCTCCACCCGAAAAAGACGGCCCGACGGCGTGATGATCCGGCCGTTGGGCAGCACCGTTTCGCCCTGCGGATTGCGCTCCGCGTAGCGGTCGCCCGAGGGGGCCCGCATCAGCATGGCGGCGGCGTCGTCCTTTGGCGGCCGCACACGGCCGGCCTGGCATCCGCCGAGCAGCAGGGCCGAGAACACAAGAAGGGCGATGGGGTGAAAGGCGGACTTCATAAGACCAGTCTCCAATGGTGAAGAAAACACCGGGCCGAACCGGTTTCATCAGTCTACCAGATGTCGCCATCACGGGGCGCGGCCTTCCAGATGGTCCGGAAGGGCAAGCGCATATGAATGAGCCGTTGCAGCTTGATGCGGGTAGCAGAAGTTCTTGGGCCTGCTCAGTGACGGGCTCGCGAATGCAGGGTTCCTTTCAAGAATGATTACAAGTATAGGCATGGTATTAGTCCCCCTTTGAAGGGGGACAGCCCCGCAGCAGGCGGGGCAGGGGGATGTGGCGGCCAACGCAAGGACAACATCCCCCTAAATCCCCCTTCAAAGGGGGACTTAAGAGCCTGCCG
>CAIUWO010000936.1 GCA_903902895.1 Candidatus Hydrogenedentota bacterium | reverse complement strand
GGTTGAATCTTTAGAACCGATTGCAGAAGAGATTTCGCCTCCGGCAGGTTTCCGCGGTTGAGGAGCAGGCTTGCCAGATTGATAAGGGCCTCGACGCATTGCGGGTCGCAGCGGAGCGCTTCGCGCAGGTTCTTTACCGCCCCCTCGCCGTCTCCCTGCATTATAAGGAGCGTGCCGATGCCGTTGTAGGCGGCGGCGGAGTTGGGGTCTATCTCGAGGATCTTTCTGAACTCCACCATGGCCTCGTTGAATTTCTTTCCATTGAACAGGATCAGACCGAGATTGTTGTGGGCCTCAAGAATGTCCGGATTGGCCGCTATGGCGCGTGCGAGACAGGCTGCCGCCTCTTCCTCCTTGCCGAGTTTCCACAGCCGCAACCCCTCGAGATTGAGGGCGTTGCCGTGTTTCGGGTTAATGCCGAGCTGTTCTCCGTTGAACTCGGTGGCGCCGGGATGCCAGGAGTTCCTGGCGAAGACCAGGAAACCCAGGTCAACGTTTGGACTCTTGAAGAGGGGGTTGTTGCGGTCATAGGGCACTTCAAAGGAGGAAATGATGCGGTAATTCCCCTCAAACCACGGCTGACCCATCACCTTTCTGAATTCATGGTGCCGCAGCACCATGAAATCGGGCCGGCAGAATTCGAGCATTTTCACCAGAGAACGCTGTTCGCGGGGATGGGTCCTGCTGAACGCGACCACCTTGCGGCTGCACAGTCCCGGCCAGTCGTAGACGATGCGCCGGGAGTAATAGCCGACATAGCCCAGCGATTCAGACCCAACGGTCTCCTCCGTGTCCATGACGCGGTTGAGAAAGAGGCCTATCTGTGTGCGCACGTGATGTTCGACATCCTCCTGGATGCTCTTCTCGGTGGCAATGGTTTTGGGCAGGACGGCCACCATGCAGGCCAGATACAGCACAGTGAGCGCGACCTGCACGGTGGTCCGGGCTCTAAGTCCCCGAACGAAGCCGCATGCCGCCTGAATTCCGCGCGCGGACAGGAAAATGACCGCCGCGACAAAGGGGGACAGGTACCAGCTGAACACAATGGCGACAAAGAAGACGTAATAGACCGTGTACACCAGCGTAAACAGGACCACGGGCAGGTATGCCCACTGCCTCCTGCGGAATATGGACACCGTTCCCGCCACCGCCATGACAACCATAAAATTGCAGATCATGCCGTAGTCGTTGAACACGGCGCGGTAGCTGGTTCCATGGCCGGCGAAGGAGGGGCCCAACGGCTGGAACACGGCGCTTTCCCCATATGAACCGGTGACGGAGGCCCAAACCCTTGTCAGCACCAAAGCCGGGGTGCGGGTGAACTGCGGCCACGTGGTCCACAGGGGATAGCCAAGTTCCTTTGCCATGATGGTGTTCGGCAGCGGCGAGCCGTAGTACCACGTGGTGAAGATGATCCACGGAAGATAGACGGCGACGGCGATGGCCGTGACCGCGGCCAGTTTGCGGGGATGAAAGACCAGCACATACAAGCCGACTATGGCCGTCCAGAAGGCAAAGTCCGGCCGGGCGAGCATGCAGAAACCGAGGCTTATGCCCAGTGGGATGGTCTTTTCCGCCACTGCAAAGTACAGGGACATGAGCAGGACCAGCGTGGTCATCTGCGTTTCCATGCCCGCCATGCCCCAGAGGGTCTGGTGGTGCTCCAGCGCGAGATAGCCCATGATCAGGACGGCCATCGGGGCCGGCAGCTTCATTTTCGGGTGAATGGCAAGGGCCATCGCGTAGAGCACGGTCAGGCTTCCGGCAAGGGCCGACACAAGTTTTATGAACGACAGGCCGAAACCCACCTTGAATATGTCGCCCATAAGGGG
>CAIUWO010000935.1 GCA_903902895.1 Candidatus Hydrogenedentota bacterium | reverse complement strand
TCATCCCGCTCGCGAAAAGCCATGTTCTTTTCAGGCAGTTCCGTTCCTTCGTAGGGGTGCCACGCCGAAAGGTCGGGGGCGGTGCTCGTCAACACGCGCGCGCAGTTCTCTTTGAATTCGGAGGTTCCCAGGTAATGGAAGTAATATAAGAAAGCCGTCGTTTGTTCTTTGTTCCAGACGACGGCCGGAGCCCACATGAACGCCTGCGGCGACGCAATCTGGTACGGAATCTTGGCGAGGTGCTTCATGGGCGCTTCAAGAGAGTCGCCCACCGCGTGGAACAACGCATAGCCGTCGCTCAACTCATACCCGCTGCCAATGGTGTCCAGGCCCTCGCCAAAGGTGCCGATGCAGTGCCACCGGCCCAGTTTGTCCTTGACGAGCGAGAAATCACTGTACAGGGGCGTTTCACCCCCGACCAAGCGCAGGGCGTCCTTCCACGGCTTTGACACCCGGGGAATCTTCAATTCCTTCTGTCCCTGCTTTGCGTTTTGTTCCGCTGGTTTGGATACTGTGTCTTCCGCCACCACATCGACGCACAGAAGAATAACCATCGATGCAGCACATATTGCGAGGTGTTTCATCCTATCTTCTCCATATGGGGCGCAAGGCCTTGGCTCTGTCCGGACAGTGTCTGCGGTTCATGCGGCGCAAACTCATTTCGCCGCGTTATTGCCCGTCCAAAAATTATGGAGGGGTGCACATGCCCGTCTGGAAGGTTTCGGCGTGGTGCGGAATGCCGGACCAATATCACCATCAGGATCTGTCGGCTTTCATCAGATTAGTTTCCGCGCGGGCGTGGCACCGCCATTGAGATACTCATGGAATCTGTTCGATGGCGAGCCAGCTTCATGCTTGCCCCAATCGCCATCACAATCAGTATCGTCCATTTCTTCATTTCGTGTCTTTCGGCCGTCGCGTCGACGAACAATCCTCACGGTTTCACCACCAACTCCATTTCAATCAATTGCAGCATCAGGTCCGAGACCAACTCGCTGGTATACGGACTGCCGCACCATTCGAATCCCTTATTCCGCTCGAGCCAGGGGTCAGCGATGGCCTCGGTCACAGCGCCTTTGTACGGGCCATCCGTGACTTGCGTATAGAAATTCAACTGCATCACCCGGTTCTTGAGCTGCTCGAACAGCGGATTGCCGGTTTTCTTAAACAACCGATCCAAGGATTGGATTTTGCGGTTGTGGTAACAGTAGACGGAATACTGGTTGAAGTGCTGTTGCTCGCTATGCGCGCCTTGCGTGGGATTCTTCACCCAGGGGAGCTGTTTTGGGCACCAGTACAGCAGGCCATAATAGGCATTGGCAACCGCATGGTCGAGACTGTCTTGGTCCCCTGTCCGGTCGTGTTTGCCTAGCCAGTACTCCACCACATCGTAGATGCTATCCTGTTCGAAATCCCCCGGCGGCAAGTCCGGATGCGACCCGGTGTACCAGAACCGTCCTTCAACATTCCGGCGCAGAAACCGCTCCTGGTCCGCGCTGGCCTTGATGCAGCGGTCATCGCCGGTGATTCCGGCGATGATGGGCAGTCCCACCAATGTCCGTCCGCACACCACGGATTCAGACTTTGTGCCAGAATCGAGTTCCACAACCTGCGGGAAGCCGCCGTCGGGATTCTGCTGTGCCAATACCCAGTTCAGCGACGCCATCGCGGCCCGATACCAGTCCTGCCGGTCCACGCCCTCCTTGTCCTTCACCCGTTGCCAGGTCAACAGGATGTGCCGGACCATCCACGCGTTGATGTCCACCTTGTAACCGTTATGGCCCCAATCCCAACTGCAAAAGCCTTCCGCCGTTGCGCCGCCTGGACGGTCCTCTTTCCTGAAATACCAGCTCGTATGAAACACACCGCTTGGCTGCTGCCCCTTGATTGCAAAGTCAATCTGTTCGAAAGCCCGGTTGCGCCACACCTTCTCGCCGGTGATCTCGTGCAGGCGGTACTCATAGTAGGCAATCATCGGATTGTTGCCGACGTAAATGAAAGGCGTTCCCTTGTGGTGCTCGTAGCCAATGCCCGGCTTCCAACTCTCCATTTCCCGCCGGCCTTCAACGGCAATGGTGAAAGCCTCTTGCGGCGTGCGCGCATTGAGCGAATTATCCACCCGGTAGTTGTTCACCTCAATCCAGGCCTGCATAATCCGCGTAATGGCGCCGCAATATTCGCCCGCATCGCTCAGAAACAACTGGAGGGGCATTTCGTACTTCGTTCCAGCCGTTAAACCGCCGCCACCGGCGCGAAATTGTGGAACGCATTGGCGGTTGGCGAAATAGAACCCCGTTTTCCCCGTCCACGTGGCGGGGTTTAGGTAATCTGAGTTGCTGTCGATGGCGAACAGGATGACCAGAGACTGGTCTGGCCGGTATACCAGCGCGCCGGGCACGCCACAGTAACGCATCGGTTCAATGGCAACATTGTCGCTGTTGCCGGCCCACGGATAGCTCTGCACCCGCCAGTCGTTTTCAAATCCGTCCTGATAGGTCAGGCACATATACCAGCCACTGAGGTCCTTGTCCACGGTCCATTTCGGAGTGAAGGTTGCCGCGGGCAGCTCGCTGCGTAGCGCCAGATCGATCGTCCAGGTCAGTGTTACTCCATCGATTTCCTGCTGGCCGGAAAATCGGGCGGTTTGCGCATCGGTCTTCTCCCCCTGTGACGCCGTCAGCCAGCGCGCTTCGCCGCTTCCGGGATTGTACAAGAACAGCATCCCCTGGATTGCCGCCTGCTCCACGGGTTTGCCGTGGAGCGAAATCGTTCCCAGGGCCCAGCCGTCCGGCGTCCGCGGCAACGCCCATTTCAACCCTGCGCGATTCTCAAGGACCATTGTTTCGCTGGGTTCCAGCCCCCCAGCCTGGTGCGGCGTTTCAGCACTCTTCGGAGCCATGTTGGGAGAAGCTCCTTCCGCATACAGCGACGGCGCCCCTACCGCCGCGCCGAGGCTGACACCCAGGAAGGTTCGTCGTTTCATTTTTTGCATGGCGTTTCTTCCTTATGACTTCTGTTTTGTTTTGGGTGGGTAACGGTCTACCGGACCACACCACCTTTATTGCATAGCCTCAAGGCGATGCGTTACGGAAGACCTCCACGCATCCTAAGCGACTTTGACGGCCAAGCTCAGTTTGACCCGGCCTGACGCGGGCACACGCCAGTCGCTGTCCTGGCAACATCGCACGCACGACGACCCGGCCACGGGTTCAACAGCCGTGGCGTTCCGCCAACGGTCGAGGAGAGCTCCAGCTTCGTTACTTTGCCTTCTATCAGCATGAATGCCGTTGGTGTCGGAGTGGGCATTCCTCCAAATTCGTGCGGTTTCGGGCATGTCAGCCGTACTCGGTAGCCTATTATATTTTGCGGCGAGAAAACAAACGCCCTGAACCTGCGTCCAGTCTTTGGACGCATGCCGGTTATTTGCGCACGCCTGTTCTGTGTCGAAAATCAGGTCAACACGGCTATTCCGTATTCGGTACCATGCTCCAGTGCAGAAAAAATAGTCAACTTGGTGCCTCGAACCGACACGTCTATGCGCTTTGGGAATCCAGTACCGACCCGCACGGGGTTGGTTGCCTTTTGTCTTATCGCACACTTTAGGCGGCAGAGACCCCTGTTGAGGGGGCACCGAGACTGCTATCCTTTCGCGGAAAACGGGTGTCTCTCGCATCTTTCGACGCCAATGCGGTATGCTGAATGCCACCAAAGCGCGCGGAAATCCGTCGCGCGGGAAGGTTTTATGGAAAAGATCCGCATTGACAGCCCCATAGCCCCCTATGGTTTCCTCGTTTCGACCGGCGCCTGGCGCCGGTTCGACTTGGACAACCTCGAACAGACCGACTCGGTCAGCACGACCGCGCCGCGCGTCCGCATGGCCCGCACCATCGCCGTGCGGATGAACGCCGCGCGCGACCTGTCCGCGCCGGGCGCGCAATCCGCGCGGGCGGGCGAAATCCTGACGATGGGCCTCCTCACCCGGGTGCTGCGCCATATCGCCGTCCGTTACTGCGTCGTCGCCCATCCGGGAATCATAGACGACGGCCTGGACCATGCGCGCCGCCTCTGCGGTGATGCGGCCGTGGACGCCACGCTGCCCGAGTTTACCGCGCAGTTTGCCCCTGAGCCGGTACGGCAGGCCGAGATAAGCGCGAAACGCTGGCTTGCCGGCCTGAGCGATGACCTGCCAAACCTCCACACGGCCGTCATCGAGACCCTGCTACTGCAGGTTTCATCGGAGAATCCGGCGCTCGAACCCTACCGGGAACTGCACGACCCCGCGCCATTGCGCACCGCCGCGCCCTACGACGCGTACATGGGCGCCCTGGAGCTGTGGTTCGCGTCGCAGCCGCCCGTGGCCGAGACGGGGATTGCGCTGCTGGAAACGCTGCGCACGCCGGCCAAGGCCAGCCCGAACTCACTGGACGGCCAGTTGGAGTTTATCCTGCGCGAATGGCGCGCCTTCATTCCGGAGGAATTGTTTGAGGACCTGCTGGTCGCCCGGGGCGTGCTGCGCGAGGAGACGGCAATGCGCGGTTTCGGGCCCGGCCCGGCGATGCCGCTGTCCTTCGCCGACCATGACGCCTACAGCGAGCCCGAAGGGTTCACGGTCGACAAGGACTGGATGCCCAACGTGGTGCTGATCGCCAAGTCGGCCTATGTCTGGCTGGACCAGCTTTCGAAGAAACACGGGCGGCCCATTGAACGGCTGGACCAGATTCCCGACGTGGAACTGGACATGCTCGCCCATTGGGGCTTCAACGCGCTGTGGCTCATCGGCCTGTGGGAGCGGTCGGGCGCCTCGCGCGACATCAAGCGGCGCATGGGCAACTCCGAGGCGGAGGCCTCGGCCTACTCGCTCTACGACTATGACATCGCCGCCGACCTTGGCGGCGAGGCGGGCTACCACAACCTGGCCGAGCGCGCCTGGCGGCGCGGCATCCGGCTGGCCAGCGACATGGTGCCCAACCACATGGGGCTCCATTCACGCTGGGTCGTCGAGCATCCGGACTGGTTCATGCAGTTGTCCGAGCCGCCCTTCCCGGGCTACACCTTCAACGGCCCCGACCTCTCGCCCGACCCGCGGGTCGGCCTGTTCATCGAGGACGGCTACTGGAACCGCGCCGACGCGGCGGTGGTCTTCAAGCGCCTGGACCGGTGGACGGGAGAGACGCGCTTCATCTACCACGGCAACGACGGCACCAACATGCCCTGGAACGACACGGCGCAGCTCAACTTCATGCTGCCCGCGGTGCGCGAGGCGGTCATACAGACCATCCTGCATGTCGCGCGCAGGTCGCCCATCATCCGCTTCGATGCGGCCATGACCCTCGCCAAGAAGCACTACCAGCGGCTCTGGTTTCCCAAGCCCGGCGAGGGCGGGGCCATCCCCTCGCGCGCCGAGCGCGGCCTGAGCCGCGAGGAGTTCGACCGGGCCTTCCCCGAGGAGTTCTGGCGGCAGGTGGTGGACCGCATCGCCGCGGAGGCGCCCAACACGCTGCTGCTCGCCGAGGCCTTCTGGCTGATGGAGGGCTACTTCGTGCGCACGCTGGGCATGCACCGGGTCTACAACAGCGCCTTCATGAACATGCTCAAGATGGAGGACAACGCGAAGTACCGGCAGACCATCAAGAACGTCCTTGAGTTCAGTCCGGAAGTGCTGCAGCGCTTCGTCAATTTCATGAACAATCCCGACGAGGACACGGCCGAGGCGCAGTTTGGAAAGGGCGACAAGTATTTCGGGGCCGCCGCGCTGCTCGCCACGATGCCCGGACTGCCCATGTTCGGCCACGGCCAGATCGAGGGGTTCACCGAGAAATACGGCATGGAGTACCGCCGCGCCTATCTCAATGAGACGCCCGACGCCGGCCTCATCGCGCGGCACGAGCGCGAGATATTCCCGCTGGTGCGGCGGCGCCACGTTTTCAGCGGCGCGCGCCATTTCGCGTTTTTCGATTTCGTAACCCCGGAAGGCTCGGTCGATGAGAACGTCTTCGCCTATTCAAACCGTGACGCCGGCGAACGCGGACTCATCATCTACAACAACGCCTACGGCGTCACCCGCGGCGTGGTCCACACCTCCACCGCAATCAACGAGGGCTCGGTCGAGGACAAGCGCCTGCGCCGGCTGCCGCTGGCCCAGGCGCTCGACCTTGACGTGGAGGACACGGCATATGTGATATTCCAGGACGCCCGCAGCGGACTGGAGTATCTGCACCATGCGCCCACGCTGGCCGAGCGGGGGCTTCATGTCGAGCTGCGCGGGTATGAATACCGCGCGCTGATCGACTGGCGCCAACTGCGCGATTTTGACAGTTCATGGGGCAGGCTGCACGCGGAACTCGCCGGACGGGGCGTGCCGAGTGTGGACGAGGCCTATCTCGAAATGAACCTCGCCGCGCTGCTTGAACCCTTCCGAAAACTCATCGCCCCCGACACCTTTGCACTGCTGTCCGGGGAAACGCTGGAAGAGGATGACTGGCGGACGGTGGAGGAGCGTCTCACCGCGTTTCTCGACGCCATACGGGACAAGGTTCTGTTGCCCGGCTGCCCCGCCGAGGCCCTGCGGCGCGCCCGAGAAGAAGTGAACACGCTGCGTGAACTGCGTGGACGGCTGTCCGTCCTGGACATCGAGCCCGGCGTCCTGGCGGCGCTGCTGGAAGGCATGCCGGACGGGGACTTCGCGCTGGATTACTGGCGCGTGCC
Source organism: Candidatus Hydrogenedentota bacterium (assembly GCA_903902895.1). Lineage (GTDB taxonomy): Bacteria > Hydrogenedentota > Hydrogenedentia > Hydrogenedentales > CAITNO01 > CAITNO01. The sequence continues at coordinate 12,116 of CAIUWO010000935.1, read as the reverse complement.
CTTTGCCATCGCGCTGCTGCGGCCCATCGGCCTGATGGCCGCCCCCGGCGCGAGCCTTCTTGAAGCGCCCGCGTCCGAAGCTGCCACGGCAGACCCGGTTCCGGCAAGGCCCGCCGATGCGCCCGTATTCGACGTGAGCGCCACCAGTGCGGCCTGGATGCGCGAGTGGTTCCTGACGAGGCAGATCGCCCGCTCCTTCCAGGAGACGGGCCCCGATGCGTGGCGCGCGGACATGGACGCCCGTCTGGTCCGAATCGCCATCGCATACGATCGTGATGCCGCCGCGCTGGGCACCGAAATCTGGGCGCCCCTGCTGGACCGTGTGTTTCAGGACCCCGACGTGCGGGTGTTCCTGATGGAAAACCGCTTTGGCGGACACCGGTATGTCAACAAGGAGCAGTTGGAACGCCTGTGCGCGACGCTGCCCCTTTCCCTGGCCGCAAGCCGCTTGTCACAGCCGGAATGCGCCGACATTTCACCGCTGCTGGAACAGTGCCGCGACGACCTGATCACCCTGGCCGATTCGACGGCTGATGCCGGTTATGACCTCGACGGGGCCATTGACGGGCTTAAATAGAAGAACGACCGGGGCAGATAGGCACCCGGCCGTGAAAACCTCCTCAAACTGTTCAGGGGAGAGGACTAAAACTCGCCAATGGGCAAACTGCCCAATGTTGCCGGACCGATCGCAGACCGGATAACGCCGCTGGCATCGCAGAAAAATCCCCGGGTCCCCTGAACCCCAAACACCAGCGGATTCGCATTGACATTATAATTGTCAGTCGTTCCGCCCATCGTAAACTGATAACCGTTCTTCGCCGCAGTCCAGTCCCCATTCAAGAACGGCGGCGTTGCAGTGGTCAGTTCCGTCATGACAATTGAGTAGCGCTCCCGCTGGGCGTGGAACGTGGTCTCGGCCGACACAATGGACCTCAGTCCCTGCACCGCCGAGGCCTCGTTCGTTTGGATTCGGGCTCGCAGCATGTTCGGCACGGCAATGGCGGCGATAATGGCAATAATGGCCACCACAATCATAAGTTCGATGAGGGTAAAACCGCGCATCTTGTTCATAGGTTCACCTTCTTGACCAGACATCCACCTGCCACCGCGCTTCATCTGACCCGACCAGCGGCTTAAGCGAAATCTTGGCCGTGCATCGCCACATTTCCGGGCTATATCTGGCACATTTCATGCCGATACCCGTAAACGTTTGAAAATAGAAGCTTTATGAAAATCAAGCACCTTTGCTGTGACAAAAAAGCCCCGTTTTGGGAACAATTATTGACGATTGATGACCAATTTTGGCGCGTTGGGCACGGTCCAGGGACAAGAATGGGCACTTCACGCCCGCCATTACATGTGTTACAATCGCGGCACAGCAGGGGGCAACTCCCATGCCAAGACGTTAGAAGGAGAGAGCAATGACAGAAACACTTGCCACCCATGTCGCGGTTGTCGGTGCCGGTCCCGGGGGCTATGCCGCGGCGTTTCACGCGGCGGACTTGGGCATGGATGTGACGCTAATCGACGTGGAGACCAATCCCGGAGGCACCTGCCTGTACCGGGGATGCATTCCCTCCAAGGCGCTGCTGCACGTTGCCAAACTCATCAATGACACCCGCGACGCGGCCGAGTGGGGGTTGACCTTTGGCGCCCCCGAGATGAACCTGGAAAAGGTTCGCCAGAAGACCCATTCCGTGGTCGAACAAATGACCCGGGGACTGGGCCAGCTTTGCCAGGCACGGCGGGTGCGGTATTTGCAGGCCCGCGCCAGCTTTCTGGACTCGAAAACCCTGGCGATCTTCCATCAGGACGGGTCGGAAGAGGTGCTTCACGCCGAATACACGATTATCGCCAGCGGCTCGCGACCGACACTGTTTGGGCCGCTCATCGACTCTCCCCGGCTCATGAACAGCACCAATGCGCTGCAGATGGAGGAAATCCCCGACACGCTTCTGGTCGTGGGCGGCGGATATATCGGGCTGGAACTGGGAACGGTTTACGCATCCCTGGGGGCGAAGGTGACCGTGGTCGAAATGACCGACGGGCTGCTGCCCGGCGCGGACCGCGACCTCGTAAAGCCGCTGCAGACGCGTCTTGAGAACCTGATGCACGGAATGCTGTTCCGGACCAAGGTGGCGGAGGTGAAGGAGCAGGAAACCTGCATCTGTGTGGTGCTGGAAGGCCCCGACGGCACCCGGCAGACGCACCAATTCGACAAGGTGCTCGTGTGCGTCGGCCGCAAACCCAACTCAAGCGGGCTGAACCTCGCCTCAACAAAGGTCGTGGTCAACGAGCGCGGCTTCATCGAGGTGGACTTGGCGCGACGCACGGCCGAGCCAAACATCTTTGCCGTTGGCGATGTGGCCGGAGAGCCCATGCTCGCCCACAAAGCCTCTGCGGAGGGCCGTGTGGCGGCTGAGGTCATTGCCGGGCATGACAGCGTTTTTGAGCCGATGGCGATTCCCGCCGTGGTATTCACGGACCCCGAGGTGGCTTGGTGCGGGCTGACCGAAACGCTGGCTGAAAAGCAGGGCCGCGCGGTGCGAATCACCCGCTTCCCCTGGGCCGCGTCGGGCCGCGCAAGCACGCTGAGCCGGCCCGAGGGCCTTACAAAACTGATATGTGACCCGGAAACCAACCAGATTCTGGGAATGGGTATTGCGGGGGCCGGGGCCGGGGAACTGATCGCCGAGGGCGCGCTGGCCATTGAAATGGGCGCGCTGGCGAATGACTTGGACATGACCATTCATCCGCATCCCACGCTCAGCGAGACGGTAATGGAATCGGCTGCGGTGGTTTTTGGCACCAGCACCCACCTTTACCGGCCGCGCAAGAAATAGCCTCGAAAGGTCCGTTTTCCGCGTTTTGGCCAAAAACAAACCGCGCCCGGCGGCCTTTTATAAGCCCAGTTCGCCACGGACCTGGCCCACCCACCCCGTGACGCGTCCGGCTGTCTTGTCCCCCTCGTTTTCCTGGTCCAGGGCGAGTCCGCAAAAACGGCCGTCCACAATGGCGCCGGATGTCTTGAACGCGTATCCGTCGCGGGGCCAGAAACCGACCACGTTTCCGCAGCACTGCACTATCTTCCGATAGAGTATACCCATCGCGTCACAATACTGACCGGAGAATCCGTAGGAATTTCCCAGCCCAAACAGCGCCACCGGCTTTCCTTCAAGGTCAATCCCGTCCAACTGCGGAAAGAACCGTTCCCAGTCCTGCTGGAGCTGGCCGTCGTCCCAGGTGGACACTCCGAGTATGAGGGTCTCGGCGCCGGCCAGGTCCTCAACGGACGCGCTTGATATGTCCCTGACATACTCCACGGCATCACCCAGCTGGTCGGCGATCATCGAGGCAACCTCTTCCGTGTTACCCGTGGTGCTTCCGTAAAATATCCGCACTCTTGCCATGAATTCCATACTCCTGAGCTGTTCCCGTCCAATGTAACATCGGCGGGGACCTTTTACATCCCCACCGGTCAGGGTTTCAGGAACATCGGCTGCAGCCAGGCCTGGGCGTCGCCCATCCCAAAGCACTCGACCCGGACGTACGTGCAGTCTTTCAGCTTGTCCGGAACGGTATAGGACATTTCGGGGCCCTCAAACCGGGCAAGCACGCGGCCCTTGTCGGTATAGACCCGGAAGCTCTGGGCATTTGCCGCCTTTACAGCCACGGTCCGCCCGTTGGTGCGGATTTCGTCCACTATTACGCCCGTGCTGGCGTAAAAGCGCCCCGCCCCCATGGCGGCCACTATGTCCGCCGCATTTTGCGTGGGGCACTGCACCATGTTCCAGGCGATCCCGCGATGGCCGTTGTCGTGGCTGTCATCGTTGGCAAACCCCCAAACGCGCCGCCCGGTGGCAAGGATGCGATCCCACTTGTCCGTGGCGCACTCGTTTCCAGTCAGAAAGAGGACCACCCCGTTGAATATCTCCATGCCCGCATAACCCTGCAGTTTCTCCAAGACGCCAAAGTCGCAGTGGTTGAAGTTGTCGGTCCAGTTGGGATGGTTCATGATGGCAAAGCCGCCCGCTCCCCCGTTCACTGTGTCCAGCACGGCCTGCCGGTCCGGGTCCGGTGCAACCAGCGCCGTCGCGCCGACGTGGAGCATGTGCACACCGCCGTGGGTGATTTCGCCGCCGGGTATGAGCACCATGCCTTTCGCGTCGAGCCCGCCGGTGTCTGTAATCTTGTCGTGGTCGCTGATCATCAGGAAATCATATCCACGCCCGGCATAGTCATCTATCACGGCCCGTGGCGCCTGTTTTCCGTCGCTGTTGGTGGTGTGGGAGTGCAGGTTGCCGCGCAACCAGGGGGTTGAGGGGTCCCCATAGGACGATTCCAAGCCCTGCGACCGGGCGCCCGGAGCCGTGGACGCGGCAACGGCGAGAATTGCAAGAAACAAACGCGGCAGGTTCATGGGATCTCCTTCTCCTGGCATGGACGGTCAAAACCCTCCATCAAGGGTAGCACAAGGCGCATGGAAACGTGATTTCCACAAACTGCGCGGCCAGGCGGCCGCCCTGGTCTTCAAAAAGGGGCACGGCCCGGAACAGTCGCGCCGTTCCGGGCCGTGCAAAGCACAAATGTCTCGGGTGGGTCAGATGTCGTAGTAAAGGAAGAACTCGTAGGGGTGGGGCCGCAGGTTGACCGCCTCGACCTCGTGGACCCGCTTGTACTTGACCCAGGTCTCCAGCGCGTCCTCGGTGAACACGTCGCCCTTGAGCAGGTAGTCGTGGTCCTTTTCGAGGGCGGTGAGCGCCTCGGCGAGGCTGCCCGGCACCTGCGGAATCTTGGCCTTCTCTTCGGCCGGCAGATCGTAGAGGTCCTTGTCCATGGGCTCGCCCGGATCGACCTTGTTCTGAATGCCGTCAAGGCCCGCCATCAGCAGCGCGGAGAAGGCCAGATAGGGGTTGCACGACGGGTCGGGGACGCGGAATTCCACACGCTTGGCCTTGGGGCTGTGGGAGTACATGGGGATGCGGGCGCAGGCGCTGCGGTTGCGCGCGGAGTAGGCGATGTTCACCGGGGCCTCATATCCAGGCACCAGGCGCTTGTAGCTGTTCATGGTGGGGTTGGTGATGGCCACGAGCGACGCGGCGTGCTTGAGCAGGCCGCCGATGAACCACAGCGCCTCCTGGCTGAGACCGGCGTACTTGTTGCCGGCGAACATGGGGTTGCCGTCCTTCCACAGGGAAAGGTGGCAGTGCATGCCGGAGCCGTTGTCGCCAAAGAGCGGCTTGGGCATGAAGGTCGCGGTCTTGCCGTGCTTGCGGGCGACGTTCTTGATGATGTACTTGAAGAGCGTGAGCTGGTCGGCCATGTTGGTCAGGGGCTGGAAACGCAGGTCGATCTCGCACTGGCCGGCGGTGGCCACCTCATGGTGATGGCATTCCACCGTCAATCCGCAGTCCAGCATGACCTGCGCCATTTCCTGGCGGATGTTGTGCAGCTGGTCCGAGGGCGGCACCGGGAAGTAGCCTTCCTTGTGGCGGAGTTTGTAGCCAAGATTCGGCTGCTCGTCGCGGCCGGTGTTCCAGTCGGCCTCGTCGCTGTCGATGTGGTAGAAGCCGTGCGACGCGCCCTGGGAATAGCGGATGCTGTCAAAGATGAAGAACTCGGCCTCGGGGCCGACAAACACCGTGTCGGCGATGCCGGTCGAAAGCAGGTAGTTTTCGGCCTTCTGGGCGATGTTGCGCGGGTCGCGCGTGTAGCGCTCTTTGGTGATCGGGTCGAGGATGTTGCAGTAGATAATCAGCGTGGCGATGTCGGAGAAGGGGTCGAGGGTTGCCGTGCGCGGGTCGGGCATGACGAGCATGTCGCTCTCGTTGATCGCCTGCCACCCGCGGATGCTGGAGCCGTCGAAACCCAGCCCCTCCTCGAACACCTCGGCCTTAATCATGGCCGCCGGGAAGGTGAAGTGCTGCTGCAGACCCGGGAAGTCCATGAACCGCAGGTCGATGAACTTGATGCCCTTTTCCTTTATCAGTTCCAGAACTTCTTTCGCGCCGTATTCCTTGTGCATGGATGGTTCCCTTTGTAATGTTCCTGTTGATTCACCCGTCCGCCGCGCGGACGGCTCGTTCACCCTGTTTCAGGCAATGCCGCGCGCTAGCGCAGCACCGCGTCGCCCGTCTCGCTCGTGCGGATGCGAATCGCCTCCTCCACGGGCATGACGAAAATCTTGCCGTCACCAATGCGGCCGGTCGAGGCCGACTGCACGATGGCCTTCACCACGGCCTCCAGGCTGTCATCGCTGACAACGATTTCAAGCTTTACTTTTGGAAGAAACTCGACCACATATTCGGCGCCGCGGTACAGTTCCTTGTGGCCCTTTTGACGGCCGAAACCTTTCACTTCAGTTACGGTCAGGCCCTGCACGCCCACCTTGGCCAACGCCTCCTTAACTTCCTCAAGCTTGAACGGTTTGATAATGGCTTCAACCTTTTTCATGCTGACCTCTCCGCAAATAGGGCACCCGACGATTCGACCCGTTTCCAAGCCATCGTCTTTCCAGCCTACGCGGACATCCATGCCCGCGACATATTGGCATCATAGACGATAAGCTTGAAAAAGGCCACATACAACCCTAGCCATTCGAAAATTGACCCGATTGGCTGGCTAATTTACTTTTCAAGCGCAAACGGCTTGCTCTTCATATGCAAGAGCCGTGCCACACTGCCGCCCGGCATCATTATACGGCACATTGATACCGGATAGACCGAGATGTTCCTAGTCGCTGGAATCACCCTATTTTATTGCAATTATTGGTCTTACACGGGCTTCGGGGCCGCAGCCGGCGCTGACTTTTTGGATTGATAGTACCCCCACTTTTCCCCTCCTCCCGCGAAACATGCCCTACCTCCCGGTAGGTTTCACCACCAAAGCCACCTATCGGTATTCTCCAGACATCCCTGTCCGGGTAAACCGGTCGCAGCGGTGTTGACGGCCGGATTCGAGTACCCGTGCCTAGGGGACCCGGCGGGATTCCACCGGACCGGAGGGGCTATCCAGGGCAAAACCGCCCTTGCTGTATGGCGCGGCAAAGGTTCTGGGCGGGGCCCTCCATACCCTCCCTGGCGATAAACACCAAGCCGCAACGCTCTGGTTTTCGGGCGCCGAAAGTCCTCACATCCAGCCCCCCCGGCGTCCAGTCGACCATTACCCAGCCTGAGGGGCCTTGATTTGTTCGAAGGATACCCTTGCACCGGTAGAGGGTCGGTGCGATTGCGGTGATTTCCTCCCGCAGGCGCTCCATGTCCTGAACATCTTCAGTCTGCGCAGAATACCGGGCAAAGGCGCGGTCCGGCTCTTCAGCAATGGGGCCGTCCATTGGTGCCTGCCTTTTCCAGGCCAGCACGTCCAAATCAACCGCACAGTGGACGCAACGCAGGACAGGCGCGGGGCTAAGGCCCCGTATATCCGCCTCCACGGCGGCCAGCACGGCGGCATCGACCGTGTCGGCCTTGTTGAGGAGCACGCAGTCGCTGCATTGGACCTGTTCGGCGACGCACGCCAGCGAGGCGCGCGCGGTTAGGAACCGCGCCGGGTCCACGACACAGGTCACCGAGGCGACTGATAACGTGGTGTCGAGCGAAAATTCGGACAGCATGCGGTCCATCCCCGAGGGGCGTGCTATCCCGCTGGCCTCGATGATTACGCCGTCCAATTGACCGGCCGAAGCCTTGTCCGCAACGGAGCGCATGACCCGCCGAAAGGGCGTTGCCAGACACCGGCAGAGCATGCTTCCTCCGGCAATCGACACAACTTCCATGCCCCCGGCGCGCAGCGCCTCCGCATCGACGTCCAACGCGCCAAAGTCGTTGACAATCCAGGCAATTCTGCGTCCCCCGTAGCGGGCGGCAAGGGTTTTCAGCAGTGTCGTCTTTCCGCTGCCGAGAAATCCCGTTATCAGCGCGACCGGTACCGGACAGTCTGCCATGCTGCGCACTCCGTGCGGCTCAAGACCCGAGGACCACAATACAGGCCCACAAACAGCAACGGGCGGGAGGCCGAAGCCTCCCGCCCGCATTAGTTACGCGTTATGCAACGCGCCGCGCGCTCAGGCGCGGCCGCGCGCCCTGCGGCGCAGCAGGCACACGGCACCAAGTGCCAGTGCAAGCAACGCCATCGGGGCCGGCATCAGCAGGGCAAGTTTGCCCAGGAAGATGACCGGAACCAGGGCAAGGCGGACCGCCGCTGCGAGCACGGGGCTCTGCGCGACCGCATCGGCAATGGCCGGGCTGACGCGGTAGTACGTGTCAACGAAGGCCGAGCCAACCGCATTGTCAAGCAGGTACGTGTCGCGCACGGCGCGAAGGGTGTCAATCTCGGCCACCATCGGCGTGCCATAGGCTGCCGTAGCGATGAAGCAAGGGCCGCCACCGCCGCTGCCGTTGTCATGACCGGCCGCGATGCCGATGAGGGCAAGCATGATGCCCAGCAACAGCAGGAGCAACGGGGTCAGATTGGCCGATTTCGCCTTGTACTCGAAGGTCTTGCTCAGCACCGCCGCCTGCGTGTCCGGGCTGGACTTCAGGTAGATGACGATGTCGACGATTCCAGCCTTGCCGCTCTTCGGCGTCTTGAACTCGAAGCTGTACTCGTCAACACCCGGCTTCGACACGAACAGGGTCTCTGTCGCGGTGCCGCCCAGCGTGCCGCCGAGCTTGGCAGGCGTGCGCATGACGATGCGGTCAACGTAGCCGAGGCCGCCCAGCGGGCTGACCAGCGTCAGGACCGTGCCGCCGCAGACCGGACCGGAGCCCGTGCCGCTGACCGGCTTGCCGTCAACCTTCGCCAGGCGGATGGCCGCGGCGACGTCCGTCGGCAGCGTCCATTCCTTGCGCAGGCTGAAGCCGTTCAGGCTGTAAATGCGCGCCTTGAGCATCTGGTCAGGCTGGTCCGCATCGGGCGTGGTCGCCGTCATGTTCGGGTCAACCTCGTTCTGGAGCAACTCGGACTGGTACGCCTCAACCTTCGGGTCCGTGAAGGACTCGGTGTTGCTCGCGTAGTCGTACTGCGCCTCGATGCCCCACAGGGCGAGACCTTTGCGCACATTGGCGTAGCTGAGGCCGGTGCCGTCAAGCGGCAGCGTGACCTTCATGGCGGTGCCGGCATTCGGGATGCCGTTGGCGTCCACACCCTGGCCGAGCGTCGCGCCAAGGTCCGCACTGGCGTCCACGTAGATGCCCGACTGCGCCGGAGGCGTGGTCTGCTTGGCTGCCGCGTTCGCCTTGTACAGGAAGATGCTGAAGTCGTAGGCATTTTCGATGCCCGAACCCGCCGCAGCGTCGTCGATGAGAGTGGCGGACAGGTCGCCCGCCGGCACCGGGGCAGTGGTGGCTTTGGTCGCGCCCACAACCAGTTTCTGGTCAAGGACGATACCGTACACCTGGCTGGCGCTGGTGTTCAGACCCGGGATGATCAGGTTGCCGGAGGTGATGTCGCCACCGCCGGTGTCCAGTTTGATCGTGTTCTCGACGGCCGGCACGTCCAGAATGAACGCCGTGGTGTTCATGCCGGTGGTCAGGTTCTCATAGTAACGCTTGTAGGTGAACGGAATGGCCGGGGAGACCACCACGCCCAGCTTGGCTGTCAGCGTGGTGATGACCAGCGCGTTGTCGGAACGGTCGTCGGTCGCCGGAATGACGATGTCGATGGACGAGCCGTCCGCCGCTGCGTTGAAGCCCCACACCGTCTTGCCGCCCAGTGTGAACTCTGTCGTGGCGCTCAGGCCCGTACCGCTGACTTTGGCCACAACTCCGCCGAATATCCACGCGTTGTTCGGCGTGATGGCGGTGATGTTGAGCACCTGGCGGAAGTTCGCGACGAACTCCTTGTCGGCGCTCATGACGATGGTCTGCACGGGGTTGGTCGGGTCGGCCAGAGAGGCCGCGTCCGCGCCCGTCCAGTTGTCAAACAGGTAGTTGGCCGATGCCGTCGCCGTGATGGTGACCGCAGCGCCCGTGTTGTACAACGTGCCGCCGGCGATGCCAAGCGGGACCGCGGCAACCGTGCCGCCCGTGCCCGCCGTCAGGGTCAGACGCGAAGTGCTGGCGACCGCCTGGAAGTTCGCGCCAATCGTCTTGGCGCTGTCCATGACGAGGGTCACGACCGGCACAAACACGCTGGGCTGAAGCTGGCCGGCATCGGGTCCGTTCCACGTGTTGAACGCAAAGCCCGAAGCCGGGGTGGCGGTCAGGGTGACCGTCGTGCCGGCGGTGTATCCGCCGACCGGCTGGGCCGGGACCACGCCAATCGTTCCATCAACGGGCGTCAGAATCGTCAACGGGAAGGTGGTCGCCGGCAGGTCAAACTGGGCAACCACATTCGTTGTCGGGGCTGTTGTCACGTTGAAGTTGAGCGGGGTCACATTGCCCGTCAGGTTGCCCGACCAGGCTGTGAAGCTCGATCCGGGGTCGGCAATGGCGCTTGCCTCCACCACGCCGCCGACAAAGTAGCGGTTGCGTGGGAAGTTAAATTGCACGTCGTCCGTAATAGTAGGCGTGAAGTTTGTCAGCGTGACAAAGCCGCTCGCCGGTTTGAGAGTCACATCGCCCGTGCCCGTGCCGATCTTCGAAATGACGACTGTCCCGGTGGCTTCCACCTGAAGGGCTGCCGTCAGTGTGAAGCTGTCGCCCGGGTTGGTCGCGCTCTGCACCACGACGTCAATCGTCAGGGCCTTGTTCATCGGGATGTTGGGCGTGGTCAGGTACATCTTGTTGGCCACAAGCGGATTCGTCTGAAGCGCGGTCACCGCCACGTTGGCCGTGTCCTGAGCGCCGCCGATTCCGGTGTAGACCGTGTCCACGCCGCGGAACGACGCGAGCGCGCCGCCGATGAACACGTCATAGTTGGCGTCGGCCTCGTCAACCGTCAGGCCGGCGTACACGTTGGCGGCCATAGCGGTCGGGAAGACACCCAGAAGCGTGACCGGGACGGCAACGTCCGACGGAACCAGCAGGGGGTCAACATCGGTGATGAGCAGTTCCGAATAGACCGGAACAAACGCGGAGAAGGTGGACAGCACGGCGTCAATGGTGCCGTTTGCGTAGTCAACGGTCGGGGCGCCGTCTCCAACGTGCAGCTGCGTCGCGGGATCGACGGGGCTGAAGAGGCTGCCGTCGGTCGTCGTGTGCACGCCCCAAACGGAAACGCCCTTGTCCGCGTTTGCGGCAAGGTCCGCGATATCCGTTATGCTGACCGTTGCGGTCAGGCCGCCCAAGTCAGTGATTTCTGTGGGAACGCCGGCGATATCGGCCACAAAGGCGATCTGCACGACCGGGGCACCGGGGATGGGCAGTCCCGGAATGCCGGCAAGCGCAGCGTCCGCCCACGCCTGACGTTCGGCCGGGGTGCCGTCAATGGCACCGCTCAGGTCGTCCGAGACTGAAACGATGGCCACAACGGTGTCGGTGGAGCCGATGACGCCCGCATTGAACAGGGCCGCCTGGCTGGGCACTTCGACGGTAACCTCCGGTGTCACCGGAATGACGACCGTGTCGAGGGCGGCGCCCTTGGCGCTCTTGCGCGTGAGGCTGATGTCCTGCACGCTGACTTTGCGCACCACCGGGGGGCCGGTCAGGGCGAGGTTTGCGTTCGCAATCCAGGCGCCGCCAGCAGTGGCTGCAAAGACGTCGTCCGGCAGCGCGTTTCCGTTTGCATCGGCCACCGCGCCGTCAACGGCGTCGAGGTTGACCTGGATCTGATCCGTCGGGAAACTTGAGACGGCATAGTACTGGCAAATCGGGAAGCCGTTGTAGTTGGTGTAGGCCCTGTTGATGCCGGCGAGCGCATTGATCGCGTACGCGCTCAGGCCGGGCGTCACGGGCACCTTCGGACCAAGGTTGAAGACTCCCGGGAAGTTCGGCGCGGGCACGGGACCGGTCTGCTGGTCGGCGGTGCCGCCCCAGTAGGGAAGCCCGCCCGCATCTGTGCGGAAGCCCAGCGCGGACAGCGGGTCAATGACATAGTACACGTCACCACCGGCACCCGTCGCCGCGGCAGTGAGCCCGACCGGGATGTACGGCGTTTCGTAGTTGGATACCGGCGTCTGAATCGTGAGTCCCTCAGCCGGCGATGCGGGCACAATGGCCGAGATCGCCTTGTCGCCG
>CAIUWO010000934.1 GCA_903902895.1 Candidatus Hydrogenedentota bacterium | reverse complement strand
TGGGTGGTTCGATGCCTCCGTAAGGTTGTTCAGAAGGGTAACAGGCAGGCGTACAAGTTTCAAACGGAGACAAAGAAGCGGCCGACTGTCCTCTATGGACTGCGGTGGCAGAGCGCAGCTGCGACACCGCTTTGGCTGGTGCAAACCGCGTGTATGTGGAATGGGGCAGTTTCTGTATACTTTTATGAAGTGGGTTCGGGCCACGGCACCCGAACGAATAGATTGCGGGAGAAACGGTCCATGCAGATAGACAAGGCGCTAAAGTCCAGTTCTTGTGGTCACTATGAAAAACGCAGAGCCAAGTATTTGGGACCCCATAACGACGTTCTCACGGCCATGCTGGCACTGGAAAACCGGGCAAAAGAGGGTTCACCTTTAACCAAAGACGAGGAAAGAAAACTCGTTGAATATGTCGCGGAATTGCCCGAAAGGGATCTAATTTACGGAAACATGGCACTGACGTTCTTACGGTCACTTCGCTGTCGTGGCAAGAAATCGCTTCAGGCGAAGTGTCAACATCTTGCATTGTTGGCGATTCTCTGCTCTGAACGCCCAGGGTGCGAGCGGTTTGTATGGGCTGCTGACGTTGCCTGGGGGTTGTATTTATGGTACACGGCACTGTCTGGCGTCAGGAAAGCACAACGGGTCCGGGAGCACGAACAGGTTCTTGAGGAACTGGCGCGCGCCCGGGACCTTCATCCGCAGTTGGGCACTCATCCAACCTTGAAGATGCTGAGTGAAGGACGGTGGTCCACAACGGCCGTGGCCTCGGCGATAGCCGGTTGTGTTTCCGACACCCCGCCGGGTGTCAAAGCGGCCAGGCGCACAGTGCATTACGCGTCCGTTGAACTGGCAATGCGCTTGTTGGCAGCGCATTGCGCACTTTCACCGGTTCGCGAAATCATCGTCAGCCTGACTAAAGACGAAAGCAACAAGGAAGATGTCCTGTTCATGCTTGGATATATGCAGGAGGTCTCGCAAAGGTGGTGGAATCCTCTGCGCGTCAATCTGCTAACCCGATGGCTGTGCGGGGATGCATGGGAGCATCTGCTGCGCGGCACCAGGGCTGCCGTGACGCCGGTTGCCACAAAGGATATTTGGCGGGTGGCGCTGGCCTTTCTGGATGTGACCAATGACCTGCACAGACAGATCTTGTCGAACGAGACGTCAGGATTGCGCACAACATTGGGCATGATCAGTTCACACGCGCTCGTATTGTCAGAATTGGATTATTCCATCGAGTGGTATTCCGGCAATGTTCCAGAGGCGTTACAACGTCCAGGACAAATGGGGCCGTCTTTCCTGTGGCACTGATTCTTGAAGCTTTCGGATTGCTTTCTCATTGAGCATGGTGTCCAGGGCATGGCCCGGGCGAAGAAGAGCGGTGCAAGGGCCGGCAGGGATGCCGGCGGTCCCAGGCAGGCGCTTCCGCCGAGGTGGGAACCAGCTTCCATGCACCGTCGCGGATTTCGCCGATACAAAGCGTGCGCTGGTCGGAAAATTCCTGCTCGTCCTTGTTCACCCGCTGATACCAGATGCGGGCGCAGTCACCGACCGCTTCGGCCGCCACGGGCGCGTACCACAGTTTGGGACGCTCCGGGTCCTTGGCGAACAGCGTCATGCCCGGCTGTGGGAGCTGCGCCTCCAGCGTGATCCCATGCGGGTCCGCCAAATCCCCCGGGGATAGAAACAC
>CAIUWO010000933.1 GCA_903902895.1 Candidatus Hydrogenedentota bacterium | reverse complement strand
GGGACTGTTTGGCATTGGATTGGAGACCTATTGGCCCCAGTTCGACGGTCTCCTGGACAAGTTGACTGGCTATCAGGAGGGCATTCACCGCCGCCTAGTCGCCAGCGGGCTGGACGTGGTCGATGCCGGCATGGTGGACTCGGTCGAAAAGGCGCGCGGCGCCGCGGACCTGTTCAAGACTTCCGATGTCGAAATCATCTTCCTGTACATTTCCACCTACGCTCTCAGTTCGACCGTCCTGCCCGTGGTGCAGAAGGCCAGGGTGCCCGTTGTGGTGCTCAACCTGCAGCCGGTACGGCAGTTGGACTATGCCGCGTTCAACGGACTCGGCGACCGCGGCCGGATGACGGGCGAATGGCTCGCCAACTGCCAGAGCTGCTCCGCGCCGGAAATCGCCTGCGTGTTCAACCGCGCCGGCATCGACTACCACTTGGTGACGGGCACCCTCGACGACGCCGAGTCCTGGGCGGAAATCCAAGACTGGGTGGACGCCGCCCGCGTGGCCAAGGGGATGCGCGAGAATCGAGTCGGCGTGCTGGGCCACTACTACTGCGGCATGCTCGATGTGTACAGCGATCTGGCCCAGCAGTCCGCCGTCTTTGGCAGCCATTTCGAACTGCTCGAAATGTGCGAACTCCACCGGCACCGTGAGGAAAGCACGGAGGCCGAGGTGGGGGAGAAGCTGGCCCAGTTCGCCAACGAGTTCGACGTGTCGCCCGAATGCAGCGCGGCCGAACTGCGCCGCGCCGCGCAAACGTCAGTCGCGCTGGACAAACTGGTACGGGCGCACCGGCTCGGTTCCATGGCCTATTACTATGAGGGCCAGCCGGGCAATGCCTACGAGAACATCGTGACTTCGGTGATCGCCGGCAATTCGCTGCTCACCGCCCACGGCGTGCCCGTGGCTGGGGAATGCGAAGTCAAAAACGTGCAGGCCATGAAGATACTCGACCTGCTCGGTGTCGGCGGCTCCTTCTCCGAGCCCTACCTGATGGACTTCGAGGACGACGTCATCCTGCTCGGACATGACGGTCCGGGACACATGGCCATTGCCGAGGGCAAAGTGCGGCTCGTGCCGCTGCCCATTTACCACGGCAAGCCCGGCTGCGGTCTCTCCGTCCAGATGTCCGTGAAAAACGGCCCCGTAACCGTGCTCTCCGTGGTGCAGGACGGCGCGGGCAAGCTGAAACTGCTCGTGGCCGAGGGCGCGTCCGTGCCGGGACCGACGCTCCAAATCGGCAACACCAACAGCCGCTACCGTTTCCCCATCGGCGCGAAGGAATTCTTCAACCGCTGGTGCAAGGCCGGTCCGGCCCACCACATGGCCATCGGCGTCGGGCACGTGGCCGGGAAGATAGAGAAACTGGCCTCTCTGCTGGGAATCGAATGCGTGCGTGTCTGCTGAGGTCGCCGTATTCACGTTTTCAGCCGTCAGTCCGATCGGTCAGACCAGTCCGAACTCTGCGGTTGCCCTGCCCCCGTCCTTCTTGAACTTTGCCGGGACGGATTCTACAATGGCCGTTGCCGCAGCTGCCCAAGAACAGGTGCTCCCGCGGAAAGCCATGGAAAGGAAGCCTCCTGATGCCGCGAAAATCCAAGACTGTCGCCCCCAAAGAACTGGGCATCGCCACCCGGTCCATTCATGCGGGCGAAGACCGCCTGCGCTATGCCGACTCGATCACGACGCCGATCGTGCAGACCTCGACCTTCGCCTTCAAGGACTCGAAGGAGATTGAGGCGTACACGAAACACGGCAAGGCCCGCTTCGAATACGGCCGCTACGGCAACCCCACCGAGCAGGTGGCCGCGCGGCGGCTCGCCGCGCTGGTCGGCGCCGAGGACTGCGTGGTGTTCGGGTCGGGCATGAGCGCGATCACGACGACCATCCTGGCGCTGGTGAAAAGCGGTGACCACATCATCATCACCGACGACGCCTACAAGAAGACGCTGGAGTTCTGCAGTTCCTACATCCACCGCTTCGGCGTGGACTGCACCATCGTCCCCTTCGGCCACTATGAGGAACTGGAGGCGGCCATCCGGCCCAACACGCGGTTCATCTTCTCCGAATCGCCGACCAACCCCTACCTGAACATTTTTGACCTGACCCGCCTGCGCAAGATTGCCAAGCGGCACAACGTGCTCACGCTGATCGACGCCACGTTCAGCACGCCGCTGAACCAGCGCCCGCTGGAGTGGGGCGTCGACCTGGAACTGCACAGCTGCACCAAGTACCTTGCCGGGCACAACGACATTCTCGCCGGGGCCGTCATGGGGCGCAAGGAGCTTATCGAGGAAATCCGCGGGTTGCACAAGGCCGTCGGCGGCGTCATCGACCCGCACTGCTGCTACCTGCTGCTGCGGGGGCTCAAGACCTTCCCGCTGCGCATGAAGGTCCACAACGAGACCGCCATGAAGACCGCCCGCTTCCTGGAGGCGCACCCCTGCGTGGACCGCGTGTATTATCCCGGCCTGGAGAGCCATCCGCATTACGAGACAGCCAAGGCGCAGATGACCGGATTCGGCGGCGTGGTCAGCTTCGACATCAAGGGCAACCTCGCCGCGGCCAAGCGCTTCCTCGACCACCTCAAGCTGTGCTACATCGCGCCCAGCCTGGGCGGTGTGGAGACGCTGATCACCCATCCGGCCATCGTGAGCTACTATGGCCAGACCCGCAAGGAGCGCTACGCCCTCGGCATCACCGACACGCTGATCCGGCTCGCCGTGGGCATTGAAGACCCCGACGACATCATCGCCGATCTCGACCAGGCCCTGCGCAAGAGCCACCCGGCGAAGAGGACGGCACGGAAGAAGTAACTCGCATATATTTAGGCCGTCATTGCGAGCGAAGCGAAGCAATCTCTTGCACCCACGGCCCTGTGCGGGCAAGAGATTGCCGCGTCGGGCTGCGCCCTCCTCGCAATGACGGAGGCATTTGTCATCCTGAGCAAAGCGAAGGTTCCTGTTCGGATGTCACCGTCGATTCCAAGACCAGGTCCTTCGCTTCGCTCAGGATGACAAAACGGCACTCCGTATTGCTCCGTGCTGGCACGTTATCCTTTGGGTCTGGACATCGCCATTCCGTATCCTGTTCATCCTGCCCATCCATGTTAATATTGTTCTTGTCTTTCGTTCTTTCTTCGTGACCTTCGTGCCTTCGTGGTTCAAACCAAAAAAAAGACAATTTATAGGCCGCACAGGAGAGCTAAACCATGATTTCCCGGATTGACCACATTGCCATCGCCGTCAAGGACCACGAGGGTGCCGAGCGTTTCTTCCGCGACGTGCTGGGCGCGATCCCGGGCGGGTGCTACGAGGTGCCCCGTCAGAAGTTCGTCTGGCAGAGCCTCGTGCTGGGCGACCTGACCCGGCTGGAGCTCGTGTCGCCCATGGGTGGGGGCGGGCTGCTGGAAGGATTTCTGTCCAAGCGGGAAGGCGGGTTTCACCACATCACCCTGCAAACCCCCGACCTGGACGCGGCCATTCGGCGGCTGGAGGAGCACGGCATCCCGTATTTCGGCCGGCACGAATACCCCGACGGTACCTGGAAGGAAGTGTTTATCCATCCGCGTGACGCCTTCGGCGTGCTGATCCAGCTGGCGGAGTTCCGCCCCGAGGACTGGATGCTCCCGGAGATGAAAATGCCGGAAGGCCAACGCTGGGACATCGGAAAAACGGACGCGGGCTTCACCCTGAGCCTGGCCCATCCGGGCGGCGGCAAGACCGCGATCGACCTCACGAAAGAGGAACTGCGGTGTCTGTCACAAGCCCTGCAGGAGGCGCTGCAATGACGGGCGGCGACCTTGCCATGTGGGACAGCCGCCCCCGGCTGTCGGCTTGTGGCAAATGCCCAGGAAATGACAGCCGAGGGCGGTTGTCCCACATTCTCCCGGTGGTTCTTCTGGTGGCGCTGCTCTTGAATGGGGTGCGTTCTTTCGCGGAGGATAGTGCTCCCGCGCCCCATTTCCGCGGCGTCTATTTCAATCCATTGGTCAAAGCGGACGCGCCCAACTTTCCCTGGCTTCTTTTCTATCCCCAGTTCCGCAACCAAGTGCGGGCGGCGCTGCATGACCTGGCGGCGACCACCGGCGTCAATCTTGTCGACATCTTCGTCTGCATTGCCTACTCGCTGAAGACGCCCGCCCTGCCCCCCGGGGCAGACCAGTCGCTGGAGGAATGGGCCAATCCCGCCTACCTCGACAACGTGGCCGCCTTCGTCGACGACTGCCATGACGCGGGCCTGTCGGTCGAACTTGACCTGGTGTCCAACATGTGGGTGCCTTATTCGGTCGACCCGAAAAACCAAATCGGCGACTCGGGCTATTGGCCCAAGCCGGACGAGACGCCCTGGGACGAGTCGGCCATGTGGTACCGCGAGATGATCACGGCCATCGAGGCCCGCACAAAGCATCCCGAAAGCATCGCCCTGTGGTGCATGATGGGCAACTACACATTGGGCACGGCCGAGCCCTGCCTGTGGGAGCGCGACGACAACCCCGCCATCCTGGCCGCCACCGAAACTTTCGTGAAAAAGGTCTGGCCCGTATTCCGTGCCGCCGGAAAACGGCCCAAGGCCCCGCCAATCATGCTTCCCATCCTCGCAGATGACGCCACCTGGTCCAAGAAGACACCAATGCAACGGCTCAGCGCGTTCACCAACCTCAAGAAGTGGATTGTGGACGATCTTGCGCTGCCGCCCGACTACTGGGTCATGACCAGCTATCCCCTCTGCGACCCCGCGCCGGATGGCGTCAACTATCTCCGCAAGATTGTCGAGATTCTGGGGCCGGAGAGCGCGGTGCGCATCATCTCCACCGACCTTAAGGGCCCGGGCCACGACGATGTGCGCGGTTCCATCATCTCGACCGAGGGCCGCCCTGGTCCCGACCTGCTGCAGTGGCACTTCGACAAGTGCAAAGAATACGGGTTCGCGGGGTGGTGGGTCTGGGCCTACCAGGACACGCCCGACGCCCACAGCGGCCTCCGCGATGCGGACGGCGCCTGGAAAGAGGAGCTCGTCCGGTCCATTCGCGGCCAGGCGACCCCGGACGCCCGATAAAAGAAGGCCCCGGGGCCGGCACGCCGGCCCCGGGGCAAAGGCCATCGAAGCGACTACAGGTCCGCTTTGCCTAACAGGAGTTTGGCAACGGAGTTTTCGAGGGCGGCGGAGAACAGGAGCGTTCCCTGTTCCGGGGTGAACGGTTCCAGGAACGGAATGTTGGCCACGCCCTCACGCACGAAGCCCCGGCCAATCGGCTGCGGCAGTCCCTTGGGGGGGCTGAGGAACACCGTGACCTCGGCGCCCTCCTGCGGGTATTCCAAGTTCACGCCCTGGGTGAGCGGGCGGTACCGCACCGCGTTCGGCAGCAGAATCGCGTATGGGTTGCGCGTCCAGACCTCCAGCGTCGGGTCGCCGAGGCAGTGCCACAGGTAAAGCTCACTCACGGCGCTGCCCTCGTCTATGGTGACGCCCATCACGGGAAGCCCCACCTGGGACATCAGGTACATCTTGCCGTGGTTGAGGATGTCGCCGAGACGGCGGTGCGCCGTGCCGCCGCCGAACGCCGGGAGCGCGTTCGCCCAGAGCGAGTCGAAGAAGCCCTGGGTGAGCGTGGAGTTCGCCCAGCTTGGGCTGTTGCGCGTGTCGCCCAGGATGCCCACCGCGCCGCCGCCGCTCTTGCGCAGCAGTTTCTCGGCGAAGTACACGCCGCCCACGGTCGTGCCGTAGGCGCCGCCCGCGGTTTCATTGTCCCAGAAGCCGCTGGCGCAGTTGACGCTGAACACCACGGGCGTGAACGCGCCGTTGGTCAGGTCGTCCACGTTCGGCAGCTCGTATGCGGGATGGCTCCAGCCCTCCTGCCAGCCGTGGTCGCGGTGCATCACCAGGAAGCGGCCCGCGTTGATGGCGGCCGTGATGCCCGCCGTCGTGCCGCCCCAGGCAAAGCCGCTGCCCGAGCCGATCGCCGCCGGCAGCAGCGTGCCGTTGTAGTAGCGGGCCGGCGTGCCGCTGCCGGTCATGGTGTAGATCCGGTCCACCGCCTTGCCCGCGTTCGTCATGACGTTCCGCGCGAACTCGGACACCTCGATGAAGCTGCGCTGGTCGGTGCCCGCGGCGCCCACGTCGGTGCGGCAGCACTGGAATTGGGAGGCGACCGCCGCGCTGCCATAGAAGGAGACGCCCACCGGCGGCGTGTGCTCGTACGCGACGATCTTGGCCACGACCGTGTTGGCCTGCTCCAGCGTGTCCACCGGTATCCGCCCGACCGCGAAATCGGGCACCCGGTCGGTCTCCACGTCGCCCAGGATGGCATAGGGCCAGTCGGTGCCGATGCCGCTGATGTAGAACGGCGCGATAAACTCGGCGTCGCCCAGCAGCAGGACGTAGGACGGCCGGATCATGGCGGTGGCGTAGCGGTTCTCGATGAACGCGTCAATCTCCTCGTTCGTGGTGCGGCCCGTGATTCCGGACCCCGTGCCGCATTCAAAGACGGTGGTGGAGATTCCCTTCGCGCGTTTCCACACCGCGAGCGTGTCGGCGGCGGCGCGGAAATTCGGATGCGTCAGGATCAGCAGTTCCTCGCCCCGCAGCCGGGCGATGACCCCGGCCTCGAGGTACTTCTGCACCGACAGCCGGTTCAGCGCCCCGCTGGTCAGCACGGCCATCCCGTCCTCGAAGGGTCCCGCCATGTCCTCGGTCAGAAAGGCGCCCGTGCCGCCGGTGAAGGACACATCGGCGTTGACGCCCCTGAACAGCGTGAGCAGGTTGCTCTTGGGCCGGTACTGGCCGCCCGCAACCTCCAGCAGATAGATCTGCACGCCGCGCGCGTCGCCGAGAAGTTTGAGCGACACGGGTTCGGACGGATAGGGCTCGTCGCTCGCGTAGATTTCACCGTTGCGCACGAACGGCTTGTCGGCGAACGCCGGGTCAATCTCCGTCTGGTCCACGGGCGATTCCTGGGCCGGGTACAGGTTCATCGCGACGGTTTCGGCCACGTCGGGGGTGGCCTTTCCGAGCATGAGCTGGACCTGGGAGCCGCGCGGCGCGGCCACCAGCCGCCGGAACACGGGGACGCCGGGCATGCCGGGCGCTCCGGCCAGCGAGTTCATGCCGGGAATGGTCACCTGCGTGAACACCTCGGGCATGGCCTTGCCGCCCGTGTCCACCTCCAGTGTGCGCACGATCGGCTCGCCGAAGGTGCCCTCGGCGTTAAGCCCGTTGTTGCTCTCGTCCACGGGGGCGGCGTCCGATTCCAGGCCGACCCGCTCCGCGCCGGGGCAGTCACTCTTGACGGGCGCGCCCATCAGCATGTCCCAGCGAATCATGCGGCCCTGGTTGTACAGGTCCTCCGCCGTGGGCACCGCGGCACCCTCGCGCAGGTCCTGCGACAGGCCCATGTACTCCTCCATGGTCTGGCCCGCGTCGCAGGGCAGTCCGCCCCTGTATTCCAGTTCGGCCTGGCCCAGTTTTCCGAGCAGTTCGGCCTTGGGGCCCGGCGGCAGGATGTCCGGCGGCACCGTGGCAATTTCGGCGGCCAGTTCAACCATCTGCTCCAGCACATCGGCCTGGGCCGTGGCCGATGTCGGCGTGGCCGTGGCGAAGGCGCCCGCGGAATAGTTTGGCTTCTTGTCGTAGGCGTACGCCGCGTAGAAATACAGCGTGCCGTTCGCCGCGGTCGTGTCGGTGTGCTGTGTTCCCGCAGCCTCAAAGACGGTGGCGCCGTCCGTTGGTCCCGTTGGGGGCGACCCGGTCTTTCTCTGGATGCGTACGCCCTGCAGGTCACTGTCCGTTGGGTTGGCCCAGGCCAGCGTCACTTGGGCATCGCCGGCGGTTGCAGTGAAATTCGTCACGGGGCTCGGCGGGGTGTTGTCGAGCGGGCATCCTGTCAGCAGGACCGCGCTAAACACGAGCACCGGAAGCAGGAGCAGCACCCCCGGTCCCGGCCGTTTCCTTCTACCCTGTTCTGTTGCCATCATCATCTTCTCCTCTTGCGGCAGCCCCCCCCGGAGGGCCGGGCGCGCCGCCTGTTGGGACTCCCGTTCCGGCCGGGCAATTTGGCCGGTGGCTTTCAACCTGACGGGAGAGAATATGAAAGATGTGCCAAAGACAACTTCAAGTTCCTTGACATTCGCGGGTGAGTTATAGAGTTGGCGGGGCATGCGCCAAGCTGTATGGGTCGGCCGACATTTCAGGGCAGGCCGACAGAGACTGCCGCGTTCACGGTCGTCCCGCTAGGGACTGTGCCCGGTCGTCCAGCGCCCTCCTGAACAAAGACTGCGCCGCAACCGCCCGTTGTCCACGTGGTTCATTGCAGTGTTCCGCCTCGTTCTGGCCGCAAACCGGCCTAAGACGAAAACGCACTTCGCTCCTCTGCGCACTGAGAATGGGTCCTGTGACAAGCGCAAACTCAAAGATCCATCAATTATGTAAAACACCGCGTCCCGCAAGGCTATTCCTTGAATCCGGCGCGCCGCGGCGCGTGTGTCCGATGCGGCGGAAAGACGCCTTTTCTTGATGAGGCAAACCGGTTTTCTATAGGATGGGCTGTGTTGGAGGACGCCGCACAGAAGCGTGCGGACGCAACAACCGGAAAGGACGGAAATTTATGGGTGCCATTTCACGCTGGAGAAGGGTGACGCCGGTTTTTGCGGCATGCCTGATGCTTTGCTGCTGGCGGGCACAGTCCGCCGAACCCTTTCCCGGCGCACTATCCGACTACCACGGGTTTGAACGCCACGACTTCGAGGTGGACGGTTGCAAGGCCCTTGTCGTCTCTCCCAAGACGGCCGCGCCGGGCAATCCCTGGATCTGGCGCGCCGAGTTCTTTGACCACCGACCCGAAACGGATTTGGCGCTGGTCGCCAGGGGCTTCCACCTTGTGTTCATCGAAGTGGGCAACACCTTTGGCTGCCCCAAGGCCATGGCCCATTGGGATATGTTTTATGACCGGCTTACCAAGGAATACGGCCTTTCCAAGAAGCCTGTGCTGGAGGGCCTGAGCCGGGGCGGACTGTACGTTTACAACTGGGCGGCGGCGAATCCGGACAAGGTGTCCTGCATCTTTGGCGACAACCCTGTCTGCGACTTCAAGAGCTGGCCCGGCGGCAAGGGCAAAGGCCCCGGCAGCCCGGACGACTGGAAGAAGCTCATCCAAGACTACGGGTTTGCCTCGGAAGCCGAGGCGCTGGCCTATACCAAGAATCCCATCGACAACCTCAAAGCGCTGGCGGACGCGAAGGTCCCCCTCATTCACATCTGCGGCGACGCCGACGAGGTGGTGCCTTTTGAGGAAAACACGGTAATCCTGAAGGAACGCTACGAGAAACTGGGCGGACAGATGACGCTGATCGTCAAGAAGGGTTTCAAACACCACCCCCACGGGCTGGACGACCCCGCGCCGGTGGTGGAATTCATACTGAGGAATACGCCGTAGCCGTCCGGGTGTCTCAAAAGGGGACCAACCGCGCGTTCTGTTGCTACGGTTCGCGCAATCTGCCAAAATGCCTCCATCACAGCCGTTTCAGGCTGCCAATCAATTGGGATAAGAGACCATGAAACAAACTGCCCGTCTTCTGCTCATGCTGGCTTTCCTTTCAACGGCGCTGCTCGGATGCGGCAACGACCCGCCTCCCGCGCCGCCGCCTGTTCAGGAAGCCCCGAAGGCCGTCGAAGCGCCCAAGAAGCTCGTTTCCGTCCAGGACGCACTTGCGGCCAAGGCTGCGGCCACCGCGCCGCCGCCCGCCAAGGTTACGCTGTACCGGGACACCTGGGGCGTTCCGCACATTTATGGCGACACGCTTGCGGATGCCGCCTATGCCATGGGCTACGCCCAGGCTGAGGACCGTCTGGACGACCTCTATCTGAATATCCGCACCGCCATCGGCTCACTGTCTGAAATTGCCGGCAAGGACGCGCTGGGCCAGGACCTGCGGATGCAGCTTGTCGCCAATGCGGACCGCTGCAAGGCCTATTGGGAGAAACAGGCGCCCCCCGAGGTCCGCGCCATGGGCGACAGCTTCATGCGCGGCGTGAAGGCGTTCCTGAAGGAACACCCGGACAAAGCGTCCCCCTACGCGCTCGAACTGCAGGGTTGGCAGTGCCTCGCCGTGGGCCGCGCCATGATCTTCAACTGGCCCCTCGACGTGATTCAGGACAAGGTCAACAACAAGAAGGACGCGCCGCCCTTCAGCTCCAATTCCTTCGCCGTGGCGCCATCCCGCTCCGCGGACGGCTCGGCCATTCTTATGACCGACCCGCACCTCACCTGGCAGGGCATGGCCGTGTTCTATGAGGGCCGCATGCACGCGCCGGACGTGGAGATGTGCGGCTACTGGCTGGTCGGCTCCCCGCTGCCGGTGCTGGGCCATTCAGCTAATGTGGCGTGGGCCTGCACGACCGGCGGCCCCGACACCTCCGACGCGTTCATGGTCAAGCTCAATCCGGCCAACCCGCTGCAGTACCAGTACAACGGTGAATGGAAGGACTTCGGCGCCCGCACCTACACCATCAACGTGCGCGGCGGGGACCCGGTCACGAAAACCGCCCTCGACTCCGTCTACGGACCCGTCTGGGAAGATCCGGACCCGGCCACGGGGATCGCCTATTGCGGCGCGAGCCGGTACATCGAGTCCATGGGACTTCTGGAGCAGTCGCTCAAGATGATGCAGTCGAAGAACTGCGACGAGTTCCAGCAGGCGCTCAGCATGTTTGACCTGATGGAGCAGAACATCTCCTTCGCCGACACGGACGGGCACATTGCGTACCTGCGCAACGGTTCGGTGCCGATTCGGCCCGAAGGCGTCAAGTGGAACGTGCCCATCCCAGGCGGCACCGACGCCACGCGCTGGCTCGGCTTCCACGACATCAAGGACCTCGTCCAGATCAAGGACCCGGTGCAGGGCTATTTCCAGAACTGCAACTGCAGCCCGGTGAACATGATGCGCGACTCGATCATGACGCCCGACAAGTACAAGGACTACATCTACAATGTTTCCTGGGACAAGCAGTCGCCCCGCGGCGCGCGCCTGCTCGAACTGCTCGACGCGGACACTTCGGTGACCAGGGAAGAGGCCATGGCCTACACGCTCGACGTGCATGACCTGCTGGCCAAGCCCTGGCAGCTTGCGCTTCAGGCGGCAATCGACACCGTGGGCGGCGCGGCCAAGGAAAAGCCGGCTGTCGAGAAGAAGAAGTCCGGCTCGAAGGGCAAGAAACCCGCCAAGGCCAAAGCCAAGACCAGCAAGGCTGCCACCACGGACGCCCGGGAAGAGGTCATGGCCGAGAAGGCCGCCACGTTCACGACCAGGGTCACGACGGGCGAGACCAAGGCCGCAAAGACAACCAAGACCAAGAGCGGCGCAAAAGCCAAGAGCGGCAAGAAGAAGGACTACATGGCCAACCCCGAATTCGCCAAGGCGGTGGCCGACATTCTTGCATGGAACGGCGATTTCACCAAGGACAGCATTGCCGCGCCGGTCGTGCGGTTCTGGCGGCTCAAGTGCGAGAACCTGATCGACACCGTCGCCGTTGCCGACGGCAAGTCGCTGAGCGCCGAGGACCAGGGCAGGATGCTCGACGCGCTGGAGGAGACGCTCTCGGAGATGAAGACCCGCTACGGAACACTTGACGTGAAGTGGGGCGACATCACTTTCGTCGGCCGCGACGGCAAACTCTTCGCCTGCGACGGCGCGGACTTCGGCAACCGGGAGAAGAAGAACTACACCCAGACCCCGATGGTCACCGGCACGAACGACCAGCCGGATGTGGCCGGCAGGTTTGTCGCCCGCAAAGGCTCCAGCACCATCATGCTCTCCTTCCTGAAAAAGGAAGGCATTGATTCCTACAGCCTTGTGGTCTGGGGACAGAGCGGCGATCCCAATTCCCCCCACCACGTGGATCAGTCGGAAAAACTCTACTCGCAGCGCAAGTTCAAACCCACATGGTTCAAGAAGGACGACCTGCTGAAGAATCTGGAGTCGGAAAAGACGCTGACAATCGAGTAGGCATAGTCATTGCGAGGAGGGCGAGGCCCGACGCGGCAATCTCCTGAAATGCCGCCTCTTCGTTGGGGTTTATGCCTGAAAGAGATTGCTTCACTTCGTTCGCAATGACGGACACTTTCAAAGACACAAGGCAGCCCCAAACGGGGCTGCCGTTCTTTTGCTTCCGCGACGCTCAGCGCACCCTGATTTCCTTCTCGTCCGCTCTGTTGACAGCCACCGTCTTCGCCGCACTGTCGAGCACATTGCCGCTCAGGTTGATGCGCCTGGTCGAGTCGCCTGACACCTCAAGAAAGGTCTTCGCGCCCTCGGGCGCGAAACTGCCGCGCAGCAGCGCGTCGCGCACGTTTACGAAGCGCAGCACCGGCCCGCCTTCCGGCGCGGCGCGCGTCTGGAGCATGTCAATGTTCATGCCGGTCACGTCATCGCACACCATGGCGGGACCGGGTTGCCCCGGCGCGGAGGGTGTCGGCGCGCCGGCCCCGTCGGCGGGCCATTCCACATCGCGCTCCCTGCGCGTGGTGATCCGCCAGAAGCTGTCGTCAAAAAGCAGTTGAACGTTGCGCAGCGCCAGATTGTCCACATGGCGCACGAACATGCCGTAGGCGGGCAGCGCCGGAAACATGTCGGAGTCGGGATACTCGGCCTCCAGTTCGGGAAGCGCCTCGCCTTCGGGGAGAAATGCGCAGCCGCCCTTGAACCGGATGCGAACGTTCGACAGGCCCACCCCGTCCACGCGCGCGCCGGGGATGCCCGTGATCGAGCAGGTGTTCGACGCGTCCGTGGCGACGATGTTGTCGATGACCACGTTCTTGAGCGAGCCCGGAACCGGCGTCGCCATGTCGCGGCCCCGGTTGCCCAGGCGGATGAAAACCGGCGTCGACACGTCGTGCATGGATATGTTGGACACGGCCACGCCGTCAACGTTCGACCCGTCCACCGACTCCAGCGCGATGCCGCCCAGCGCGGGCCGCCCGCCCGCCAGCCCCTCCATCGCGCAGTTGCTCACGGTGATCCGCTTGAAGTCGCCGCCCGACTCGGTGCCGAGCTTGAAGGTGCTGCACGCCGAGGAGAGATAGCAGTTGGTGACGGTGATGCTCTCGCAGGAGCGGCGTTCGCCCAGCGAAAAACTGGCCTTGGGCACGATCGCGTCATCCCAGGACTCAATGTGGCAGTTGGCGATGCGCACGTTGCGGCACGAGTCCGGGTCGATGCCGTCGGCGTGCCCGTTCAGGATGGTCACGCCGTCAATGTTCACGCAGTCCGTGCCGAGCAGGCTGATGTTGTAGTTGGCGCAGTTCTGCAGGCGCACGCCCAGAATGTCGACATATTTGCAGCGCTTGAGCGCGATGCCTTTCGGCCCATGGCGCTGGTCGCGGTTGCAGTCAATCACGCCTTCGCCGACGATGGCGACGCGTTCCACATCCTCGCCCCAGACCAGTGCATGGCGGAAGAAGGAAGTCTCGGCGTCGGAGGCGTTCTTGAAGTCGAGCTTCTCGATCTTGTCGTAGTCGCTTCCGTCCTTGCTGCCCAGGATGGTGGCGCCCGCCTCCAAGCGCAGCGTCACGTTGCTGCGCAGGTGGATGCTGCCGCACAGGTAGGTGCCCGCCGGAAAGAGCACCGTCCCCCCGCCCTTTTCCACGCAGGCCTCAATGGCCTTTTGCACGGCGGCCGTGTCCTTCTCTTTGCCGTCCCCCCTCGCGCCGTGGTCGCGCACATTGAATCCGGTTCCCGCCCAGGCCGGGGTTCCCATGAACAGCACCGCCGCAGCCAACAGAGCCCTGACCATCGCCCCAATCCTTTCAGACGGACGCGCAACGCCCGCCGCCGCGCGGGGACCAGTCTAGCACAGGACATTGGGGGCCGGACACGCCGTTCCCGGCCTATTTCCCGGCGGCCGTCTTTCTCGCGATGAGCGATTCCATGAACGCGTCGATGCGCGTGCCGACCTGCTCGTCGGACCAGGACCGGGTGTCGCTCTGGTCGGCCTCGATCATGATGGTCGGCAACCCGTGCTTTTCCTCCAGGCGGCGCGCCAGCTCGTACTGGCCGAAGGAGTAGGCGCGGCAGCTGCGGTTGGAGTGCATCACAAACCCGTCGAGATGGAACTTCTCAGCCATCTCCAGCAGTTCGCGCTCGCGGTAGTCCAGCCCGTGGTTGATGTACCCGGCGATGTAGTTGGCCGCCATGGAGCGCAGGATGTCGTTTTCGTCGCGGTAGGGCGCCTGGTAGCTGAAGCTCTTGGCGTAGGTCGACACCACCAGCGCGGCCTTGTGCTGGCCGAACTTTTTGGCCAGAAACTGAATCTTGTACCAGATGGCGAGATTGTCCCAGCCGAGCCGGTATTTCTCGCCCTCCACCGCGGCAACGCCGTTGCGCAGGCGCTCCTGCATCTCGGCCTGCAGCGTCTTGTAGTAGTCGATGCATTCCTGCGTGCCGCGCAGCGTGACGATCGGCGCAAGGTGGATGAACGTGTCGAAAGAGTTCATCGGCGCGGGCTTGTGCGCCAGCATGTCCTGAACGTCGCGCCACAGTTGCAGCGCCTGTTCGGAACGCCGCACGGTCTCCTCGAACTTTCCCCACACGATGGGCTTGCCGGTGATCCTGCCCACCTGGTCCATCATGTCCTGCAGCTGCGCCTTCACATAGTCGATGGCCTCCGGCCGGTCCTCCCCGTACTGGTAGGGCGCGTCGATCATAATCAGCGGCACGTCAAACATGCGCTGCAGTTCCTGGTACCACTTCGTCACGGTGCCGCAGATGTTGTTGCAGCAGACGAGAAAGTCCGGCCGCGGCGACCCGCCAATGGGGCTCTTCTTGCTCAGGATGCTGCCGATGTCGCTGCGCGCATAGGAGCACAGGTCGCGCGAGTAGCCCTGGTCCTCGGCCGTCGCGCAGCACGAGTCAGCCATGCGCATCGTGCCGATCATGGCGGCGTGGTTCTCGGGGTAGATCGGGATCACGCCCGCGGCGTGCAGAATCTCCACCGGGCCGCCGCTGGTGATCCAGGCGATCTTCTGGTCCGGATCTTTTTCCGCAACCTTTGCCCGGATGTAGTAGCGCCCCATCAGCAGTTTCATCTTGTCCCCGGTCTTGATGGGGATGCGCCTGGGGCCGTCCGATTGCTTCCTTTTCCCGCCGGTCAGCCGGGCAATCTTCTGGTCCAGCCTGCGCTTGGCAAAATTCGCGCGCAGCAGGCTGTACAGCGCCATTTCCTTGGCCCAGTTTGTCACTTTTTTCGCCATGCGGTTCGACATGAATGTAATTCCTGGTTCCGGCACTCTTCCGGCAGTGATGTTATGTGACGGCCTCATTGCGCGCCAGCAGCGCGGCGCCGAGCGCGCCCATGATCTGCGGCTGGTCCGGCACGGTCAGCGGCAAGCCAATGGCCTTTTCAATGGCCCGGACCACCCCGGTGTTTTTCGCCACACCGCCCGTCATGATGACGCGCGGCGCCATGCCCGCGCGCATGGCCAATGAATTGACGCGCTGTGAAATGGACAGGCAGAGCCCGGCCAGAATGCGCTCCACCGTCTCGCCCTGGGCGAGCAGCGAGATAACCTCGCTCTCGGCAAAGACCGTGCAGGTCGAGGATATCTTCGCGGACCGGTCCGCCGTGAGTGCGCGCGGCCCCACCTGATCCAGCGGCACCTCAAGCGTGCGCGCCATCACCTCCAGAAAACGGCCCGTGCCGGCGGCGCACTTGTCGTTCATTTCAAACTTGCGGATCATCCCGTTCGCGTCGAGCGAGATCGCCTTCGAGTCCTGCCCGCCGATATCGATGACCGAGCGCGCGTCCGGATAGAGCACGTGGGCGCCCTTGGCGTGGCAGGTGATCTCGGTGACGGTTTTGGTCCGGTTCGCCACGCTTTCGCGGCCGTAGCCCGTGGCCACCAGCGCCCCTATGTCGCCCGGGGCCGCGCCCGCCTGCGCCAGCGCCGCCGCGAGCACCCGGTCCGCCGCAAGCGTCAGGTTGCCGCCGCTGGGCATCACGACATGCGCGCAGATGGTCCCGGCGGCGTCCACCAGCACGGCCTTGGCCGTGGCGGAACCGACATCCACACCCGCGTAGTACTGCACGCCCATTACGCGGTCCTTGCTTTCAGCAGTTCCACAAAGGCCTCGGCGCGGGTGCGGAACTGTTCCGGCACGGGCAGGTTCTGCTCCACCTCGACGAGCAGGCCCGGAATGCCGGCGGTCTCAAGCGACTTGTTGACGTGCGGATAGTCGAAGAACCACGGGTCGCAGAACTTGGTGAGCAGGAAGACCACGCCGGCCGCGCGGGCCGCGCGGGCGCGCTCGACCAGGAACGCGCCGGGGTCGAAGCCGGGCGTGTGGAAGGCCGGGCAGGGGCGCCGGCCCAGGTACATCTCCACCAGCGCGTCCATCGGGTCGCCCGCGGGCGCCTCCGGCAGCGAGAAGGAACGGCCGCCCATGCACAGGTCGTCGTCGACCACCATGCAGCCCGCCTCCTCCAGCGCCGTGATGAAGCCCATGTTCTGGCAGACGCTTCCCGCGACGAACACGCGGGGCAGTTTCTTTGTAGGACAGCCGCCCTCGGCTGTCGGAGTCTGACAGGCGGGGGCGCCTGTCCCGCATTGCGCCTCCAATCCCGCCACAAACGGCTCCAAGAGCCGCAGATGCTCCTCCTTGTCCATCATCATGGACGAGGTCACCACGGCCAGCAGTTCGCGTCCGCTGATCAGTTCCGAGTGCTCCCGTCGCAGGTCATAGAGCTTCTGGATGAGGTGGCGGTGCCGCGCGTACAAATCTATGCTCGCGCGGATCGCCTCGTCCGGGATGGGGCCCGACAGCGCCTCGATTTGTTTGCGCACATCGTCCAGCACCTTGCGGTAGTAGGTTTGCGCCGCTGCGCCCGAAGTGACCGTGGGCGCGCAGACAATGACCACCGCCTGGTTGGGACGGCTGCTGCGCCACAGGTCCGCCAGGTTCTGCATCGTGTCGCAGGTGTGCGAGAACACGACCAGGTCCATGAAGTCGAACTCGCCCGACAGCGCCGCGTCGAAACTGCTCCGCGCCAAACTGCACGCGTAGGCCTGCAGGAGCTGGTCCGCCCGCGGCGTGCCGCCGGGACGCCCCAGCACGCGCACCGGCAGATACCCGGCGGCATGAAGCAGTTCCTGCGGCGCATAGGAGCAGACAAATCCCGCCACCTTGCGGCCCGAGGCCGCCGCGGCGCGGGCCGTCGCATAGAAATCGTCGCAGACCGATGTGAATACTTCCAACGGAGTGCCGTTGCCGCTGTCCATGCT
Organism: Candidatus Hydrogenedentota bacterium; assembly: GCA_903902895.1. Classification (GTDB taxonomy): domain Bacteria; phylum Hydrogenedentota; class Hydrogenedentia; order Hydrogenedentales; family CAITNO01; genus CAITNO01. The sequence goes on along the minus strand of CAIUWO010000933.1, from coordinate 6,922 downwards.
GATGTCTCCCGGTGAAAGGGGCATTGTGCGGGCGGGCCTGTCCGGACAAATGCCGCGGACGCCGCCCCGCAAATCATACCATCCTTCCGGGGGCCCTTTCCCCCTTTTGCGCCTTCGTGCAGGCGCCGCGCCCCATCCCTGCCATTTTTTCCGGCCATCCACGGCGCCCGCGCGGCGGCGGGGTCACTTGCCCGCCACGGTGAACGTGCGCGTGTGCTCGCGATAGGCGCCCTCGCGGAAGCTTTGCACAAAGGTAACCGGGCTTTCAGTGGTGATGCGCTGGCGGAGCAGGTTTAGTGACGCCTCGATGGCTTCCAAACTGTCAAAGGGCTTGCCCTCGATACCGATCATTGTTATCGTGTCGGTCGGGCCCGTTCCATTCCTGCCCGCCGGGTCCTGGAAGTTTTCCATTTCCAGCCATTTGGCATCGGGGCGGGCGGCGCTGAAGTCTATTAGCGCATCCAGTTGCCGCTGCACCAGTTCAAGCGCCTCCTCGCGGGTCAGCGTCACGGACCGGTCTTCCCTCGCCAGGGGGATCGTCCAATAGACGTACTCCAATGCTTGTCCCCCGCGCGACAGCGTGACAGAGAGCGTTCCGTGCGCCTCCCCGGCAATCTGCCGGGCGGCGGAGTCGAGTGCGGTCCGGGCGGCGGGCGCATCCATGAAGGCAACACCGTTCAGCGCGGAGACGCCGTCGCCCTTGCGCAGGTCCATTGCCGCCATGCCCTGGGTGCGGGCGGCGTCGGCAACGGCAAGGGACATGCCCCCTGCGGCGGACGTTTCCGTTCCCAGCCGGGCCAGATCGGCCAGCGCCAGCGCCAAATCCTCGCGGCTGATGAACACATAGGTCCTGGACAGGCCGGTTTCAGCGGCCAGCGCCGTGCGCGCCGCCCATTCCCGCTGGTACTGCGTGTATGCGTCCGGCGTCAACGGGCGTGCGCTGTCGGGAATGTCCTCTATCCGCACATTGCCCCTGTCGTCCACAACGGCCAGCGCGCGGCCATTGTTCATGGGATGGACCGCCTCGTTGTCCGCAAGAAAGACCAGCGGGGTTAATGTCGCCGCGTCCCACAGTTTCTTTCCCTCGAAGGGCAGGCGAACCATGAACAGCCGGTCTCCGGGCCAGAATTGGGCGGCAATCCAGGCGCGATCATAGCCGAGCCGGTCGGAACCCTGCCGCTTCTGCGAATCTCCGGTGAGGGTTCCCGCGTCGGCGTTCCACAGTTGTGCCATTCCCGTACTGGTGACGGTGAGTATTTTGGTGGCAGTGTCATTGAAGGCGGCGGTCACCATGGGCTGGGCCTGTTTGGGCAGTGTCAGGACTGCCGTGCCGGTGTCTGCCGCCCACAGGGTCACGGTGCCGCCCGCCGTGGCGGAGAGCAGGCGCCGTCCGTCGGCGCTGAAGTCGAGGCTGTAAATGGCGTCACCCTGAACGGCCAGTGTCTTTTCCACTTGGGCCGATTCCGCATTCCACAGCACGAGGGCTCCTGATTCATCTCCGCTGGCGGCCTGTTTTCCATCAGGACGCAGCGACAGGGCGGTCACCCGGGCGGCATGCCCGGTGAAGGCGGTCCAGGTGGGTGCGCCGGCCGGGTCGCCAACGGCGACAGGCACACGATTGTCCGCAACCAGGGCAAGCCGGGCCCCGTCATTACTGAGTACCGCCTTGGTGGGGAAGTTGTCAAAAGCGGCCGAGAAGGTGCACAGGCGCTGCTTTGCGCTGGGGGTGAAAAGACCTACTCCATGATAGCTGACGCTGGAGGCCGCCAGCAGCATTCCGGAGGCTGAGGAGGAGATACTGCTGCAATTCATGGTGTCCGGTTCCGGAGTGACCACAATGCTTTCCACGCCGGTGGGGGCCAAAGGATTCACCACCTGGAACAGGTGTTCGGCTGGAACCATCAGGAGCAGGGGGCCGTTGGGTTGCAGTGCCGCCCAGCTTGCGTATTTCCCCTTGCCTTGGAATTGATACACGGGACTGTTCGATGTTCCGGAAAAGACCAGGCACGTGTTCGCGCCCGAGTAGGCGAGCACGGCGCTTTCGTTGGCAAGGAAGAAGGCCTGCCACGCGGGGGTGGCGTCCGGAAGCGTGTAGCGCTGGAGCATCGCGGCGGTGGCCCTATCCCAGAGGATGACGGAGCCATCCTGCGAGGCGGACAGCAGCCTGCCGCCGTTGCCATTGAATCGAAGGTCGAAGATGGGCAGCGCGTGGCCCTTGAAGCGGAGCAGTTCCGCGCCCGTTTCCGCGTACCAAAGCAGTGCTTCGGCCCCCTGCACTGTGGCGATTCGGGTGCCGTCGGGGCTGAACACAGGGCGCGTACCCGTGAGGGAGAAGAGCGGGGTCCGGGAGTCCAGGTCCCAAAGCGTGGTCTTGTCCGTCCCGGAGGTGGCCAGTCTTTCCCTGGTCGGACTCATGGCCCCGGGGCTTGCGCAGGACTCCGCCGCGAGTTCATAGGCGACCGCCCCTGTTTTCAGGTCGTAGGCGCGCACTTTCCCGTCGCCGTAGCCCGCGAAGAGCAGGGTGCCGGAAGCGTTGAACACGGCCTCATAGCCCCTGGCGTGCTGTTTGAAACAGTGGATGCGTTTGCCGGTGGCCGCATCCCAGACGTTGATCACACCCTCGCCGGCGATGCCCGCGTACAGGGTGCCGTCGGGGCTGAAGGCGGTCTGTAGGTATTTCGCCGGTTCCCCCTCAAGGGCCACCAGTTTCTTGCCGGTGGCCGCCTCGTAGAGGGCGGGCGGCTCGGGGTAGGTGTTGGTGCCGATCCGGGACCCGTCGGGGCTGAAGACGGCGGTATACAGGTCCGAGTTCGGGGTTTCCACGGTATAGGCTTCGGGGTTGGCGCGGTTGAGCAGGTGGCCCCATTCCCAGCCGCGCTCCGCGGCGGTGGTGTTCCACAGCGCCTCGGAGGCGCGGGCCGGTTCGTGGCTGGTCAGGTAGGCCTGCGCCATCTGAATCTGCGACTGGTAGGTCTTGCGTTCGGCGATGGTGCGGGCGATGGTTTCATTGTGCCGGGCGGCCTCGGCCGCCAGCCGCTGGTCGTGCTCGCGGTTGCGCGCCTGGAGGACGCTGACATAGGACGCGACGCCCATCGCCAGCAGGAGGACGGCGCAGGCGAGCGCGGTGTTCACCAGCGGGCGGTGCCTGGCGTAGTAGTGGGCGAGAATCTGGGCGGGCGAATAGCGGTAGGCGCGCACAAGGCTGCCCTGGACAAAGCGCTCGACCTCGGCGGCCAGTTCGGCCGCGGTCTGGTACCGGTCCGCCGGATTCCGGTGCAGCGCCTTTTCGCAGATGACGGCCAGTTCCGGCGGCGCGTCGGGCGCTGCGCCCAGCACCGGCACAGGCGCCTCGTGAAGGACTTTCTCGATGATTTCGCGTGTGTTCTTCCCCGCATGCGGGGTGGTCCCTGTGAGTATCTCGTACAGCACGGCCCCCAGGGAATAGACATCCGACCGTTCGTCGATGGCCTCAATCTGTCCGGCGGCCTGTTCGGGCGGCATATAATGCGGCGTGCCCAGCGCGCGGCCGTAGGCGGTCACCGGCAACGGGGAGTCGCCCTCCAGTTCCAGCAAGTGGAGCGCGTCCTTGATGTCCTCGACGTGGATGTCTTCGGCGTCGCGCAGTTTGGCCAGACCCCAGTCGAGCACGACCGTCTCGCCAAACTGGCCCAGCATCACATTGGCCGGCTTGATGTCGCGGTGGAAGATGCTGCGGCTGTGCGCGTAGGCGATGGCCTGGCAGAGGCTCACAAAATTGGCGAGCAGCCGAAGGCGATCGTCGAGCCCATCACACTCGCGGAGCGCCGCCGAAAAGGTCTTGCCGCGCACGAGGCGCATGGTGTAGTAGAGCGTGCCGTCCTGCCGGCGCCCAAGCTCGTACACGGGGACAATCGCCGGGTGTTCGAGCTGGCTGGTGATCCGGGCCTCCTGCAGGAACCGGGCTATCAGCGAGGCCGACTGGCGCATGGGTGTGGGTTTGTCCGCCCCCGCCCCCCCCGGGGTCATCGGCATCAGCTCCTTGAGGGCGATATTGCGCCCGAGATGCTCGTCGTGAACGATCAGCACCCGGCCCATGCCGCCCCGGGCGTGGTGGGAGACCAGCGTGTAACGGCCCGGTGTCTCGCTGATGCCGGAGTTCCCCTGGCCTTTTCCGGACACCATCTCCCCGCCTTCCATGGGCGCTGTATCCACATGATCAAGATAGCTGGACGTGGTCCCGCCGAAAAAGATATTTCGAACGTGCTCCTCACCCCCAAAGAGTCTCAGGATCGCGGCGGCATCGCCGTCATGGGCCGCCAGGGACTCGTCCACCAGTTGTTCCAGCAGTTCCAAGTCCCGGGCATCAAGCAAGCCCTGCTCCACCATGTGCCGCCCCAGCGGGACGGCAGGATTGGCATCCCAGGCCGCAACGGCCCCGGTTAAGCGGTCCGGAGTTATCCCCCTTGTTTGGACGGCAAAGACCCCCACCAACAGGTCTTTGTCCCTGCCTGCGTCCATTGCAACCTTTCCTCTTGTGACTTGCGCGGATTTGCCCGGTCTCTTGCCCCCATCCCGAAGGATGAAGAGTCCTAAAAAAGACAATTCCGCGCCTGTTTATGGTGGATACTATAGCGCAAACAGTTTCAATCGCCAAGCTTTTTCTTCAAACGGTGTTTTTCGGGCTAGGGTTGCAGGCTCCATCCGGAGTCGCCTTTCACAAACGCAAGGGATTGCCTGCCCGGCGCCACGGTGCGCCGGGGACCGAAAGCCCCGTTTGGCAGCACGGTGATCTCGGCCGGCGTGTCAATGGTGAAGGCCAGGGTTCCGTCCGGGGCCACGCGCCATTCAACGCCAATCGTCGCGCCGTCGGTCTTGCCCGGAATGGGCACCCGGCCCGAGGCATGGCTGAGACTGCCGGGATTGAGCGTCCATTCAAAGCAGTTCGGGCCCAGATCAAAGCGGGGGGTCAGACCCAGGGCATAACGCGTGAGCTGCCAGGTGGGGCACCCCGCCCACTGGTGGCAATGGCTCCAGCGGGTGTCGAACACCTCGACCCACGTGGTCCGGTCGTCCTCCAGCATCCAGCCCCAGCACTTGCGGTACTGGTCGAGGACGAAATCCATCTCGCCGCGCGCGATGAGCGCGGGCATGGCGTAGTGCGCGAAGTAGGGCGTGATCAGCCGGGGTTGTGAGGCTTGGGGATCGCTCAGGCGCGGGGCGGCGGGGTCGTTTGGGAAGCAGTCGAGCATGTGCCGCTTGATGAAGGCAACGCAGTCCTTCTCCTCTTCGCCCTCGAAGAAGCCGAGACGCAGCCCGAGCACGGCGCGGTGATAGCCGATCTTGTCCCACTGCGGCCGGCCGTTCTCGCGCTGGGTTGCGAACCACGCATCCAGCAGGGTCTTCATCCCCCGGGCCTGCCGCGTGTATTCTTCTGCCCGGTCCTTCCTGTCCAGCGCCCCGCACCAGCGGACCATGTCGCGCAGGGCGGCGTAATAGTGCAGGTTCACGGCCATGTCAGACTTGCCCGCGTTGGGCACGTAGCCCCAGTCGACAAAGCCCCAGCCCAGTTCCTCCTCCAGGCCAGTCTTGTCGAGTGCCTTTTGGAAAGCCTCGAAATTGCGCTCGGCTGCGGGAAACACCTCTTCGAGCAGCGTGCGGTCGCCCGTCAGTTCCCAGTAGTGGATGCAGGCCGTCACCCACTGCGCGGCGTAGGTGGTGAGATAGGCGCCGCCGCCGGGGCACAGCCCCGAGATGAGGCCGTCCTCGCGGGCGCATTGCGCGCACTGCACCAGGCCGCGCCGGCACAGGCGCAGATCGGTGTAGCCCGCCGCCGCGATTTCCATGCCCACGGCCACCACGTCGCCGGCCCACTGGCCGCGCTCGCGCGTGGGATTGTCGATCAGGGCGTCCTCGGCGCAGGCGCGGTGGGTCTCGACGCCGGTCATCCAGATGCGGTCGAGCAGCGCATCGCCGCTGTTGAACGCGCCCTCGGGCGCGCCGTAATAGCAGCGTTCGAGGTAATCTTCCTGCACGAAGCGGATCTTGTCGGGCGGTGCGAGCACGTGAACTTCCAGGAAACGCCCGCCCTTGGGGGCAAGGGGGAAGAACTCCTGCTCGCCGCCGCGGGCAACGAAGTGGTCCATGTTGCACGAGTCACTGGCGGACAGCGTGATCCAGGGCGACACGCGGCCGTGGCTGAGCGCCTCGGCATAGCCAAATTCGACCACGGCGCCCTCGGGAAGATCAAGCGTGAAGCGGGGGCGGCCCAGGCGGACGCGGCCCAAATCGTAGCGGCGCCACTCGCCCTGCGGGGGCAGCTTGTTGCACACCAAATCGCGCAGGAAGAAGCGCGCCGAGGGGTTGTCCTTCTCGTAGCCGTACACTTCGGCCAGCGGCCCCTTTTCTGCCGCCGTGAGGGCATGTTTGATTTGGCGCACCTCCGCCGTACCCAGTGGTTTCAGTTCGCCCAAGGCGATCTTTTGCGGAACGGGATCGGCCCATGGACCGTCGTCGTAGGCAACCGTCTTCCAGTCGGCGGGCACCAGGCGCGTGTCGCACCATTCAATCCAGCCAAACTGGTCGTTCAGGCGGCGCATCTTCTCGTCGTAGCCGCCGATGCGGCTGCACTTCCAGCGGACCGGGATTTGTCCGCCGCCGTCTGTGACCGCGCACTGGAAGAAGGGGGGGAGCTTTTCCAGCATGCGCGTGGAAACGCCGTCGCAGTGCACCTGCGCGGCAAGCACATGCCTGCCCGCCCCGAGTTTCACGTGCGTGGTCTGGTATTCGGGATGATCGATGGGAAATCGCGCGGGACCTTCGACCAGGTAGTCGCCGTCCATCGACAGCACGAACCACGAGCAGCCGAGAAAATTCAGATCGATCTCGGTGTCCTTGGGCAGATCGAAACTGCCCCGGAACGCGACGTGGTAGTCCGCATCGTCGG
>CAIUWO010000932.1 GCA_903902895.1 Candidatus Hydrogenedentota bacterium | reverse complement strand
GAGCATGCTCAAGTGCTGGCCGAGCACGATTTCCGCCTTCTTCCCCGTAAACCGCTCAAAAGCACGGTTGAACCGGGTGATGATCAGGTCCTGGTCCCACACGATAATCGGGGCGTTTGCGTGGTCCAGCAGCTTCTCCAGGTAGTCGCGGGTCGCGCGCAGTTCCTGTTCGGCCCGTTTGCGCTCCGTGACGTCGCGAATGATGCTCTGGTGATAGGTTGCCCCGCCGATTTCCATGGCATGCGTGCTGATTTCAACGGGGAAAGGGGAGCCGTCGCTGCGGCGGTGCTCGGCCTCCATCATGGCGCCGTCGTGCGGCGCGGCCCCATGGGCGGCGCGCTCGGGTTCGGCACGGTTCTCCTCGCTGTACAGTGCCCGCAGGGTCAGTTGGTTCATCTCCTCCAGCGGGCGGCCATAGGCTCCCAGCGCCCGGTCATTGGCCTCCAGGATTCTTCCGTCCCGGTCGGTCAGCAGGATGATGTCGTTGGCGTGCTTGTTCAGGAGGATATAGCGTTCGGCGAGCGCCTGGCGCGCATGCTCGACGGCCAGTTGCTGCCGCAGCCAATGGTTGTCCCGGCGGCGTCCCAGCAACCCCGTTCCCAGGGCGGCGGCTATAATCAGCACGGCCAGGACCAGCACGGTGTCGACGGTCTGTTTCCGTATCGGCACCAAAATCTCTTCAAGATCGACCTTGGCCACCATGAACCAGGGGGTGCCCGGGATGCCGCGCAGGGCGGCCAGTACCGCCGTTTCGTGGTAGTCCATTCCCTCGACAACGCCTTCCTGGCCTTGGGCGGCCAACGCGGCGGGCAGGCGTGTGTTCGGAACGAGCGGGCATCGCAGGGCCAGCGCCGTGTTCTTGCGGTGGCGCAGTTCATTCAGAAAGATGACCTCATCCCCGTCCCGGCGGACCAGAAGGGTTTCGCCCGTGGGGCTGGCCGTGGGCCATGACTGAATCAGCGGGAAGAGCAGATGATAGGGGTTGATGCGCAGCAGCAGCACGCCCGCGGCCGGCCCCCCCGTTCCCGCGCCGATTCCCTCGGGAATCCAAAAGCTGAGATGAATGTCCCGGACTGCAGAATCTTTGGAACCCGGGTCACGGTGCAGGTCGGTGACCACCATGTCGTTGGCGCGCAGTGCGGTTTGGAAATCGGGGTGGCCGGAAGCGTCCGGCACGGGGGCATCGGCGGGCGCCGACAAGCGCATGGTGCCCTTCGCGTCATAAAGAAAGACCTGGCAATGCTTCAGTTTCGCCTGCACAGTGAACCACGCGGACAAGTCCTGGGCGGCCTGGGAGGGGGAGGGTTCGGCCAGAAACTGGGCGATCTCTTTCTGGGCGAAAGGGTTGGCGAGGAAGGTGCGGGCGTCAATCAACCGGTCCTCGTACCAGTTTGAGATTTGTCCCGCCTTCAGGTCTGCAATGATGGACAGCTCATTGCGCGCCATCTCCATATGTCTCGCCGCCTGCTGGCGGGCGTAAAAATAGCCGGTCAGCCCCATGGCCGCGGTCAGCGCCAGGAAGACCGCCGCCAGGCCGCCCCAGAAGCGGCGCGCGCTAAGGGGAGACTGTAAAGGGCTCTTGCCGGGGTCGCCTGAGGCACGCCGGGCTTTGCAGGCGGCAAAGAACGGAAGTCCAGCCAAACCCTTTTGCCTCATTGTCCGCACATCCGATCACCCACGGTTCTCGCTTCGCAGCGCCAGTCACCGCTCGCCCCAGAACAAAACCGCCGCCTTCCGCATCCGTTCCTTGCGCCGGGCAAGCTCTTCTGAACACGAACACACTTGCTCACTATTATCATAATGCCACAAACAGGCCTCTTTGACAAGACATTTATGCCCAGGGAACGCATTTTGAACCAAGCGCATCCCCGCGGCGGACAGGATGGACGGGATGGACCGACCGCGTCCCGCTGGGGAGTTCGGCAGGGCCCGCTACCAGGGCAATCGCATTAAACCGGGTCCGGAACACCCCTGGGAAAATGTGCATAAACTTTGGAGTGGCGCGGCTTTAAGTCCCCCTTTGAAGGGGGATTCAGCCTTGGGTGGGCGCGTTAACATCCCCCTGTCCCGCCTATGGCGGGACCGTCCCCCTTCAAAGATACGGGGGACAGAAGTCGTCGGGAGAGAGTACTTCTCGCCACGACTGAACCGCGCGCCTGCTCCAAGTCCCCCTTCCGAAGGGGGCAGCCGCGAAGCGGCGGGGGATGTGGACCACCGCGCCATGGCCCAACCGCTCATTTTGTCCTCTCTGTCTTCAAAGGGGGACTAACAGCAAAGCACTCTCGATAGCCCTATGTTAAACGTTCCGTGCTTTCGGGGCTTTTGGACACCACAACGCATGGAAGTTTTTGTCACCCGTGTTTTCGTCAGGTCGGTGTTCTAATGCGATTGCCCTGGGCCCGCTACGATTCCCATGGAAATCCGTGCGCCGCACAGGTATTATGTGCATCCGGTCGGTTCGCGAGGCGGACCGGCGCGGTGGTCATGCAAGGGCGGTTTTCGTACGGACAGGAGGTTTGGGCACATGCAATTGTTGGACTATGTCATCTTTTTCGCCTTCATCGGCTCGGTGATTACCATCGCCCTGTGGGGCAGTCGCCGCAACAAGGAATCGGGCACGGAGGATTATTTCCTCGCCGGCCGCTCGCTGGTATGGCCCATGATCGGCTTCTCGCTGATCGCGGCCAACATCAATTCCGAGCACTTCGTGGGCATGGCGGGCACGGCGTTCAAGGAGGGCGGCCCGGGCCTGGCCATTGGCAGCTATGAATGGATGTCGGCGGTCACGCTGGTCATCGTGGCCTGGTACCTGCTGCCCAAGTTCCTGTCGGCGGGCATCTACACCATGCCCCAGTACCTGGAATTCCGCTACGACTCGGGCACGCGCACCATCATGGCCGCCTACCTGCTGGTGGCCTACGTCATCGTGCTGCTGGCCACCGTGCTGTTCAGCGGCGCCATCGCGATGTGCAGCGTGCTGGACCTGCCCGCCATGTTTGAAGCCCAGTTCCACATGGGCCCCGAGGCGGCGAACCGCTGGTCCATGATCGCCGCCATCTGGTTCATCGGCATCGTGGGCGGCGCCTACACCGCCTACGGCGGCCTGGGCGCCGTGGTGTGGGCCGACCTGCTTCAGGGCTCGGCGCTGCTCGTCGGCGCGGGCATCACCGGCTATTTCGCCCTGAGTGTGCTCGGCGACGGCAACATCCTCTCGGGATGGAAGTCCTTCACCACGGTCAGCGCCGACAAACTGCACGTGATTCGCCCGTGGAACGATCCCGACGTGCCCTGGCTGGCCGTGTTCATCGGCGGCCTGTGGATTCCCAACCTCTTCTACTGGGGCCTGAACCAGTTCATCACCCAGCGCACCCTGGCCGCCAAGAACCTGGCCGAGGGGCAGAAGGGCATCCTGTTCGCGGCCGTCATGAAGCTTATGATCCCGTTCCTGATCGTCATGCCGGGCATCATGGCCTACCAGATTTACGGCAACACCCTGGGCCGCCCCGAAGAGGCCTACCCCCACATGATGAAGACGATCCTGCCGATTGGTTTCCGCGGCGCCATGTTCGCCGCGCTGGCCGGCGCCATCATCAGCACGGTGAACTCGGGCCTTAATTCGGCCGCCACCATCTTCACCATCGACCTCTATGCCAAGTACATCAACCCCAATGTCACCTCGCGCGACGAGATGCGCATTGGCCGCTATTCGACCATTATCATCGTCGTGATTGCCTGCCTGTGGGCGCCCATCATCAACAACTTCCCCGGCGTGTTCCCCTACATCCAGGAAATCTGGGGATTCATCTCGCCCGGCATCGTGGCCGCGTTCCTCGGCGGCATGATCTTCAAGTACGCCCCCGTGGCCGCCGGCAAGGGTGTGCTCATCCTTGGACCGATCCTGTACGGGTGCGTGCGCGTTCCGGGCTGGATCATCAAGGCGCTTTACATGGACCCGGCCACCCAGAAAGTGACCCCGCCGGAGGGTGTGCTGACGCTCGTAAACAACTTCAGCACCCTCGCGTTCCTGCACCACATGGCCATCATTTTCATCGTGCTCTTCGCCTTCTTTGCCGTTGTGGCCAAGATGAAGCCCATGGCCAGCCCGGTGGTCATGCCCACTTCCGACCTTGATCTCACCCCGGACCCGAAGGTGCGGGTGCTGGGCTGGGGCGTTATCGCGGCCACTGTCGCGCTGTACATCATCTGGCGTTAGGCCCGACATACAACAAGAACGGGCCGGACACGGACTGTTCCGTCAAGGCCATGAAATTCTCTGTCATTGCGAGCAACGCGAAGCAATCTCTTGGCGGTATCAGCCCGGGTCCCGGGCGTGCCGCTTCAAGAGATTGCTTCGTTGGACTGCGTCCGCCTCGCAATGACGATGAAAGAAATCCTGGTTGGGACCCTGTGAAGGATACGGGCATGAAAAAGGAAAGATTCGTGATGACTGCCGCTGTCTGCCTGACACTGCTGCTGGCCCTCGGGGGCGTGGTGCTCCTGCCGCGCTGCGCGGCCGCGGCAGACACGCCGGACTGGGAAAATCCCGATGTGAACAGCAAGAACCGCGAGCCCATTGGCTGCACGCGCACGCCCTTCCCGGACGCGGAGGCGGCGCGCACGCAGCCGCGCGAGGCCTCGCCGTGGTTTCAGTCGCTGGACGGCGACTGGAAGTTCAACTGGGTGCCCAAGCCGGCGGACAAGCCCACCGGGTTCCAGGACCCTGCCTTCGACGTGAGCGGCTGGAAAGAGATTCCCGTTCCGTCCTGCTGGGAACTGGAAGGCTACGGCATCCCCATCTACACCAACGTCAAGTACCCCTTCCCGGCCGACCCGCCGCGCCTGCCGAAAGACGACAATCCCGTTGGCTCCTACCGCCGCACCTTCACCGTTCCCGAAGCATGGTCCGGACGCCCGGTGTTTCTCCAGTTCGGCGGCGTGTACAGCGCCTACTATGTCTGGGTGAACGGGCAGGAAGTGGGCTACAGCGAGGACAGCAAGCTCCCCGCCGAGTTCAACATCACCAAGCATCTCAAGCCCGGCGAGAACACACTGGCCGTCGAGGTGTACCGCTGGTGCGACGGCAGCTATCTTGAAGACCAGGACTTCTGGCGCTACAGCGGCATATTCCGCCCGGTGTGCATCTACTCCACCGCGCCGGTGCAAGTGCGCGATTTCTGGGCGCAGAGCGACCTGGACGCGGCGTATAAGGACGCGACGCTGACCGTGTCGGCCAGCGTGCGCAACCTCGGCGCCGCGGCCGCCTCGGGCTGCACTGTCGAGGCCACCCTGTATGACGGGCTGGGCAAGCCCGTCGGTCCGGCGCTGAAGATGCCCGTCGGCGCCACGGCGCCCGGCGCCGAAACCGTCGTGACCGCGACGGCCCCCGTGGCCGACCCGCTCAAGTGGACCGCCGAAACGCCCAACCTGTACCGCATGGTTGTGGTGCTCAAGGACGCCAAGGGCAAGGTGCTTGAGGCAAACGGCTGCAACCACGGTTTCCGCAAGATCGAGATTCAGGACGGCGTGTTCAAGATCAACGGCGTGGCCGTGAAGGTCAAGGGCGTCAACCGCCACGAGCACGACATGCACAGGGGCCGCACCCTTGACGTCGCGGGCATGATCCAGGACATCAAGCTCATGAAGCAGTTCAACATGAACATCGTGCGGACCTGCCACTATCCCGACCGCGAGGAGTGGTACGACCTGTGCGACCAGTATGGTCTGTACGTCATGGACGAGGCGAACATCGAGTCGCACGGCATGGGCTATGAGATGAACAAGTCCCTGGGCAACAACCCCGCGTGGAAGGCGTCCCACGTCGAGCGCACGGTGCGCATGGTGCAGCGCGACAAGAACCACCCCTGCGTCACCTTCTGGTCGCTGGGCAACGAGGCCGGGCCGGGCTGCAATTTCGAGGCCTCTTCGGAGGCGATACGCGCCATTGACAGCAGCCGACCCATCCACTACGAGCGCTACAACCAGGTGGCCGACATCCACAGCGAGATGTATTACCGCATTCCCGACATGCTCAAGTACGCCAAGTCGGGCGAGAAGAAGCCCTTTTTCCTGTGCGAATACTCCCATTCCATGGGCAACAGCACGGGCAACTTCCAGGACTACTGGGATGTGATCGAGGGTAATCCAATATTCATGGGCGGCTGCATTTGGGACTGGGTGGATCAGGGCTTGGTCAAGAAGTTCAACGACCCGCGCGGCATCACACAGCCCCCCTCGGCATCGGACAAAAATTTGGGTCATGGGCTGGCGGTAAAGCCCGCGCCGAACTACAAAGAAGACTGGTTCATGGCTTACGGCGGTGACTACGGCGACCGCCCCACGGACTGGAACTTCTGCTGCAACGGGCTGGTGCGCGCGGACCGCACGCCGTCGCCCGCCACCGCCGAGGTCAAAAAGGTCTACCAGTACGTCAAGGTGACGCCAGTTGACCTGGCCGCGGGCACGGTCAGCGTTATGAACAAATACGACTTTGTCAGCACGGCGTTCCTGAAGGCGACTTGGAAAGTGGAGTGCGACGGGAAGGTCGTGGAAGAGGGCGACCTTGGCGCGCTCGACATCGCGCCCCACGCCAGACAGGAAGTGAAGATTCCCTTTGGCAAGCCCGTAACGCTCGCGCCCGGCGCCGAATACTGGCTTACCGTCTCCTTCGCGCTCACGCAGAACACGCTCTGGGCCGATGCCGGGTTCGTGGTCGCCTGGGACCAGATGCCACTGCCCTGGAAAGCGGAGGTCCCGGCGGCCGTCGCCGCCAAGAGCCTGCCCAAGGTGGAACTCAAGAAGTCCAAAGACCGCTTTGAAGTCACGGGCGAGGGATTTTCTGTCGCCGTGGGCAGGAAGTCGGGGCTCATCGAGTCCTACGTCGTGGACGGCAAAGAACTGCTGGCCGGACCGTTCACGCCGAACTTCTGGCGTGCGCCGACCGACAATGACAACGGCAACGGCGCGCCCAAGCGTCTCGCCGCCTGGCGTGACGCGGGCAGGAACCGCAAGGGCATCAAGGTGAAGGCCAAGGCGAAGGACAACACGGTCGTCTTCGAGGTTGCGTCCCAAATTGCCCCGGCCGAGTCCAAACTGACCCATGCCTACACGGTCTACGGCAACGGCGACGTGGTGGTGGAAATGGCCATCGAGCCCAAGACGAAGGCCCCCGAGATGCAGCGCTTCGGCATGCAGGTTGCCCTCGCAAAGGAGCTTGGCCGCATGACCTGGTACGGCCGGGGCCCGCAGGAGAACTACTGGGACCGCAAGACCGGCGCGGCCGTGGGCGTGTATTCGGCGGGTGTGGAGGACATGGTTCATCCCTATGTCGAGCCTTCCGAAATGGGCAATCAGACCGATGTCCGCTGGGTGGCCATGACCGACGACAAGGGCCGCGGCCTGATGGCCGTCGGCATGCCGCTCGTATACGCGAGCGCGTGGCCGTTCTCGATGGAAGACTTGGAGAACGCCTCGCACGTGTGCGAGCTTCCGCGGCGCGATTTCGTCACGTTCAACGTTGATCTCGGCCAGACGGGTGTTGGCGGTGATGACAGTTGGGGAGCGCGCCCGCACGACGAGTACACGCTGTTCTGCAAGCCCTACCAGTACAAGTTCCGCCTGACCCCCCTGCGCGGCGGCGAGGCACTGCCCGACCTGTCAAGGCGCGGCGTGGAGTAGCAGGCCGCAACCGCAATGGTTTCGTGGCACCCTCAGGCCCCTGCGAAGGCGGGGCTTGGGGGTGCTCCCGTTTTGGGACCGTCTGTCTACCCGGCGGTGACGCCCCCGACAATGTCCCCCAGAATCGTGTCCAAGTCGCCTTCCGTCACCCCCGAATACCAGACGTTGTCCGGAAAGACCATGATGTTTGGACCCTGCGCGCACTGGTTGAGACAGCCCGATTTGCTCACCCGAATCACCCGCCCCAAGCCCAGCGCCTTGACCCGCGCTTTCAACTCGGCGTGCAGGCCCACCGAACCGCGGCCGCAACAGCAGGGCGGCCCGTCGGGTGGCCGCTCGTTGACGCACACGAAGACAGTCTTCTTGTAGGGAACCGCGTTCTTTTCCATACTGATCCTTCCGGGCGTGGCCCAGTCCCGCCGCCGCCCGCTAGAACGGCTCGTGGAGGTGTTTGACCGGTTCGCAGGTCAGAATGACCGCGCTCTGCGGATGGCGCCGCACAATAAGCTCGTCGTTTTCCAGGAGCGACACATAGTCCATGGAACTGTCAAACGCGAGCAGCGCGGGGCCGCGCGTGATGACAAAGCGCACCGTCACGTCCTCCGACACGACCAGATGGTTGGTCTGGTGCGAGACCGATTTGAAGGCGATGCCGATGCCCTTCTGAAACAGGCCGCGGGTGATGGCGTTGAAATAGGCCGTGCTGCCGAAGGGGGTGCAGGCGATGAAACCGTCCCCGATAATTTCGGCGCCGTTGTCAAAGGGCTCCTCGTCGAGCCAGAGGCGGAAGCGCACGGCGCTGTTGATGCGGCCCATGTCCACATTAATCTCGTTGAGGCACGACAGCGTGAAGTCCGGCTCGACACAGCCCGGTTCGGGATGGTTGATAAGGCATTCCAGCTTGGTGTACTCGCTGCTCACCAGCCTGCCCGCGGCCAGCGCCGCGACCACGTCGCCCGCGGGATGGGGAATGCAGCGGTGCCCCAAACGGCTGTTCAAAATCGGCACCTTGGGCCGGCCCGGCCAGCGCAGTTCCGCCGCCAGCAGCGTCCCGTCGCCGCCATACGACACCACCACATCGGGATCGGCCTCCACTATTTCCAGATTGCAGAAGCGCGCGAAATGAGGGTTGAGCGCCTCCACCTCGTTTCCAAACAAGGCCACGCGCAGGTGCGGATACTCGGTGTCGGGTGCTGTCATGGAAGTCAGGATTCCCGGGTGTATTCCTTCGGATGGGCGAGGCAAGACGCCGCGCCAGCCATGCGGCAGTATAGCATGAGGCCCCGCAGCGCGGCACACGGCGGTTGACCCGTATCGGGGCGTGGGCTAGAATGCGGCCAAGTGGGGTCTGAGGAACTTGGCGGCAAGCTCCGGATCACCCCACGGGTTGTCCCGTGACACCAGGACGGTTCCGCAAAGATGCAATCCAGACCTGACAGCAAGACACCGGCCGGCGCGCGGAAGAAAGACCGCGGCGCCGGGGTGGCGGGCGCATGGTCCCGTCCCGCGGTCTCTTTGCTGGCGCTTCTCCTGCTGGCCGCAATCTTGCGGCTGTATCAGTTGACCCGCGATCCCCTTTGGTACGACGAGGTGATGTACACCCTTCTGTGCCGCAACTTTTCGCTTGACGCGGCCACGGCGCGCACCATCCGGATTGAGCCGCTGTTTTACCTGTTTCTGTGGGCGTGGGAGAAGGTGAGCCAGGCGGATTTCTGGGTGCGCCTGCACGCGGTGCTTGCCGGCGTGGCCACGGTGGCGCTGGCGTTCCGCGTGGGCGGACACCTGGCGGGGCGGAGGGGCGCCGTGCTCTTCTCCCTCCTCGCGGCGGTGGCGCCTTTTCTCGTGTTTTACAGCCGTGACGCCAAGATGTACGGGTGGCTGGCCTTCCTGGAACTTGCGGCGGCGTGGCTGGCGCTGCGCTACAGCGAGCAGGAACGGGGCGGGGCCCTTTTGGCCGGGTACACCCTCTGCGGAATCGCGCTGGTCCACACCCACGTCCTGTCGGGCGTTTTTCTGGCAGCGTTGAACGTCGCGCTTGTCGTTGCGGTGCGCATGTCATGGCGCAAGTCCGCGGGCTGGTGCCTGGCGCAGTGTGCCGTGCTGGCGGCTTCCCTGCCTTATCTCTGGATGCAGTGGCGCCTTGCGGCGGGCATGCAGGAGGTGGTTTTCTGGGTTCCGCCGCCGACGGCGCGCTCGCTCTGGGTGCTCTGCGGCAACCTGTTTTCGGGCTACGCGCCCGGGTTCTGGCCGCGCCTGGCCCTGCCGGCGCTCCTGTTTCCGCTCATGGCGGCGGGCGTCATTTTGAGCAAGAGCCGCCGCCGTTGGGTTCTGGCGGCCGTCATCGCCGGCGCGCTGAACATCCTGGCGTTCTATGCGATTTCGCGGTTCAGCCGCTGGTCGTTTTTCGTGGACCGGTACATGATCGGGACGCTGCCCCTGTGGCTGATGGCCGCGGCGGCGGGACTGGCCGCGCTGCGCCCGGCCCCGCTCCGGCATGCGCTGCTCACCGCGCTGGTGGGGTTGTCCCTGGTCGGTCTTGGCGGGCTTTACCGGGGCGTCCTGTCGCCGGACATGCGCGACCATCTGGGCGTGATCCGCTCCGTGGACACCCGCGCCATGGCGAAATTCGTGCGGGAGCACCGCGGCAAAGGCCCCGGAGAAGCCGAGGCGCTCTGGCACGTGTCGTGGGAGACCTTTCTCACCGCCAAGTGGTACCTGCCCGAAATGCGGCACATCGCGGTGGAGATGGACGGCGAGTTAAGCATGGCGATGGCGCGCGACGAAATCGCCTGCCGCAAGGACTATTACGACGCGCGCGCCGTCGCGCTGGAACCGGCCGCGGCGGGCCTGCAGCGGATTTGGCTGGTTGTTCCCGAGAGCGAAGCGCCGATATACCCGCGCTTTCGCGGATTTCAGGCGTGGCTGGAGGCCAGGGCCAACTGTCCGCAGCGCATGACGCAGGGCGGGCACATGGCGCCTTCGGGCCTGTACCTGTACCAGATGGACCCAAGCGCCCCGCAAGGCCGCAACGCCCTGGACCTGCCGCTCGTCACGGACAACGGCACCGACCGGCTCAGGGCCTCCATTGCGGACACCCCGGCGCCGGGCGACGGAACTTCGCGACTGCGGCTCAGCGGCACCGGGACCAGGCCCGCCGCGGCGCATTGCGTGGCCTTCGCCGCCGACTGCACGCTTGACGCGGCCGGGTTTACACGACAGCTCGGCCCCCAAAGCCGGTGGGTGCTCCAACTGTACGGGGCCGGCCAGTGGCCCCGGCTGGCGTTTCGGAACACCATGAACCAGGACAGTCCGCAAGGCGACGCGCTGACCCGCCAGATAATCCTGCCGCCGGGGGCCTATGACGTTTTTGTCGAGCGGCTGGCGGGGGGGGAGGGGGCGCTCAATGCACCGCTCATGGTGGCGGTCGACGGCAGGGCGATGCCCGCCGCTTCGGGAAGCGCGGCCGGTCCGGCGGACTGGCAATGGGTAAGGGTGGGCGCATTCACAAGCACCGGACGGGAACTGCGGGTGTCCCTTTCGCCGTTCAACCCCGAGAACAGGCCCGAGATGATTCCGGTCTTCTCCGAGGTCGCTTTTGTCCGGCGCGCGCCGGACAGTCCGCCCATGACCACACCGGTCCTGCTGGAGACCGACGCGCCCCTTGGCCCGAAGGCGTT
>CAIUWO010000931.1 GCA_903902895.1 Candidatus Hydrogenedentota bacterium | reverse complement strand
GCCACGGGGTCCCAAATGTGGTCGCTGCGCGTGAGGGTCAGCGCGCGGCGCATCATTTCAAAATCAATGCGGCGGCCGCCGCTGGCGCAGTTGTCGATGAGCAGGCCGGGATGATCGCGCATGAGGGTGTCGTAGAAGTCATAGAGCCCCATGACGTGGCGGATTTCGTTCATGCCCTGCCGGTCTTCGGCCTCCCCGTTGCGCCAGTACCAGAGCGGGGAAAGGTTGGCGTCCTGACGGTAGATGTCGATGCCCGCCTCGCCGATGATGCGCGAGTATTCGGCCTTGAGCCACGCGAGCGCCTCCGGGTTGCCCAGGTTGAGCATGTGGAACTTGTCGTTCTCCTGGTAGCGCCAGGGCATGGGCGTGTTCGCCGGCTTGAGCAGCCACTCGGGGTGGTTGTTGTACAGCCATGTGTCGGGCATGACGCGCTCGGGTTCGAACCACACCAGGAAGCGCAGTCCATTGGCGTGGGCCGCGTCGCCGACGGGCTTGAGGCCGTTCGGATAGCGGACCGGGTTGGCGCTCCAGGTGCCGACGGCGCGGGCCCATTCCTTCTGCTCGCCGTTCCAGCCGGCGTCAATCCACCAGGTGTCCACGGGGAACTTGTGCGCGGCGATATTCTTGATCCCCTCGACCATGTTGGCCTCGGTGCTGCCCTCGAAAGGGATCACCCCGTGGGGCGACACCGCAATGGGCGGCTCCACCGTCTTGCCGCCGGGGCGTGGCGAGTAGTGTTTCAGCAGCAGTGCGCGCAGCAGGTTGTTGCCCCTCAGGGAATCGCCGCCCCGCCAGAACAGGAGCAGCATCGCGGGGGTGCGGATTTCCTCGCCGGGATGGAGCAGGAGCTGTGTGCGTTCCATGCCTGCCCGGATATGCATGCCTTCCGGTTTCGGCTCAAAAGTCGCAGCCCATTGGCCGGTCCAGCCAACACCCAGGATTACGCCGTCGCTGCCGGGTCTGGACAGGTTGAAGAAGGGCATCACGCCGTCGGAGGAACGGCCGCCGTCGGGCGCAAAGCTCACCGTCTTGTCAAGGACCGTTTCCTGCGGTGCGAAATCCTGCGGCTCCTGGTGGCTGCCACGCGCGTGCAGCAGGCGGAAAGGACTTTTGTCCGTCTGTCCGCCGACGATGTGGTCCAACGGCTGCACATCCTTCAGGATTGCCGTGTCCGCCGGGCCGGTGTTCTTGAACCATACGGTCCATTCCATGGCGGGAAAATCGTGGTATGCAATGCCCACGCATCGTGTCACAAGGCCGGATTTGGCATCCGTCCAAGTCAGCGTGTGCTCGGTTCTGTCGGCATCCATCACGCGCGCAGACGCCTCAGCCCGGCATTGCGACAGAAACGGGCCGCTGTCCTCGCTGCCATAAACGAAATGAAACAGCGGCTCCGCGGGCGTTTCCAGGTGTTGTTTCACCCACAGGTACGCGTCGTCTTGTTCACGGTTCACCAGCGTGGTGAGCGCGAAGGCAGGCAGCGAGCCGCACAGCGCGGACAACAAGACGCACAACACTCCAACGGAGACAATGCGCATATTGGGTTCTCCCGCACAAGTTGTGTGCAATTGCCGCCCCCCTATTCCAGGCGCATTTCGGCGTGCACTTCGTCGCCCACGGGCTTGCTCAGGGTAAAGCCTATTTTTTGGCACATGCGGATCATGGCCGTGTTTTCCGGGTGAATGACGCCGACAACGCGGGCCATGCCCTCGGCGCGGGCCACGGCGACTGTGTGGCGCAGCAGCGCCTCGCCCAGTCCGCGCCCCTGGAAGGCGTCGCTCACGACCACGGCGAAATCCATGTCGCGGGTGCCGTGAATCTTGACGAGCCGGGAGATCGCGAGGATGCAGTCCACGTCCAGCGCCTCGTCG
>CAIUWO010000930.1 GCA_903902895.1 Candidatus Hydrogenedentota bacterium | reverse complement strand
GGAAAGCGGAGTTTGTACTGATCGCAGGCAAGATAAAAGACCAGGACTGTGAGGAAACACAGGCCCGCCGCATACAGCGGGTACGGCGCCGTCATCCCATATTGGGTGAAGGGCCACAAGGGCTTCAGTCCGGGCCATGGGGCGCGCAATGCCCACCCCGCAGCGCTGAAAAGAAGGGTGCCCGCAAGGCATCCCCGAATAATCCTCTGCGGCCGGGCCGTTGCGACGAGGTCCCATGCTACGGTTCCGGCAAGCAGAATGAACGCCCAACTTAGCGGCCCCAGCGGGCCGCCGTTGATGCTGTGGCCCATGACCCACGCGCCGTAGGGCGTGCAGGAAAACAGCGTCTGATACAGCGTGAGCAGGGCGACCCCGGCTGCAAGGCGCGCCGCGCGGCCGAGATGCATGAAGGGCAGGGCCAGCAATCCGGCCATGCCGATATCGAGCAGGGCGTCCCAGACGCTGACTTTGAAATCGAAGAAGCCATAAACAAGACCGAGCGCGCACAGGATCAGGTAGCGTCGCAGCGCGTCGCGCCGCGCGCGTTGAAGGCCGTCCCGGGCGGCACGGCGCAGAAAGCTGAGCCGAAACCCCATGCCCACGATGAACAGGAAGAGGGGCGCGATGTGGTCGGCGTAGGAGAAGCCCTCACGGTGATGCTTGAGCATCCACGGCATGACGTCAAAGTGGCCCAACACATTCACCAGGATCATACCCAGAATGGCGTAGCCGCGGGCCTGATCGATGGCGGCGATGCGCGCACAACGGCCCTCTATGGATTCCGGGCTCTTCATGAATCACACACCGCTAATGGCACGATCAGCGACAGGCAAAACAGGAAAGCTATGAGGAACACACGTTCTTAGACGTACCGAGTTCACTGCTTCTTCGGCTGCTGGCGCATGTAGGCTGGGATGCGCATGTCATCCTCTTCGGGGGTTGCGCCCGAGGAGAAGACGGTAGTGAAATTGCTGGACCCGCTGGGCAGGTCAAGTTGCTGCGGCGCCTTGGCCGGGGGTTCAGGCTTTGCCGCCGGCTTGGCGGCGGCTACCGGGGCCTGGGCCGGCTGGGGCCTGGGTGCTTCGGCGCGCGGGGCCTCGGACTTCTGCTGCGCATTCTGGACGGGTGCCTGGGGCGCGGCGGCGGCGGGTGCGGCCGCAGGCTGCTCGGGGGCGGGCATGGGTGCCGGTCTGGGCGCGGGCGGCGCAGGTGTCAGGATGTCCTGCGCCACCGAGCGCCCCTTGGTCCTGTACTCCGCCGCGTCACGGTTGGGGAAGCCGGCCGCGATGACCGTGACCTGGAAGTCGTCGCGCTCCTCGTTCTCCGGCGCGACACCCCAGATGATGTTGGCGTCGGGGCTGGCATTGCTCTTGACGTAGTTGATGGCGTCCTGCACCTCGCGCATGCGTATGTCCGAGCCGCCGCGCACGTTGACAATGACGCCGCGCGCGCCGTGGATGTCGGACTGTTCCAGGAGCGGGCAGTCAATGGCCTCGCGGGCGGCGCGCACGGCGCGGTCCTCGCCCTGGGCGATGCCGATGCCCATGAGCGCGCGGCCCTTGGACTGCATGATGGTGCGCACGTCGGCAAAGTCGACGTTGATGAGTCCGGGCAGCGTGATCAGTTCGGAAATGGCGCGCACGCCGTTGTGCAGCACCTCATCGCCGTGGCGGAACGCATCGAGCAGGGAGGTGTTGGTGTGGCTCAGTTCGGCGATGCGGTCGTTGGGCACGACGATCAGCGTGTCCACGTGCTTGCGCAGTTCCTCCAGCCCCTTGAGGGCGTTGTTCATGCGCTCCTCGCCCTCGAAGCTGAAGGGC
>CAIUWO010000929.1 GCA_903902895.1 Candidatus Hydrogenedentota bacterium | reverse complement strand
CGATGCGAACCACGACTCCCAATTGACCCTGGCCGAATTGGAGCAATACCTCGGGGCCAGCCCAAGCGGATGCAACTGCTCATCAACGAAGGGCGCTTTCGATTTGAAACAGCGTTTGGGCGACCTTCTCCTGGCGGGGGTGAGCCTCATGGTTCTCCTGATGATTTCGCGCAAGTTTAGATAAAATAGAAGCGCCTTCTCTGAAAACTGGGCTGAAAAGGCGTAATTTCGCGCCTTGTATCTAAGCTGTGGCTGTTGTTCCCAATAGCCATCCGGGCCTGCCGCGGGAGCTATGCCCTTATGGTGGCCCGTTGCCGGTGCCCAAATCATCCCGGTTCCCCTACGTGCTGGCACAAGCGGCAACGGCCCCGCTGAAAACTGTTGACAACCGAATGAAATAAACATAAACTCTTTACTGATGATGTGTCATCGTCGGTAGTACCGTGCCTGTCGGAATGGAAAGCCATGGATTCCGATGGGATGCGGTGGTGGGTGTGTGGGTACATGGCAGAGGTGAACTGTGGCAATGAAGCTTTCCAATCCAGACGATGCCCTGAAGGCGTTGATGTCATTCATTGAACAGGAGCAGGCGGACCTCCGTGAGGCGCCCGACGCCGTGCGGCAGGGTCTAAGCAGCCTGCGCGACACAGTCGAGAAAACCCTGGAACAACTGAGCAGCGCCAACCGGGGACGGGAAACCCGGCTCGACGAGGCCCACGCTGTGATGGCGGCACTGCGCGACGCGGCCGCCGCCGGCGAATTGGGGGGAGAGTCAAAAGAGTTGACCGAACGCGTCGGCGCGCTTGAACAGCGCCTGCTGGACGCCGAGTTCCAATTGGCCGACGCGCGCGCGCGCGCCCAGGATGCCGAGGCGAAACTGCGCGACGCGGGACCCGCCAACGATGCCGTGCAGGCCCATGTCCGCGAGCTTGAGGAGCACCTTGAGAAGCGCGGTGAAACCATTAATGTCGCGCGCCGCCGCATCCTGCGCATGCAGGAAAAGCTGGAGACCATCGCTTCCGAGAGGGCCGGGGGCGAGGAGCGCATCAAGGACCTGGAGGCCACCCTCGAGCGGCGCAATGCGGCCCTGAAAACGGCGGAGGACCGCTTTAGCGAGCTGCGGCGCAAGCTGGAAAACAAGAGCACCGGCAGCAGCGCGGCCGTTCAGGCGCAGGTGCGCGCGCTGGAGGCCCAGCTTGAGGAGGCACAGAACGCGTCCAACACGCTCGAGCAGGTCAACGCCTCGCTGCAGCAGGACCTGCTGAAACGCACTTCCGACGAGGCCGCCATACGCCAGCGCATGGAACAGGTCAAAGCGCAGCTTGAGGAGGTGGAGCGCGAGCGCGACGAGAATCTGCGCCGCACCGACCGGATTGAGCAGGAACTCATGCAGCGAGGCGCCACGGCGGAACAGGCCGGCGAGCAGCTCCGCCAGATGGCAGACACGCTCAAACGCCGCGACGCTGAACTGGCGGCCGTCCAGAAGGAGCTGTCGCCGCTCCAGGAACGGCTCAACACCCTGGAGGCCGACAAGAAGACGCTTCAAGGCCGCGTGGACGATATGGGCCCGCGCCTGTTGAACGCCGAGTCGGACCGCGACCGCCTGCAGGCGGCGCTGGCCGGGCTGGCCGTCGAAAACGACCGTCTCGCGGCGGACCTTGCCGAGGCCCGCAAGCGCGCCGATGCACTGGAAAAAACAGCGGCCGAGCGCGCCGAGCGTCTCAGCGAGTCCGAATTCAGGCATGAAGAGCACGCCAGCGAGGCGAAGGCCCTGCT
>CAIUWO010000928.1 GCA_903902895.1 Candidatus Hydrogenedentota bacterium | reverse complement strand
GACCCCGTGCGTCCTGGCGGGCCGAAGCGAATGCGGGATGTGCGCGCCTTGCTCATGAAGGGCAACTACCGCCAGGCCCTGCACAAGGCCCGAGGACTTTTCAGCGACCCGCTGCGGGTGCAGGCCTATCAGCCCATGGGCCGCCTCCTCATCGATTTCAACGGGCACGAATCCTGTCAGGAATACCGTCGGGAACTGGACATGGACCGTGCCGTGGCCCGGGTGCAATACCGCGTTGGCGGGGTGGGCTATACCCGCGAAGTCTTTGCCAGTTTTCCCGACCAAGTGGTCGTTGTGCGGCTGACCTGTGACCAACCGGGGCAACTGTCCTTCACCGCGCGCCTCGACAGCATCCAGCCCACCGCCGTCAGCAAGGCCGTTGCCACCAGCGAACTTGAAATGACCGGTGGTGCCGTGCAGGTGAACATGGAAAGCAGGATGCGATGGGAATCGCGGCTGCGGGTGAATGCCGAAGGTGGCGAAGTGACATCGGGCGAGACCGGGAGCGAGCATCCCGGCACCGGAGCCTGCGTCTCCGTCCGGGGCGCAAATGCCGCCACCTTGATTCTTGCGGGTGCCACCAATTTTGTCCAATGGAATGACATCAGCGGGGATCCGGCGGCGCGGTGCAAGGCCTATCTCGCCGGTGCTGACCTACCGTATGACACGCTGCTTGCCAGGCATATCCGGGACTACCAGCCGCAGTTTCGCGGGTGCCGTTTGTTTCTCGACAATGCCGAACAAACCGCAGAGGACATGGCGGGAATCGACACGACTGCGCGTCTGACCCGTATGCGCACCACCGGTGCGGAGGATCCCCTCTTCGCTGCCCAGTATTTTCAGTATGCCCGCTACCTGCTCCTCGCCGATTCGCGACCCGGCACCCTCCCCTTCAATAACCACAACGTATGGCTGGACGATTTGAAGGCCCGATGGAATGGCCGTTGGACCTTCAATATCAATCTGCAGGAATGCTGCTGGAATGCCGAAAACACAGCCCTGCCCGGCACCAACGACGCACTTCTGTTGCTGGTCCAACAACTGGCCGAAAGCGGCAAGCGCACGGCTCGCGAACTCTACGGATGCGATGGATGGTGCGCCCATCACGGCGCTGATGTCTGGATGAACACCGCCCCCACCGACGGGCCGGAGTGGGGGATGACGCCCACCATGGGCGTCTGGTTGTGCAATCAGCTATGGGAACACTACGCCTTCAACCCCGACCGGGCCTATCTCGAGCAGCTGTACCCGCTAATGAAGGGCGCGGCAGAATTTTGTCTCGACTTCATGATCAAGGATCCTAAGCACCAGTGGCTCGTGACGGCCCCGGCTGCCTCGCCCGAAAATGAATTCCTGACCCCGGATTCGCATCACGTCAAGACCGCCGTATGCATGGGCCCCACCCTTGATGCCGAACTCATCCGCGACCTTTTCGCACACTGCACGGAGGCGGCGAAGACCCTCGGGCTGGACCAGAAGTTCACGAAAAAACTGGAGAAGGCGGCGGAGAAACTGCCTCCGATTCGCATCGGGAAGCACGGACAAATCATGGAGTGGCTTGAGGACTACGACGAGAACGAAGTCACGCACCGGCATCTGTCCCCCCTCTATGCCTTCTATCCGAGTGACCAGATTCGTCTTCGGGAACACCCCGATCTCGCCCAAGCGGTACGCACAACCCTCGACCGGCGCGGTGACGAAAACCGGGGCTGGTCCGGCGCGTGGAAGATTAATCTACGGGCGCGTTTGCGTGATGCGGAGCGTGCCCATGCCGTGCTGACAAAAATGTTGACAGACATCAGCATTCATCCGCAAGAGGATGACAGTGACCGTGTGCCTTCCATGGAAGGCAATCAAGGCATTCAAGGGGTGAGCGCCGGTCTGGCGGAGATGTTGTTACAAAGCCGCGCGGGCGAGTTGGACCTGCTGCCCGCATTGTCCAAGGCATGGCCCGCAGGCGAGGTGCATGGCTTGCGAGCAAGGGGCGGCGTCGAGGTGGAACTCGCTTGGCGCGATGGGCGCATGGCCATCGCCGTACTGCATCCGTCCGTGACTGGATCAATGCGGCTCTTTCCACCGACGGGG
>CAIUWO010000927.1 GCA_903902895.1 Candidatus Hydrogenedentota bacterium | reverse complement strand
CGGCCAGTCGGCCGAGATCGACGCCCGCGACGGTGTAGTCCGGCCTGGGTGAATAGCGGTAGCCCGAACCGCACGGTTCGGGCAGGGTGCTCTGCTTGCTCTTGCTCAATGTCGGGGACTCCTTTCCTTTCGGATTTGGGATTGCGGGGGACAGGACGGGGAGGTGTGGGGTCAGCCCATCGCGTCGATGAGCCGCGACAGGGCCTTCGGGTCGAGCCAGGGGGCGTCAGGAACGACGATGGTGTAGCCGAACTGGTTGTTCATGAGCACGACGGCCACGAAGCAGCCATGCTCCAGCGTCGCCCCCTCGAACAGCGCGTCCGACAGGGTGCTTCCCATCAGGCCGCGCCAGTCATCATCGGTGTCACCCCGCTCGGCCAGCACGACAGGCCCCTCGGTGTCGGGGTCATAGGTGCAGCCCGCGTTGGCGTAGGCCGACGTGAGATCACCCATCACCCGCTCCAGGGCCAGCCGCCAGCCTGGCTCCAGGTTCTCTGCCGCCCGCACCTCTTCCAGGGAACGAAATACGCGCATGGTTGCCGCTCCTCATGCGCCGGGCACCGCATAGAATCAATATGCGACTGAGATGGGCGACGATACGGGTGGGCGGGGCGGAGCACAGAAGAGCGGCTCGGCAGGCTGATTCTGGAGATAGAAAACGCTTTCTACTGGCAAAGCGCGCCTACTTGACCCCAACAGAGTTTCAGCCCATACTGGAGATATCTGCATATGGTTGGATTGCTCTTGGCCGGGTGTCGGAAGGGCGCGCCTACCACACATATGCAACGGGGTGACTTATCAGAGGAGTGTGTGCGATGCAGAGGACACCGTGGTCAATTGGGATGGGGATGTTGTTGATATGCTTGGCGGTTGGGGGGCTTTCGCAGCCGGGGGCCTATGCGGTGGACACGACACCACCCACGGGCACGATCATCATCAACAGCAATCGGAGCGCCACCAATTCGGCCAACGTCACGCTGGCGCTGACTTGGTCGGACGGCGACAGCGGTTCGGGTGTGTCGCGCATGCGATTCAGCAATGACGGGGCAACCTGGTCTGTTTGGGAAGTGCTGGCAGTGACGCGGGTCTACACGCTTCCCGCAGGTGCGGACGGTCACAGGACGGTCCGGGTCCAGTTTCTCGACAAGGCCAACAACCGCTCGGCCATGTTCAGCGACTACATCCGGCTGGATACTACGCCACCCACAGGAACCATCGTCATCAACGGCGCTGCATCAGTTGCCACCAGTCAGGCGGTAACCCTGGGTTTGACATGGTCTGACGGAACTGGCGCGGGGGTGTCGCGCATGCGGTTGAGCGACAACGGATCAACGTGGACCGCATGGGAACCGCCCACGGCCACCCGCGCGCACACATTGCCCTTGCCGAACGGCTATCATACCGTAAGGGTGCAGTACCTCGACGGCGCAAACAACTACTCTGCCGTGTTCAATGACTTTATCAATTTGCAGGTCAGCCCCCAAGCGGCGTTTCAGGTGACTCCTTCGTCTGGCACACCGCCCCTGACGACAGAGTTCGAAGACCTTTCGGTGGCGGGCGACGGCCCCATTGACTCGTGGACTTGGGACTTCGGCGATGGTTCGCCCACAAGCAGCGAACAGCATCCCGTACATACGTACAGTGACCTAGGAATCTACACGGTCACGCTGACCGTGAAGTCGGGCACGCTTCAACACCAACTCGTCAAAGGCAGTTGTGTGAACGTTGCGACCACTGTTGCCAGCGCTTTTGACCAGTTCGTCGACCCTGCCGTGCCGGTGGAAGAGGCCTCGGATGATCTGTTTGCGGCGATGGATGCCGCATTCCAGACAGGCGGCGCGGACGGTGCCCTGCAGGAACTCGACACGGCGTTCTACGCCTATCTGAACGGCGGCGGCGATCCGCTTGTTCTCGTCCAACGGTCCGAGGAAGCGTCGCCGACCGTCCTTTCGCTGGACATGGTGCAGCAGCGTCGCCTTTTGAATTACTCGGACAAGAATGATTATGACATCAATCTGCCGGCGGGGCAGGTCTGCTCCAATGTGGTCATCCACATCAACGGCATGGCCACGAGCGGCCTGCAGGGCCAGTCGAATTACACCGCCTTAAGAGACAAGTTGGACACGGTGCTGGCCGAAAAAGATGGGGCCGCCGAGTTTGTGTACAATCCGTCCGTCTGGCTTATAGGGATCGTTTGGGATTTTCTGGTTGAGTGCGGTTCGCAGAAAATATTGGATGAAGTTGCGGCCCAAGGTGTCGCGATTGGCAGCATTCACCCGCTGGTGCAGGCGCTGAAGGCGCGAATTCAGGACCACGTGGCCAAGGGGCGCAATGTCATCATCGTTCCCCATTCCCAGGGAAATTTCTACACGGAGCAGGCGCTGCTGCTCTTGACCAGTGCCCAGCGGGAAAAGGTCCGCGTGGTGGAAACGGGCAGTCCGGTCAGCGCTCCGCTTGCCGTTGCTGCGGCCAACGATTTTCGCGTGGACATCGAAGGAGACTTGGTGGGTCAACTACTTTCTTCAAGATACACCAACCCGCCGCTGCCCTACGAGGGTGATTGGGTTCCGACGCAGGCGAGCTGGTGGCACCTCTGGGCGAATTTCAAGGATGACGCGCAGACGTTGCTTGAACACCACGACTTTCGGGGCGCCTACATGCAGGGCCAGGCGGCCCAAACCATCCGCGCCAAAGTGGATGAGTTCTGTGTCCTTCCCGCCCCGGTGGTCACCGCATTCTCGGTGAACAACGGCACCGCCTCGACATCAAGTCGGACGGTCACCCTGAACAGCACCTGCACACGGGCGCCGCAGGAGTACATGGCCAGCGAATCGGCCAGTACCCCGGGGGCTGGGGCTGACTGGAAGCCCTATTTCCGCGCGCTCTCCTTCCGCATCACGTCCGCTGGCAACGGCGTCAAAAGCATCTACTTCTGGGTGCGCAATGTGGACGGGCTGGTGTCGGTGGCAATCGCCCCCAAACAGATAACGCTCAACGAAGTAGCCGGCGGGCCGGCCATCACGTCGGTGACGCCCAATCCCGTCCCCGTGTCCGCCAGTTCCCAGACCCTCACGGTCAACGGGAGCGGCTTTGTCTCCGGATGCACCGTGCGGCTTCGGGACTATACCGAGAACCTGGGGCCCTGGACCAAGGCGACGGCCTTTGTGAACGCGGGAAAAGTAACGCTGAGCGCAAACTTCGGCGCGGCCGCCACGTCCTGGACCGCCCAAGTCATCAACCCCAATGGCACCCCCTCCGCTGAGTATACCTTCACCGTTTCGAGCGCCCAGCAAGGGTTGCCTGCGGTGAATGCCTTTGCGGTTAACTCGGGCAGTGGCACAACCGTGTCCCGGGGCGTTACGTTAAACAGCGTGTGCGCGGGCGCGCCCGCAGAGTATCAGGCTTCGGAGTCGTCCAGCTTCTCCGGGGCGTCATGGTTTCCCTATTCGACCGCGCCGTCTTTCACCATCGCCTCCGCGGGCTACGGGACCAAGACGGTCTGGTTCAAAGTGAGGAACGCTGCGGGCATGTCCAGCCCCATAAGCGACACGATTACGCTGGAGGAAAACACGGGCACCACAGAAACGGTCATGCTCCCCGGAAGCGTGCCGCTGAAAATGGTGTGGATACCGGGCGGGACCTTCCAGATGGGCCGGTACGCGGGCGAACAGGACAGCTACTCGGATGAAGACCCGCAGCATTTGGTGACGCTGGGCGGGTTCTGGATGGCCAAGTATGAGTTGACCAAGCGGCAGTGGACGGCAGTGATGGGTACGGCACCGTGGACGGGACAATCCTACGTGCTTGCCGATCTGGACAGTCCCGCGGTTTATGTGTCCTGGAACAACGCGCAGTCGTTCCTGACGGCGTTGAACAGCTACACGGGCAAGTCCTTCCGTCTTCCCTCAGAGGCGCAGTGGGAGTATGCCTGCCGCGGGGGGACGCAGACCCGGTTCTATTGGGGTGACGACCCCGGCTACACGGCCATCGGGGACTACGCTTGGTACGTAGGCAATGCTTGGAATGCTGGCCAGCAGTATGCGCATGTGGTGGGCGGAAAGGCACCCAATGCCTTTGGCCTGTACGACATGAGCGGCAATGTGTGGGAGTGGTGCGAGGATGACTGGCACGGCAGCTACACGGGCGCGCCTGAGGGTGGCCAGGCCTGGGTGGATAGTCCTCGGGGTTCTCACCGGGTGCTTCGCGGCGGTGGCTGGTACAACAGCGGCTACTACTGCCGGTCGGCCTACCGCTACTACAGCACCCCGGGCGGCACGTTCAGCAACTACGGGTTCCGCATTGCGTGGACTCCGTAATACTGGGCGCTGTAGCCCTATTGCCCTCTGCGCTATTCCCCTTTACACTCTCTGATCGCGCCTTTGGCGCGATCAATTTTTGAGGATTTTGCACATGCCTGTCGCTCCTGAGCTTCCGATCATCCAGCATGTCTATGATTTGATTCTGTGGTATGTGCCGCGGCTGAACAAGATCCCGGGACTACACATTCGCGCTGGGCGATCTATCCAGGCTCAGTTGTGTGCGTTCTGGAGGGCCTGATGCGCTCAGCACCCGTCGCTCCGCCGGACGCCGCCGCGGCAGGCGAGACGGAGTGCCGGAACCCGTGCGGGGGGTCTAGCCTTTTCTCGCCGCACCCGTGACCGCCGCGCGGCGGAGCCCCTATCGCAGCCAATCGGACTTTTGGCATGCCGAATATCGCAGCCAATCGGACTTTTGCGATGCCGAAGGGATGCGACTCTCCCTGTGAGCGGAAAAGTGATGCAGGACAAGGCAAAACGAGCCGACGGGAGACCAGAATGGATGGACCGGAAACGCCCCGGAAAAACCCGGCAAAGTCCGGTGACTTCGGTGGCCCGGCCAAATCACCGTTGCAAACAAAGGGAAAAAGATGGCGGAGGGTGCGGGACTCGAACTCGCAAGACCGAAGTCGCCGGTTTTCAAGACCGGTGCCTTACCATTAGGCTAACCCTCCGCGGGTGAACGGCGCAGAGCACCTTTCACGTAGATTTTACCCGCAGGGACCCTCCGGAATCCACCGCAAGGGACCGGGGACAATAAGAAAACGCGGCGGGATGGCCTGTCTACAGTAGAGGAGGCTTCCAGCCTCTTTCGTCTTTGCCCCCCAAGAGGCACTGGACGAACGCGGCGGGATGCCGCGTCTACCCCTGAAACCTTGGTGCAACCAATCGGGTCTAAACTGAGCAAACTGCGGTAGGCCGCTTTCCGGCCGCGCTGCCTGCGACAAACTTGGAGTCCGCTGAAATGTCAACAAAACGCACCGGTTTTACCCTCATTGAACTGCTGGTCGTCATCGCCATCATCGGCATCCTCGCCGCGATTCTCCTTCCCGCACTGGCCCGCGCGCGCGAATCGGCCCGGCGCGCAAGCTGCCAGAACAACCTCAAACAGTTCGGTCTGGTGTTCAAGATGTATGGAAACGAGGCGGGCGGGGGCAAGTTCCCGCCCATGCAGTTCGAGGCCCACTCAAGCCACAACGCGGACATAGCGATCGGCCCGATGGTGCGAACGATCTACCCCGAATACCTCACCGACCCGGCCATCATCCTGTGCCCGTCCGACCCGAACAGCAAACTCGAAGACCTCAAGGACAAGGCCACGGGCAAATATGAGATCATGGACGACCCGGAACTGATCGACGCGAGCTATGCCTACATGGGCTGGCTGCTGGACAAGTGCAATGAGGGCGACCCCACCATTGACCTGAGCACCATCATGGCCATCATGCCGGGCATGCCGAGCAACCTTATCCTGGACGATCCCAGCGGCAGCGGCCCCTACCAGTTCATCAGCCTTTTCACCGCCACGGTCGGCGAGGTGATTGCCGCGCGCGCCGGCATCAGCAGTGAGGACCAGATTCTTTCCGCCAGTCTCAGGGTGGCGGACGGGGACAAGACGGTGCAGCCCTATAACAACGCGGCCATGGGCAACGGCGGCGGCAGCACGATATACCGCCTGCGCGAGGGCATTGAGCGCTTCCTGATCACCGACATCAACAACGCCGCCGGCAGTTCGCGCGCCCAGAGCGAAATCTGGATCATGTTTGACACCATTTCCAAGAACGTGAAGTATTTCAACCACGTTCCGGGCGGCTCGAACGTGCTGTACATGGACGGGCACGTTGAGTTCATCAAGTATCCCAGCACGCAGGCGCCGGTGAACAAGGGAATGGCCCTGTTCCTCGGCACCCTGCTCGACAGGACCCGTTCCTAGGGGGAACCGCACCATGGCCGCAGACCGCAGCAAAATCTTCAAGCTTGCCTTCTCGCTCACGGGGATAGCCTTTGCCGGGCTGGTCATGTTTGCCATGTTCGGCCCCGACAACTGCGGCCCCTCGGAAGAGGACAAGCAGCTGCTCACGACGCTGAACAATCTAGAGGAACTGGTCCAAAAGGGAGGCTACGTCAAGACGGTGACCTCCGAGAGGGAAGAGGGGGACGGTGACGACGTCTACCGCTTCAATGCCGAGATTGTCGACGAGAAGGGAGTGGCCCTTGGCAAACTTCGGGGCGGCCGTGTCGAGGGCTTCGGCACCATGAAACCGCGCTTCCTCTGGTACAAGACCCCGGGCGTGCCCGAGGACTGGCCCCCGCGCCCCGAGGGCGGCAGGCACGGCCACAGCGACAATTAGGGCCGTCCCGCCCCTCCCCTGGAAAAAGCGCATCTTGTCATCCGCCCGCGCTTCGCGTATGCTGGTGCGCGTCAACATCCACACAGGAGGGCTTTCCCATGTTTGGCAATTCGCTGTTCCGCACCGTGCTCATAGTGGCCGTGCTTGCCTTGTTTGCCGGCCTTGCCGCCATGGCCGAAGAATCGGTGGCCTCCCCCGACGGCCGCATCAAGGTGACCGTGGAGACCGGCAAGCGGCTGGCGTGGTCGCTTTCCGTGGACGGTGTCACCGTTGTTAACCCCTCCCCAATCGCCCTCAAACTCTACAAGGGTGACACGCTGGGCGCGCGGGCCAAACTGAAAAGCGCCAACACGGCCGCCATAGACGAGTCCATCACCCCGCCCGTGGCCGAGAAACGGGCGGTCATCACCAACAAGTGCAATGAACTGCGCCTCGATTTCGACGGCGACTTCTCGCTGCTCGTGCGCGCCTATGACGACGCTGCGGCCTACCGCATAGTGACCGCCCGCGACGGCGAAATGATTGTGGAAGACGAAACGGCCACCTTCAACCTTGCCGGCGACTACACACTCCACCGCACCACGGCCAAAACCGTAAGCACCTCCTTCGAGTCCCCCTACACCGTCGAGCCGGTGTCCCAATGGAAGCCGGGCGTGCTGTCCTTCATGCCGCTGCTGGTGGCCGCCGACAAGGGACTCAAACTCATCATCACCGAGGCCGACCTGAACGCCTACCCCGGCATGTTCCTGGTCCGCGACGAAAAGGGGTCGCAGCAGCTCAACGGCCGCTTTGCCCCCTATCCCAAGGTGGAGGCACCCAGTGGGGACCGCCATATCAAAGTGAAAGCGGCCGAGCCCTTCATCGCGAAGACAACCGGCAGCCGCGCCTTCCCGTGGCGCGTGGTGGGCGTCGCCCGCAAAGACGCCGAACTCATTGAGAACGACGTGGTCTACCGCCTTGGCACGCCCTGCGCGCTGGCCGACACCTCCTGGATCAAGCCCGGCAAGGTGGCCTGGGACTGGTGGAACGCCAACAACCTGTGGGACGTGCCGTTCAAGTCCGGCATCAACACGGAGACCTACAAGTACTACATCGACTTCGCCGCCAAGAACGGCCTGGAGTACATCATCCTTGACGAGGGCTGGTCGGACACCCGCGACCTGACCAAACTCAAGCCCGAGGTCAACCTGGAAGAACTGATCCAATACGGCAACGGGAAGAAGGTGAAGCTCATCCTCTGGTGCGTGTGGTGCACCCTCGACCGCCAGCGCGACGAGGTGCTGCCCTGGCTTGAAAAGATGGGCATTGCCGGCGTAAAGGTCGACTTCATGGACCGCGACGACCAGGTCATCGTGGAGTTTTACGAGCGCATGGCCAAAGCCACGGCCGACCACCACCTGCTTCTCGATTTCCACGGTTCCTACAAGCCCACCGGCCTGCGCCGCACCTATCCCAACCTGATTACCCGCGAGGGCGTGGCCGGGATGGAGCAGTCCAAGTGGTCCTCCATCAGCGACCCCGCCTACACCACCTCCATCCCCTTCATCCGCATGTTCGCCGGCCCGATGGACTACACCCCCGGCGCCATGCGCAACGAACAGAAGGATGTCTTCAAGCCCGTTTTCAACAAGCCGTCCAGTCTGGGCACCCGATGCCAGCAACTGGCCATGTACGTGGTCTTTGAAAGTCCCCTCCAGATGCTGAGCGACAGCCCCAGCGCCTACGAGCGCGAGCCCGAATGCACCTCCTTCATCGCCGGGTGCCCGACCACTTGGGATGAAACCAAGGGAGTCGACGGCAAGGTGGGCGAATACGTGGTCGTCGCCAGGCGCAAGGGGGACGCCTGGTGGGTCGGCGCCATGAACAACTGGGACGCCCGCGAAATCACCGTGCCGCTCTCCTTCCTGGGCGGCGGTTCCTGGAAGGCCGACACCTTCGCCGATGGTCCAGGCGCGGCCACCACCGGCACCGACTTTGCCCGGTCCACATCCACTGTAAAACCCGCGGACGCGCTCACGCTAAAACTGGCCCCCGGCGGCGGCTACGCCGCGAGATTTGTAAAGGAATAGTGCTCAAGACAGTCCGCTCCCAGCCATTCCCCGTCGTTCTCCCGTAGCGCCCGCCCTTGTGGCGGGCGTGAGCGCCAGGCAGAAAGCGGACAAGACCGTTCCTCCTCCGACTCCCAATATATCTCATTATTCTCGTATCTTCCGATTTGTGTAACAGTTTTCCTCTCCATCGGTATTACGGAACAGATTATCCCGTCCACCACAACCCGTGGTGAAACTTTTTCGGCTGATGGGATATACAGTGTAGTAATGATGGCAGTCGACGAGAGAATGGCCGACCAGAGGCGGGTTCGCCAGTGAGACGCGGACCGCGGACCGGTGGCAACCAGGATCGACGGCACAGCGGAGGTTAAGATGAGCACGAAGAGCATGTTGAAGTTGATGGTTCTTATGGTGGTTGTGATTGCAATGCTCGGCATGGCCGGCTGCAAGCATAAGAAGCCGTTGAATACGGGTTTTGACAAGGGCGCAGGCGGCGCTTCGACTGCCGGCAGCGGACTGGGCGGCGATTCCAGCAGCACCGGCGGCCTGTCCAATTTTGACCAGGGAAACACGACCTTTGAGCCGGGCAGCAAATACGGTCTCCAGACCGTCCACTTCGACTACGACAGTTCGGCCATTCGCTCCGACGCCATGGCGACGCTGCAGTCGAACGCCGAGAACATCAAGAAGGTCCCCGGAGCGATGATCCAGATAGCCGGTCATTGCGACAGCCGCGGCACGCAGGAATACAACCTCGCCCTGGGTGAACGTCGCGCGCTGGCCGTGCGCACCTACCTCATGCAGCTCGGTCTGCCCGGCGAACGTCTTACAACGATCAGCTACGGCGCCGAATCCCCCGCCGACCCCGGCAACGGCGAGTCGGCCTGGGCCCAGAACCGCCGCGCCGAGTTCAACGTTTCCAAGTAGCAGCCCCCAGGAAATTCATCCGGGCAGTCCGGTCCAACGGGCCAGACTGCCCGGTTTTTTATTGCGGCTGTGGAATTCAATTGGCCGTCAGCGTACGTTCCACAGCCTGACCGGTGGGGGCAATCACCACGTGCACATCGCCCGCACCACCCGCGACGGGTTCCACCGTGAATCCCCCGCCGGGCGGAATGACCTTCACCGCGTCCGGACCGGCAAAGACCCGCTTCGGCAGGTAAATCTTCGTGGGCGCTTTCACTGCAGGGTCCTCTTTCCAAGTGCAGGTGAATTTCCCGGCGGCGAAATCGGTCTTATAGCCCATCAGCACGCCGTTGGTCCGGATGGGAATCGGGCGCTGGAACACTTCAGAACAGGCCCCCTGCCCCAAATTACCGCTATAGTCCCAAAAAGTCTCACTCAGCAGGTACTTCTCCATCATCGCGATATTGAAGCGCGCTGTGGGCAGGATCTCCGGGCTTCCGCCGCCAAAGGCGCCCCATTCGCCAATCAGCACGGGCATGTTCATCTTCTTGCCGGTTTCCGCGTGCCGCCGGTAAATCAGCTCAAGGCGCTCGTCACTGGCCAGGGCCAAATCCGCGGTGTCCACCACGATGTCATAGGCATGCGGCGCGAAGACCTGAAGCGCGTCCGGCTTGCCTGCGCTGTCCATGACCGGCGCGACGCCCGTGGGAATGCCCATGTTCGCCGACATGCTCGTTTCCAGGAAGATGCTGTGGTTGCTGTCGACCGTCCGGATGGCGTCGCGCACGCGCTGGAACATGGGCACCATCTGCGTCCGTTCGAAAGTCGAATAGACCGGCCCGCCCGCTTCGAGAATTTTGCTGTAAATATCCATTTCCTTGAGGTGCCGCATGAGTTTGCTGCGTCCTTCCGGACTCATCCACTGGGCAAGCACATCGACCGGCGTGAGCGCGGGGGCCGGGGCGTCTTTCTCTGAGATGGCCCGGGCGGCGGCCACCAGTATTGCGTCCATAGCCTGCAGGTTGCCGCTGCCGATGTTGGGTTCGTTGAACAAATCATAGCCGATCACAGTGGGCTCATCTTTGTAGCGTTCGGCGACCTTCTTCCACGCCGCCGCAAAGTGGTCCTGCACGCCGACCCCGTCCGAACAGGGTTTGTTCGCCCAGAAATTGTCAAAGGCGCGCTGGATGGCCGGACTGGTCAAATAGGCGTCGTCCCAGACGGCGCCGGTTTCGGACGGATGCTCCTGGTCGTCGATCAGCGTTGCCCATTCGGGGGCACCGTCGGAATACTTGTAGCTGTACAGGTCCTGGTGCATGTCGAGGAAGACGTAAATATCATGCTTCCTGGCCAGGGCGATCCAGCCGTCCAGTTTCTTGAGGTATTCCTCGTCAAACTCGTCTATTCTCGGTTCCAGCCCGTCCCAGAGGATGCCCAGGCGGATGCAATTCCAGCCCCAGGCCCGCATCTGGGCGAAATCCTCTTCCGTCACCCTTGGTTGATAATTGTCGGCACGGGACTTGTTGATGACCGACGCCCCGTGCATCAGGACCTGCCTGCCTTCGGGGTCGATAAACTGCTGGCCGCGGATCGTGACAAAGGACGAGGCCCCGGCGACCGGCACCGACAACAACACGGCTGCCATGGCCCATATATACACGGATTTACGCATCAAAACTTCCGCCTTTCAGGTGCTGTGCCATTGGGTCTTCCATTGGCGATGTGTATTCAGACCACCGTACCGGCGCTTGGGTTTTTTGTTTCTGACGCGAACGAGCAGCCCGCACCTTTCCCCTCTTTGTCAACTGTCAATGGTCCACTATAAATTGTGTCCCGGCTGTGCTATCGTAGCTCCCGCAACCCCAACCCCGGAGTGTTTTCCATGGCCCTCAAAATCGCGTTTATCGGCGCCGGAAGTATTGGATTTACCCGTCGGCTGGTGCATGACCTCATGGCGGTGCCCGAACTGCGCCATGCCCAAATCGCGCTGACCGACATCAGCAAGCGCAACCTCGACATGGTTTACCGGCTGGTAAAGCGCGACCTGGAGGCGAACGGGGTCAAGACGGCGCTCACCGCCACAACAGACCGGCGCGCCGCCCTGAAGCATGCCAACTATGTCTTCTCCGTGGTGCGCGTGGGCTGGCTGGAGGCATTTCAGCACGACATCGACATTCCGCTCAAGTACGGCGTGGACCAATGCGTGGGCGACACGCTCGCGCCGGGCGGCATACTCTACGGCCAGCGCAATATCCCGGTCATACTCGACTTCTGCAAGGACATCCGCGAAGTGGCCGCGCCGGGCTGCGTGTTCATGAACTACGCCAACCCCATGGCCATGAACACCTGGGCCGCCAACCAGTACGGCGGCGTGTTCACCATCGGCCTGTGCCACGGCGTGCACGGTTCCTGGTGGCAGATTGCCGAGGTGCTCAAGGTGCCCATGCAGGAGTTGGACGTGACCGCCGCCGGCATCAACCACCAGACCTGGTTCATTTCGGTCAAGCACAGGGGCAAAGAAATGACCCCGGTCCTGCTGGAGGGCTTCGAGAAGCACCCCGTCTTCAGCAAGACCGAGAAGACCCGCATCGACGTGCTGCGCCGCTTCGGCTATTACTCCACCGAGAGCAACGGCCACCTGTCCGAGTATGTGCCCTGGTACCGGAAGCGCGCCAAGGAAATAAGGAAGTGGATTGACCTGTCCTCCTGGATCAACGGCGAGACCGGCGGCTATTTGCGCGAATCCAAGCAGGGGCGCAACTGGTTCATTCATGATTACCCGAACTGGCTTAAGGCGGACCCGCCCAAGTTCGGTCCCGAATGCCGCTCGGCGGAGCACGGCAGTTACATCGTCGAGGCCATGGAGACCGGCCGCACCTACCGCGGCCACTTCAACCGGCCCAACGGCGGCATCATCGCCAATCTTCCCGCGGACTGTATCATCGAGGCCCCGGGCTATGTGGACCGCAACGGGCTCAACATGACCGTCGTGGGCAGTCTGCCGCTGGCCTGCGCGGCCACCTGCAACGCCAGCATCAGCGTCCAGCGCATGTCCG
>CAIUWO010000926.1 GCA_903902895.1 Candidatus Hydrogenedentota bacterium | reverse complement strand
TGATCTCGTTCATGCCCTTCGCCCAGCTCCTGCTGCTGGTCACCATGCCGATGGTCACGCGCTTCGGGCCCAAGCGCGTCATGCTGTGGGCGTGGTTCTGGCGCAACGTGATCTGCTGCGTCGTGTTCGCCATGCCCTTCGCGCTGCGGGCCGGTGACCGGCGCGTCGCATGGATGGTGCTGCTCGTGGCCATTCTCGGCTTCTGCGTCATGCGCGCGGTGGGTTCGGGCGGGTGGCTGCCGTGGCTGCACGAGATTGTCCCCGAAAACCGCCGCTCCGTCTATTTCAGCACCGAGACGG
Organism: Candidatus Hydrogenedentota bacterium; assembly: GCA_903902895.1. GTDB lineage: Bacteria > Hydrogenedentota > Hydrogenedentia > Hydrogenedentales > CAITNO01 > CAITNO01. Next base: position 14,839 of record CAIUWO010000926.1, on the reverse strand, counting down.
CGGTGACGCAGGTGATCAACATCGCCATCATGTTCGTGCAGGCCTGGCTGCTGGCAGGCAGCAACCCGAGCGTCGCGACCTTCCTGATCATCTACGCCATAGGCATCGCCATGGGCTTTCTGAGCCTGGTCACCATGTCGCGCATCCACGGCGGCGCGCCCTTTGAGGACCGGCTTTCCTTCCGCGACGAGGTTCGTGCCTACGCCGGGGCCTACCGTGACCGGGCCTTTCTGCGCTTCATGCTCGCGGCCACGTTCTGCATCGCGAGCATGTCCTGGTTCGGCTCGGCCACGGTCATGTACATGCGCGACATCCTGAAGCTGCACGACAGCATGACCATGGCCATCAGCGCCGCGGCGAGCGTGGGCGTGCTGCTCACCATCGCGTCCTGGGGACGTTTTGCGGAGCACAGCGGCAGCGGGCCGGCCATGTTCAAGTCGCTCACCGGGCACGCGCTCGCGGCGCTGCTCATGCTGGTGCTGCCGCTGCACGGGCCCTGGCGCGCCGTTGGCGCCTGCGCGGCGATGACCCTGGCCGCCGTGTTCTGCTCCGCTTGGTTTGTCGCGGTCAACCGGTCCATGCTCAACCAGACGCCGGGGGAAGGACGCATCGGTTACACCGCCGCGTGGACGGTCTGCACGTCCATGGCGTTTGGCGTCACGCCGCTTTTGGCTGGCGCGGTTATAGAGCGCTTCGGTTTGCCGGGCTTTCGCGCCTGCTTCACAATCGCCACCGTGTCCGGATTTGCCGGCGCGCTGCTGTGCCTCTACGTGGTGCCCGACGCGAACGTTTCCCGCCCGACCGTGCTCTCGGTCATGCATCCGTCGGCGCTGGCGCGCACCATGGGGCGGATAGCCGCGATCACCCTCGGACTGCACGAGAGCAACCGGGACGAGGGCAGGAAGTAGGGGGCTCCGGCGCCACGGGGCGCGGGCGGAAAAACGGCCGGGTCATGCGCTCTCTGCCGCGGGGCGCTCCGGGAGGCCGTCCTCCCCAATCCGGCAGGTGGAATTTCGGGTTTTACTCGTAGCGCAGGGCCACCACCGGGTCCACGCCGGCGGCCTTGACCGCGGGATAGACGCCGAAAAAGATGCCCACGCACAGGCTGAACACGAACGCCGTGACGGCGGACCACAGGGAGATGCCGATGGGGAGGTTGGGATAGAAGGCGTGCAGCCCGAACGCGCCCGCGGCGCCGAGGCTGATGCCGATGGTGCCGCCGAGGAGGCTCAGGGTCACGGCCTCAATGAGAAACTGGAAGGCGATGTCGAAGCGGCGCGCGCCCACGGCCATGCGTATGCCGACCTCGCGGGTGCGCTCGCGCACGGACACGAGCATGATGTTCATGATGCCGATGCCGCCGACCAGCAGCGAGATGGACGCGATGCCCGCCAGCATCAGCTTCAGCATGTCAAAGATGCGCGTGAACGCGCCCAGCATGCCGTTCTGGTCGGTGATGGTGAAGTCGTCGTTGTTGTCAAAGGCGCTCATCAGGATTTGGCGGACCGACTTGGCGGCGCGCTTGATCTCCTCCTGGCTGCGCGCGGAGCACAGGATTTCGAACAGCTCCTTGCGGTTGAACATGTCCTGCGCGCTGGGCAGCGGGATGATGCAGATGTCACCCAGGTCGATGCCGAGCGCCATGCCGCGCTCCTCCAGGATGCCCACGACCATGTGCTTGGACCCGTTGACGAGCACGCGCTTGTACAGCGCGGGCTCGTCGCCGAACAGTTCGCGCTTGAGCGTGGTGCCGATGACGCAGACCCGGTTGTTGCGCTCAATGTCCCGCTCGGTGATGAAGCGCCCGATCTGGGTGTAGAGCTGGCGCACGCGGTCGAAATCCGGGGTGGTGCCGAAAGTGAGCACGCTGCGGGCGCGCTTGCCGTAGCGCACCGTCGCAAGGCCCATGATGTTGGAGGCCACGCCGGTCACGCCCGCCGCCTTGCGCTTGATGGTCTTGGCAATCTCGTAGGTGAGCTTGTAGTTGCTGCCGGCCGTGATGGGGATGATGCCCATCGTCTCCTGCTTGCCCGGCGTGATGATCAGGATGTTGCTGCCCATCACGGCGAACTCTTTCTGGACGTAGGCCTGCACCGACTCGCCCAGCGCCACGAGCAGGATCACGGACATGACGCCGATGATCACGCCGAGCGTGGTCAGCAGCGACCGCACCTTGTTCTGGGCGATCGAGTGAATGGCCGTGACGAAGTGGTCCAGACCGCGCATCAGTCCTCCAGCGCCTCCACCACCCGCACCTTGACGCCGTTCGTGAGCGCCTTGAGCGAGATTGACGTGATGATGGTGTCGCCGACCTGGAGCCCGCCGAGAATCTCGCGCTGGTCCCAGTTGCCGATGCCGGTGTCCACGTCGCGCTGCACGGCGCGCCCGTCCTGGACCACGTAGGCGAAGCGGTCGCGCACCAGCGCCTCGGTGGGCACGAACGCCACATCCTCCTTTTTGTCGGTGATGATGGTCACGTCCGCCGACATGCCGTGGCGGAACTTGTCCATGCCCTCGTCAATGCTGACCTTGCACAGCAGGCTGCGGCTGAGCTGCTCCGCTATGGTGACGACCGGGGCGATGTAGGTGAGCGTGCCCTTGAACACCTTGCCGGGCATGGAATCGATTTCTATCTCCGCCGGCTGGCCAATCTTGATGGACTCAAGGTTCGCCTCGTCGAAGGGGGCCTCAATGTAGGAGCCCTCGGGCTGCACCATGTAGACCACGGGCATGCCCATGACCACGGCCTCGCCGAGCTGGCAGATGACCTTGGCCACCACGCCGGCGAAGGGCGCGCGCACAAAGGCCTTGTCGCGCATCGCCTCGGCGGTGTTCAGCGCGGCCTTGAGCTGCTCGATGTTCGCCTCAGCGATATGAACGTCCTCGTCGCGCACCAGCGCCTCGCGCAGGCCCGACTCGGCCCCCGCCTTCGCGTCGCGCGCCGACTTGAGCGCCAGCGACGCCTTGTCGTAGTCGCTCTGGGAGATGGCCTGCTTCTCGGTCAGCGCCTTGACGCGGCTGAAGTCGGACTGGGCCAGTTCCAGCGTGGATTCGGCGCTGCGCAGCTGGATTTCCGACACCTCGCGCGCGGTTTGCGCCACGATGCGCGCCTGGCTGATGCGCGACTCGCCCACCTTCTGGTTGGCCAGCGCCAGTGCCACCTGCGCATCCAGCTCCGCGTGGGCCAGTTCCAGCAGCGGCGCGCCCTCGGCGACAATGTCGCCCTCCTTGACGTGCACCGCCGAGACGGTGCCGATGCCTCCCGCGGCCACTTTGGCCGTCTTTGGCGCCGTCACCGTGCCCGACGTGATGGCGGCCACGGTCTCGGTCACCATGCCGCGCGTCACGGTTGTCACGGTCACCTTCACAGGAATCTCGCGCAGGGAGTAGGCAATGCCGCCGCCCACGGCGCCCCCGACAAGCACCAGCCAGAACAGGGTGCGGATTATGCTTTTGATCATCGTTGTTGCTGCCTTATGTCGCTCACTATCTTGCCGTCGCGGAAGCTGATGACACGCTGGGCGTGCGCGGCCACTTCGGATTCGTGGGTCACCATGACAATGGTGTGTCCCTTTTGGTGGAGTTCCTTGAATATGGCGAGAATGGCGTCGCCGCTATGGGTGTCCAGATTGCCTGTCGGCTCGTCTGCAAAAATGATGCTCGGCTTGTTCACCAGCGCGCGGGCGATGGCCACGCGCTGACGCTGTCCGCCCGAAAGCTCGGAGGGGCGGTGGCCCATGCGCTGGGACAGGTCCACGGCGGCCAGCGACTCCGTGGCGCGCCGGGTGCGCTCGCGCCGGGGAACACCCGTGTACAGCAGGGGCAGCTCGACGTTGTCCAGCGCCGTGCTCCGGGCCAGTAGGTTGAAATTCTGGAAGACAAAGCCGATTTCCCGGTTGCGGATTTGGGCCAGTTGGTTCTCGCTGAACTCGCTGACCTTGTGGCCGTTCAGCCAGTAGTCGCCCGTCGTGGGGCGCGAAAGGCAGCCCAGGATGTCCAAAAAAGTCGTTTTTCCCGAGCCGGAGGGGCCCATGATTGCCACATAAGTGCCCCGCGCTATATCCAAAGACACGCCATCCAGGGCATGTAAGGAATCCAGGCCCATGGTGTATACTTTGTGCAAATCACGAACCGTGATAAGGCTGTCGTTTCGGGAATCGCTCATGGCGTCGGTATGTTAGCATACCGGCAGGCCCTTCGGCACGTTGGTTGCACCAGTTTTGGGCTGACCTGACACGGCAAGGGAGATCGGAACCATGGGTGATTCTCTGAACCGGCGCTTTCCTGGGTTGCTTTGCCTGTCGGGCCTGTTTCTTGCCGGGTGTTCCTTCACCCCTGGAATAGGCGTTTCCAACACTTCGCTGGCCTTTGACCGCAACGAGCGGCCAATGTTTGTGGACGTGTGGAACACCAACGCCCAAATCCCGGCACTAACCATTGTTGCCAGTCCCTCTGCCCCGTGGATTCTGGTGGATCCCCAGACGTTTTCAAGCGATGCGCCCCTGCCCGGCGCGGTCGCCGACAAAGTGGCCGTTCGCGTGGCCATCGACCGGGCGCGGCTCTCCAAGGGCACGCACAGCGGACGAATCCGCTTTTCCGGTCCCGGTGTGCGCCCTGTGAATGTGGATGTTTCCGTCATCCAGGACAGGGACAACAGTGGCGGCCTCTCGCTGCTCGCCGTGCAGCCCCTTTATGGCAGGCCCTATCTCATGGAATTCTCCTTCGCCGTGCATGACAAGGACGGGCAAACGGTGAACGCCGAACCGGGCCAGTTCAGCGTGCTGGCCTGGGAGGACGGCCAACCGGTGGACGCCGCGGTGAACGGCCTGCGCCTGCAGCGGATGGCCTCGCGGCAACTCCGCACGGAACTGGTACTCGACTACAGCGCGGCCATGCAGTCCGTGCCCGGCGCCATTGCCGCGATGGAGGATGCCGCGTCCAATGTGTTCCTGCCCGCACTCAACGAGGACGCGCTTGCGGCCGTGAGCGAATTCCACCGGGACGACCACAATTCCGAAGTGGTCGCCGTGCCCGGCGTAAACCGCGACTACACACGCGCCCGCATCGCCGCCATCCAGTCCGAATATGTGCGCAACTTCCAGTCCGGCGCGCGCGTCCACGACGCCATTGACACGGCGGTGCGCCGTTTTGGCCCGGCCGACCCGGCCCGCGAGGACCGCTATGTCGTGGTCTTTGCCGACGGCCGCGACACCTCCAGCCTGACCACGCCCGACGCGGTGGTGGCACTGGCGCTGATGGCGCGTGTCACGGTCTATGCCGTGGGCTTCGGTCCCGGCGTGGCCGACAGTCCGCTGGCCGACATTGCCGACCGCACCGGCGGCGCGCTGTTTGTTGCCGCGACCGTGGGTGGTCTGGGCGCGGCGTTTCAGCGGATAGTTGAGGAACTGCAAAGCCGCTATGTTCTGCGCTGGGCGACGCTGCGCCGCGACAACCGTGAGTTCTATCCGTCTTTCAGTGTGGCGATTGGCGGCGCGGCCGGCGCGCATACGGCGCTGTCCGCCTATAACGCCGGTGCCCATTCGGGCGATGTCCTGCAAGGCCGGCTCCGGCTGGTCTCCTCGGACAGCCAGGATAAGACCACGCTGTTCCTTCGGGCCGACTATGTGCCGCGCAATGTGACCCGGTTCAAGTTGTGGTTGCAGACGAACCAGCCGTTCAACGCCTGGCTGGTGGAGTCCGCCGACGACGGGCTCTGCGGCGGCTGGCAGTTGACCTACCAGGAAAGCGGGGCGGGCCGCTGGCTCGAGTTCTGGAACGCCGACAGCACGCCCCTGCCCTTTGCCGCCTTCGGGCCGCTGCTTCGCATTGAGTTTAACGGAATTTCCGACGACCCGGTCACGGGTGTCTATATCGACAACAGTGTCTATGTCAACGGCCAGACCTTTGCGGTGGACGATGTCCCCGCGGTGGTTCCGCCAAGCCGCTAGGTGTTCACGGACACGAACAGCTCCCGGACGCCCGCGCGGCGGCCGGGTGGAGGTGAGTTGGGATGCACGTTTCTGCATGGATGAGACGCGCCGCCCTCGCGGTGGTGCTGCTGGCGCTGGTGGGCTGCAAGCGCGATGCGGTGCGGGTGTCGGTTGAGTCGCTCGACTTTGGCGCCGCCGCGTCGCTCCAGCGCATGGACGTCTGGAACGGCGACCCCAAACTGGACACGATGGCGGTGGAACTGAAGCCGTCCGCCCCGTGGATCGTGATTGACCCCGGCAGTGTGTCCAGCGGCGCGCCCCAGTCGGAGACGGAGGGGTTCGACAGGCGCAGCGTCACCGTCACCATTGACCGGACCCGGCTGGTGGGCGGCCGCGCCGAGGGCTCCATTGTCATCGGCGGCCCGCGCGCGAAAGAGGTTTCCATTCCCGTCTATGCGTCGCCGCCCTACGAGGCGGTCGGCGTGTCCGCCACGGCCCTTGACTTCGGTCCGACCGACAGCACGCTCACGCTCGACCTGTGGAACGCCAACACCGAGGCGGGGCTGCTGCTCATCGCCGCCACGGCGTCGGAGCCCTGGTTGCGCGTGCGTCCCGGGGTCGTGCTCAGCACCGGCCCGGACAACCGCAAGGCCCTGGCGGTCGAGGTGGACCGCTCGCAGCTGGCCGGCGGCCCGCACACGGCGCAGATCAGGTTCCATGCCGGGGGCCACGTCGACAAACTGGTGGCCGTGTCGGTGTTCCAGCGGTTCAACGCCGTCGGCGTGTCCAACGAGAGCCTTGACTTCGGCCTCGACGCGCGCCCCTGGGAAATCGACGTGTGGAACGCAAGCAGCCAGATAGAACTGCTGGGCGTGCAAATCAGCGTCAGTGATCCCTGGCTGCATGTCGATCCGTCGGCGCTTTCCAGCGCCGCCTCGTCCCTGGGCGCGCTCGACAAGCAACTCGTCACCGTCTCCATCGACCGGAGCGGCGTTGCCATTGGCGAATATGCGGGTTATATTGACCTTATTCCAGACCGCACCGACGTCATGCCCAGGCGCATCCCGGTGTCGTTCACGCAGGACGCCAACAGCCCCACCGGCGGGCTGTTCATCGACACCGTGCAGCACCGCTATTCCGCGCCCTACCTGCTGGACTTCTCGTTTGGCCTGCACGATGCCGCCGGAAAAGCCGTGGTGGCCGACCCGGCCGCGTTCACCGTGACCGCCTTTGAAAACGGGCAGGTGCTGGCGCCGGGCACGGAACCCATCCTGAAACGCGGCACCTCGCGCCAGTTGCGCGCCGATCTGGTGCTCGACTATTCGGCCTTCATGCAGGGCCAGGAAGGCGCCATCGTGGCGATGGAGCAGGCCGCGCGCGACATCTTCCTCAACGCGCTGAACGACGACGCGCTGGTCGGCGTCACCGCCTACTACCGCGAGGATCAGAACGCCGCGCGCGTGGCCAATTTCACCACCGACCACGCCTATCTCGGCGGACGGATCAACGCCATACAGGGCGAGTACGTGAACGGGTTCTACTCCGGCGCCCGCGCGCTTGACGCGCTCTTTGAGTCGCTCCAGCGGTTCAGCCAGGCCGACGCGCTCAACGAGGACCGCTATATCGTGTTCCTGTCGAGCGGGCGCGACACCTCCAGCACGCGCACCGTCAACGACGTGGTGGCCGAGGCCAGCGCGCGGGCCGTGCGCATCCACGCCATCGGCTTTGGCGGCAACCCCGACGGCACCATGCTGAACGCGCTCACCGTGGGCACCGGCGGGCGCCGATACAGCGCGCTGCGGCCCGAAACGCTCGGCAATGCGTTCTCGCAAATCATCGACCATCTCGACGGCCAGTATGTGCTGCGCTGGGCCACGCTGCGCCGCGACAGCACCAGCTTCGCGCCCTCGTTCCGCATCGCCCTGGACACGCGCGAGGGGCAGTATGTGGAAACGGCCCGCTATACCGCGTCGGCCCATGCCGGCGATGTTGTGGAAGGGCAACTGCGGCTGGTGCCCTCGCTTGCGGGGGACACGGCCACCGTCGTGATCCGCGCAGACTACATGCCCCGCGCTGTCACGCGTGTGCGGCTGTACGTGCGTTCCGGCCTGCCCTTCACCGCGTCGCTGGTGGATGCCGCGGCGGACGGATTGGCCGCGGCCTGCACGCTGACCCAGACGCCGGACACGGCGTCGGGCGGCTTCTTCCTCGACATTGTGAGCCCCGGCCCGCCCGCGCGCTTTGCCGATTTCGGTCCGCTGTTGCGGCTCGACTATGCCGGTGTGACCGGCGACCCCGTGCCCCTGCTCGAGGACATCCAGGTGGACAACACCGTCTATGACGCTGGCCAGCATTTTGACATCGTGAACTTCGACTGACCCCCGCATGAACCGGGAAAGGACCCATCCATGAAGAAGTACCTTCGGGCCTGCGCGGCCGCGGCCCTGCTCGCGCTGACCATGAGCGGCTGCGCCGAACTGGGCATCACGCCGCCCTTCGACGCCACCGGTGTCTACCGGGGCACCTGGGAAGGCACCGTGCAGGGCGAGGCCAGCGGCGACCGCAGTTGCGCCGTGACCTTCGACCTCAAGCAGGCCGACAGCTACCAGCTGTTCCAAGGCTTTGCGCTGATCGGCGAGGCCACGGTCTACTTCTCCTGCGCGTCCATGCTCGATGACATCGCCGAGACCGGCCTGCCCGCGCGGGTGAGCCTCACCGTGAAGGGGTTCCTCCTGCCCGACGGCAGCATCGCCTTTGCCAGCATTGAGCCCGGCGCCGCCCAGTCCGTCCTCATCATCGTCAGCGGCACCGGCCTCGACAACGACAAGAGCGGCACCATGGACCAGATCAAGGCCAACTGGACCCTCCTCATCGACCAGCCCAGCCATCCCCGCATCACGATCAAAGGCACCGTGGACGCCGGGACGAACTGACCGCGGAATTGCGGAACCTCACCCGCCCGTGCCCGTGCGTTCTGGACGGCCCCATAATCGCTTGAAATGAGGCTTTTTGCGCGGTTCGCGCATGACACTTGGATTCGGCCCGTGAAATTGGGCACACTATGGCTCGTTCGGGCCGCGCGTGCGGCTTGAGGAAGGTGCGTCTTCCCAATGAAGTTAATACACACATCGGACATACATCTGGACGCGTGCTTTGCCGGTGCGGGAATGCCGCCGGGTTTCGGGGCCAAGCGCCGCCATCAGCTGCGCGAGACTTTTGCGGCGGTGCTGCGCCACGCGTGGACCTGCGGCGCCGAGGCGGTGCTCATCGCGGGCGACCTGTACGAGCAGGACCGCGTCAGCCGTGACACGCTGGCCTTCCTGCGGGACCAGTTCGAGCGGCTTGCGCCGCTGCCCATCCTTATTGCGCCGGGCAACCGCGACCCCTACACGGACGACTCGCCCTGGTTCACCGAAGAATGGCCCGCCAACGTCCACATATTCAACCAGCCCGAATGGGGCGCCTGGGAATGCCCCGGCGCGCCGCTGACGGTGCACGGTTTCGCCTTCACCGGCGCGGACATGGCGGGCGACGTCTTTGCGCGCCTGCGCGTGCCGCGCGACGGCCGCATACATGTGGCGCTGGCCCACGGCGCGGAGCGGTCCTGCATGGGCCCGGACGACAAGCCGCGCGCCCCCTTTGATCTTTCTTCCGTGGCGCAGCCGGGCCTGCACTACCTGGCCCTGGGGCACATCCACCGCATGATCGCGGTCCGGCAGGACCAGGGTTTCCAGGCGTGGTATCCCGGCCCGCCGGAGGGGCTTGACTTCGACGAGTCGGGACAGATGCACCTGCTGGAGGTGGAGATCATCGCGCCCGAGTCCAGCACGCCCGCCACGGTGCTTGTTGCGCCGAGGCCGTCGTCCAAGCTGGTCTATGCCACCGCCGAAATCGACTGCTCCGTGCTGCCCGACGCCGATGCGGCGGCTGCGGCCATACTGGAGCAGCTTGGCCAGCCGGAGACGGCCGTGGTTGGCCGGGCCGTGCTGACCGGCATGGCGCCGCCCGAACTGCGCGAGTCGCTCCCCGGCATGGCCCAGTCGCTGGAGGGTCGTTTCGAGGCAATCCGCATCGACGACCACACCCGTCCCGACGACGACTTTGAGGCCATGGGCCGCGAGGACACGGCGCTGGGCGAGTTTGTGCGCAGTCTGACCGGGGAGCGCGGCGCGGCGGTCGACCCGGCGCGGCGGGCCGTGCTCGAGCGGGCGCGCGAGGCGGGGGTGGCCGCGTTTCTGGGCCGCGAACTGCCGGTGCGCGGCATGGAGGCGCCGCTTCCATGAGGCTTTGCGAGGTGTTCATCGACGGCTACGGCCGCCTTTCCGACTGCAGCCTGAATTTTGAACCGGGCCTGCAGGTGGTGATTGGCCCGAACGAGCGCGGCAAGTCCACGGTCCGCTGCTTTGTGACCGACATGCTCTACGGCCAGAAGCGCGACGGCGCGCAGGCCCAGTACGAGGAGAGCAACGCGCTGCGCCTGCCCTGGACCCGGCCCGAATGCTACGGCGGCCGGCTCCTGTACGAGTTGGACAACGGCGCGCGCGTCGAGGTGCGCCGCACCTTTCACCGCGGCCGCGAGCAGGTCAGGGTGGTGGATGCGGGGCAGGACCGCGACCTGACCGCGTCCTTCCCCGTGCTTGCCAACCGCGAGATCGATTTTGCGCGCGCGCACCTGGGTTTGGGCAAGGCCGTGTTCGTCAACGCCGCCACCATCGGCCACCTGAGCCTGGACGGGCTGGGCGACCAGGACGCGCTGGATGAGATTCGTGACCGGCTGCTGGCCATCGCCGACTCCGGCGCGGGCGGCCGCTCGGCGGACGCGGCGCTGCGCGCCCTGGCCGCGCGCATCGAGGCCATCGGCCGCGCCGACGCCCGCAACCGGCCCCTGCCTGCCGCGCTGGCGCGGCTGGCCGCGCTCAACGAGGAATACGCCCGCACCGCCGCGGCGCGCCGTGAACTGGCGGACTTGGCGCGCCGCAGGGGCGCGCTCAAGCGCCGCGCGGCCGAACTGGACGCCGAGCGCGCGCTGGTCGAGAACGCGGTGGGGCGCGCGCGCGCGCACCGTCGGGCGGCGCGGCTGCAGGATGCCGAGCGCATTCAGCAGCGCATCGACGAGATCACGCAGCGCTGCTTCCAATTGGGCCCCTTCCGCGACACGCCGCTGGACCGGCTGACCGAGGCGCAGCAGGCGCGGATGCACGCCGAGACCGCCCGGCTCCAGGTGGAGCGGCGCGATCAGGAACTGGCCGAACTGTCCACCCAGATCGAGGCGGAGCGCCTGCGCGGCGCCGAGGACACGGCCGTGATGCCGCTGCCCGTGCCCGAGGCGCTGGAGTTCCGCTACCATGAGCTGCGCGGCATGACCGACCGCATCGACGAGCGTGTCACCGACGCCGAGTCGCGGCTGCGCCAAATCGAGGAGCAGGTCGTCGCCACCCAGAAACGCCTGGCCGACCTGCCCGACTTCGGCCGCGAGACGGCCGACCCCATCGAGTGGCTCACCCAGTTGCAGAACTCCTTCACCCTCGCCCAGCGCGACCGTGGGGAGGCCGTCCGCGAACTGGAGCGGCTGCAGGAGGAGGTGGACCGGCGGCGCGTTGCCATCGCGTCCGACGCCGACCTGTTCCGCGACTGCGAGTCCTTCTCCGACCGGCTGCGCGAGCACGACCACAGCCACCGGCAGGCGCTGGAAAAACGGGTCGATACGGAGAACCTGCTGCACACGCTGCGCGGCACCCGCGACGAGCTCAAGGAGCGCATCCCCGGCCTGGCCGCGCTCTCGGGCATGTGCGCGGTCTTCATTCTTCTCCTTCTGGGCATGCTGTTCTGGACCGGCAAGATTCCCATCCTCTACGGCGTCTCCATCGTCTTTCTTGCCCTCGGTTTCTTCCTGTACCTCCTGATCTCCACCCGCACCCGCGTCGTCGAAATGACCGAGCGCGTGGCCGTGACGCAGGGCGACCTGGACATGATGGACGCCGCGGACCCAAAACTGTCCCCGGTCGACATGCTCCTCAAGCGCGCCGACTGCCGAACGCTGCGCGAACTCGAGGGCTGCTACGACCGCTACCGCGAGGCCAACGCGCAGCTCAACGCCTGCCTGAACGACCTTGAGCGGCAGGAGACGGCCGCGCGCGACAGCGAGGAGCGCGTGCCCAGGCTCTACGAGCGCCTGGCCGCCGCGTTCCAGCGGCTGGGTGAGACCCTCCAGGACGAGGACGACGTGCACAACGCCGTCGGCCGCGTCATGGCCCGCTATCAGGACTACCGCGACGCGAAGCGCCGCATGGCCGACCTGCGCAGCACGATGCAGTCCTCTATCGAGCGGCGGCGCGAACTGCGCGAGGCGCTCGACACGACCCGGGACGCGCTGGCGCAGGCCGAGGCGCAGATACGCGGCACTATGCGCGAGGGCGGCTTCGCCGAGGAGCGCGACATGCCCGACACGCTGGCCGCGCTGCGCGCCTACGGCGACTATACCGGCCAGCGGCAGGCCCGCATCAGCCGCATGGGGCTGCTGCGCGAGCAGGCGGAGGCGGCGCAGAACCAGCTCATGGAGGACCGCGCCGAGGAGCTGAGCCGGCGCAGGCGCCTGGAGGAGCTGCTGGAAACCGCAGGCGTGGCCTCGGTGGAGGACTGGCAGGAGCGCACCGAAAAGGCGCGCGAGTACCGCGGCCTGCAGGAAACCCGCGTGGCGCTGGAGGAGCAGCTGGCCGGGCTGCTCGAGGGCGGCACGCTGACCGACCTGCGCCGCGCCGCCATCGAGGCCGAGGCCGAGGCCCCGGCCGACACGCTGGAGACGCTTGAGGCAGAGCTGTCCCGCGTCACCGCCGAGACCGAGTCGTCCCGGCAGGACATGCATGCGCTGGCGCTGGCCGCGGCCGAAAAAGCCTCGGGACAGCGCCCGCTCAGCGAGATTGAGGAGGACCGCGCCGCGGTAGAGGCCGCCGTTCACGCGCTGCGGGAGGAGTTCGAGGCAGCCGCGCAGGCGCTCGCCGTCATCGAGGACGTGGCCGTGTCGCGCCACGCGCGCATCGCGCCCATCGTTGCCCGCGAGGCGTCGGCCTGCCTGCGCCACGTCACCGGCGGCGCCCACGGCGACCTTGTCATCGGTCCCGACTTCCGCATCAGCCTGAGGACGGCCGGACCCAGCTCCTCCGAAAAGAGCCTGAGCAAGGGCGCGCTCGACCAGCTTTACCTGTCCCTGCGCATCGCCCTGGTGCGCTTCCTGTGCGATGACCGCGAGAGCGTGCCCATGCTCTTTGATGATCCCTTCGCCAACTACGATGACCAGCGTTTGCGCGCCGCCATGGAACTGCTGCGTGACGTGGGGGAGAGGCACCAGGTGCTGCTTTTCACCTGCCGCGAAGACGTGGCCGCCGTGGCCACCGAGCTCGGTGCGCCCGTGCTAACGCTGTAAACATACACAAACAAACAAATGTTTGTGTATGTTTAAATTCGTTAACAAGCGTTTGTGTGGTTATGCGATCTCGGCAAGATACAGGGAAATTTGGTATTGCAGGTAAAGCCCTCCCGTGCTATACTTTTGCCAGTTAGAGCCATATGTGGCGTTTCTCCTTCCGCGGAGGCCTGGTGCGTTAGCGTATCAGGCCTCTTAATTTTTTGTCCGCGGAAGTCCTCTCCTCACAGCCACTGCACGAATTCAATCACGTTGCTGTCCGGGTCGGCCATGTAGCACCAGCGCACTTTTGCTGGAATCGCCAGTGGTCCTTTGAGGAGGGGGATGTTGGCCTTGGCGAGCGTGTCCAGCATTGCGTCCAGGTCATCCACGCCGAGCGCCACGTGGGGACAATAGGGCGACTGGGGCGCGGACGGTGTGTGGGGTATGGGCTGGTTCTGTTCGTCGAGTGTCTGGAGCAGCTCGAGATTGCCGCCCTCCATTTCGAGAAAGGCGAAGGCCTCGTGGTGCTCTTCATCCAGTTCGCGGAACATGAGCCGCAGTCCGAGCGTGTGCGTGTAGAAGTCGATGGCCCGGTCCAGGTTGGCCACCTGCAGGGCCACGTGGTCGAGGCGGTGCATCAGAGCAGCTCTTCCTGCACGTAGGCCACGGCGTTGCGGAACACCTTGAGGCCCATGCCCTCGGCGGGCAGGTTTTCCATGCGCGTCCAGTTGGGATGGTTGGTCGGGTCTTGGAAGGCTTCGGGGTGCGGCATGAGGCCGAAGATGCGGCCCGACGGGTCGCAGATGCCCGCGATGTCATCGGCCGCGCCGTTGGGATTGAAGGGGAACTCGCCGTTGGCCGGGCTGCCGTCGGGCTTGACGTAGCGCAGCGCGATCTGGCCGTTGGCCCGGAGCCGTTCCATGACGGCGGCGTCCTTGACGATGAATTTGCCCTCACCGTGGCGGACGGGCACTTCCAGCGTGTCCATGCCCTTGAGCCAGACGCATTTCGTGTCCGGCGCGATGCGCAGCTTGACCCAGCGGTTCTCAAAACGGCAGGTGTCGTTCCAGGCGAGGGTCACTTCCTGCTTGAATTCGCCCTCGAAGAGCGGCAGGATGCCCATCTTCACCATCACCTGGAATCCGTTGCAGATGCCGATGACGAGTTTCCGGTCGGCGACGAACTTGAGGATGGGATCGCCCAGTTTGCCCCGCAGCCGGTTGGCCAGAATCTTCCCCGACGCCACATGGTCGCCGAAGGAGAACCCGCCCGGTATGGCGAGGATGTGGTACCCGTCGAGCATCGCCGGGTCGGCGGCGATGTCGTTGAGGTGCACGCGGTGCGCCTCGGCGCCCGCGCGTTCCAGCGCGCGCTGGGTCTCGTTGTCGCAGTTGATTCCGAATCCGGTCAGGACTATCGCTCTTGCAGGCATGTGCCAATCCTCGAAACGGTTTTCTTAACGCAAAGGCGCGAAGGCGCCAGGGCGCAAAGCTGTTGTCTCACAAGC
>CAIUWO010000925.1 GCA_903902895.1 Candidatus Hydrogenedentota bacterium | reverse complement strand
TCAAAATAGATCAGCGTCAGCACCAGCCGGTCCTTGTCCGGCAGCCGCCGCAGCAGTTCAAACAGGCACCCCGCCGCCTCGGACGGCGTGCCGCCGTCCACCGCGCGCAACGCGTGCTCGCTCCAGGCAGACTCCAGCGCGGCCAGCGGCCCGCGCCGCCGCGCCTGCCGCTTCCAGTACTGGTAGCCCGTGCGCGTGGCAATGCGCCGCAGCCAGTGCAGCACCGGCGCCGTGCCCCGGTAGCGCGGCAGGCCCAGAAACGCGCCGACAAACACCTCCTGCACCAGCGCCTCATGCTCCGTGCGGTCCCGGGTGAAATGCCACATCTGTCGGCCGATTTCACCCTGGCGCCGGCGGACAATGCGCGCAAACGCGGCCTCATCCCCCGCCGCCGCCGCCATCGCGTCGGCGAGGTCCGGGTCGTCCTGCATGGACTTGTCCTCTTGGTCCGCCATGTGCTTCCAGTGTCTGTGTTTCACGCGCGCCCCGCCAGACCGCCGGACGCGCCGCGGGTCATCATAGCCCCGCACGGGCACACCGCGCCACCGGCCGGCAAAATCATCCGCACCGCCCGGCGACCCCATAGTGGCCGCAGACACCCCAAAGGTTACACCATTCCGAAGTTCGCGTTGACCACAATATTGACAATTTGCCTTCTGCCTTCTGTGATTCTGGATTCTGTTTCCCCCCTCATGCCCTCAACGCCCATGGGCAGGGTTGAACCATATGGTGGTCATTCCCCTATAATGGTGTTGCCAATAGACCCAGCGCCACAGGTTGGCTGCAGTAGCGGTTGATTCTTGACATTGGGGCCATTTGGGGGCTGTATCTGAAATGTACAGGGTATACGATGGTCTGGGTGGGCCTGTTCAGGTAGGTGCGTACAGTGTTCTACGACGGGATATTGGGAGTCTTGCCGAATGGACAACAATAAACTGCTGATTGGTTTTGTTGTGGTGCTGGTCGGTTTTCTCGCGTTTCCAGTAGTTGCGAAAAAGATGCAACAATCCAAGTCGGCGCCCGCGCCCGGGGCCGCTCCGGCCGCCGCGGCGGGCGGAGCGCCTTCCGCCGCGCCCGCGCAGAAATACCCCGAGCTGGAGCAGCCCCCGCTGCTCAACGAGAGCAACCTTATCGGGACCACATGGGCGCTGGAAAGCAGCGGCTACCGCATGAAGGTGACACTTGCGCCGGGTGGTGTCCTCTATCTGACCCATCCCATGGCCAAGGCGCTGACCGGACTGGATTATATCGAGGGCAGTTGGCGTGTCGAATACAACAAGGTCTTTGTCGATGCGACCGCCGGCGGCAACTCCGTGTCGCGCGAACTGCGCATCGGCGGCAGCAAACTGTACTCGATTATCGGCAAGGGTGAACCCAAGGCGGTGGAGCCTTTCTAGCCGCACGCACCCCTGCCGCGGCGGCCAAAGGAAGCAAAATAAAGACGCGGTGATGTGCAGGGGCACGAGGATTGCCTGCACGGGTCTCCCCGCGCCCGGTTTATGCGTTTGCCCTCGAATGGCAGCCCTGTCCAGACCCTTATTAGCATTAGCCGCGCTGTGGGATGGGATTCTGTGGTAGATTACGGCCCGCCATTCAAACCCAGCAGGAGAATGTCCATAATGCAAAGTCGGGGTGTTGTTCTTGGACTTGTCCTGTTTCTTGCCGTCGGGGTAAACGCCTGGGCAAAGGCTCCGGTCTGGTTGGCGCCCGATTTGGATTCATTGCTGGGGCCCATCGCGCTGTATCCCGACCCGCTGCTGGCGCAGATGCTGCCCGCGGCCACGGCCCCGGACGACCTTGCGCTGGCGGTCAGGTATCTGGAGGACGGGGGAGAGCTTGGTCAGGTGGACGGGCAGCCCTGGACCGACAATGCCAAGGCGCTGGCCCGCTGGCCCGAAGTGTTGCGGATGATGAACCGCAGCCGGGACTGGACCGATGCGGTGGGTGCCGCGTTCTTGGACCAGCCCAAAGACGTGCTGGCGTCGATACAGCGGTTGCGCGCCGCGGCGTGGGCCTCCGGCGCGCTGCAGACCACGAACGAGCAGCGGGTTGTCGCCGAGAAGGGGACCATCTGCGTCTATCCGGCGGACCCCTCCGCAATCCACCTTCCCCAGTACGACCCGAACGCGGTGTATATCCTGCCAACGTCGTCGGGCGGTGTCGGGCGCGTCAGCTTTGGCTCGGTCCTGCTGGTGGGGTATTGGCTGAATTATGAACTGGACTGGCGCAAGCGCCGCGTCTATTCGTATGACTACCGGGAATATCCCTATGGCCGCCGCAACCCCTGGTATTTCGGCGGGGAGGTCGCCGGCGAGGCGCCCCCAAATCTTCCCAAGCAGCGCAACGGGGAATGGAAGCCGGACAGGAAGCGGGCGAGGCCCCACGTGAAGCCGGGCGAGCCGTTGCCGACGATACAAAACCTTTCTGAACCGGTCGAGCAACCGCAGAAAGATGAACCGGCCAAGGCCATAACCGAGAGCCGCCCGCTGGCGGCACCCAAGGACCTTGTGCCGCCACCGCCCATGCTGATGCCGGTTGACCCGGAGATGGAGCCAGTCGAAGAATTGCCCGCGGCCAAGGCGCCCCGTGCCGGAACGGGCGCGAAGAAGCCCGCCGGAGCAAAGAGCATTCCGGCGGTCGCCGCAAAGGCCAAGCCCGTGAAACCAAAGGCTGTTCCAGCGAAGTCGGTGAAGGCGAAACCTGCGGCGACCAAGCCCGCTCCGGCGGCCATAGGAAAAGCCAAGCCGTCGGCGGTCAAGCCCGCGGCGGCAAAGCCGGTCAAGGCCGAGTCACCAGCCAAGAAGCCCGTTCCGGCGAAGTCCGTCAAGGCCAAACCCACCGAGACAAAGCCATCCTCCAAGAAACAGCCGTAGACAGCGCATAGCCCGGTCCGCACCGCGCCTGTCGGCGCTTATGCGGAAAACACGCACTTTATCCGTCCTGCGTTGTATAATCGGAAACACCGCCCGCGGGTCCGTGCCGCGGAGAACCCAAGGAGATGCGGACATGACGAAGTCTTCTTTCCATCGCGCGACGCTTGTGACGGTCGTGCTGTGCGCGCTGTGCGCCGGAACCATGCTGCCGGCCTTCGCGCAGGGTGCTGCCCCCGCCGCGCCGCCCGTGCCGCCGCCGCCGGGCGCGCCC
>CAIUWO010000924.1 GCA_903902895.1 Candidatus Hydrogenedentota bacterium | reverse complement strand
TTTGCCTACAGCCCAACGCTGCCCGGTTGCTTCAGCAACGGACTAACCATCGAGGAGACCAAGCGAAACATCCGCGAGGCCATTCAGCAGCATGTGGCGGTGCTCCAGGAGCAGGGGCAGGTGATTGGGCAGCAGGAGCGGCTCGTGCATGTGGAGGAGCTGACGGTGGGCATGCCCGAATGAGCCGGATGCCGCAGGTTACGGCGCAGGAACTGGTCCGGTTCTTGCACGATCAGGGTTTTGCCGACAATCGCCAATCGGGGAGTCATCTGACACTGTGGCACGAAACGGGCAAGGTTTGCGTAACCGTTCCAATGCATGCCGGATGTGATCTTGGTCGCGGGCTCGCCGTGCGCATTTTGAAAGACGCAGGCTTCAGCGTGGACGACTACTTGCGGCTTAGATAACGGTTCGATGCCTTGCGTGTGCGAGGAAATTAAGCGCGGCCGGGAACCCTTGGGTTCCTGGCCGCGCGTGTGTTTCGCGTGCGCCTGCGTCTTACAGGATCTCGGCGATCTGGACCGCGTTGGACGCGGCGCCCTTGAGCAGGTTGTCGGCGACGATCCACATGTCGAGCGCGCTTGGGTGCGACAGGTCCTCGCGGATGCGGCCCACAAAGGTGTCGTACTGGCCGGCGGCGTTGACGGCCAGCGGGTAGAGCTGGGTGGAGGGGTCGTCCTGCACGATGACGCCGGGGGCGCTGCGCAGGATTTCGCGGGCCTGGTCCGCCGTGAGCTTCTTCTCGGTCTCGACGTTGACCGACTCGCTGTGGCCTGTGTAGACCGGCACGCGGACGGTGGTCGCCGTGACCATGATGCCCTGGTCGCCGAGGATTTTCTTGGTCTCGTTGACCATCTTCATCTCTTCGCTGGTGTAGCCGTTTTCCTCGAACGCGCCGCTCTGCGGGATCTGGGGAATCACGTTGAACGCGATCTGGTGCGGGAAAATTTTGGGGGCGTAGGTCTCGCCGGACACGAGCGCGCGGGTCTGCTCGCGCAGCTCGGCAAGGGCGGCGCTGCCCGCGCCGGACACGGCCTGGTAGGTGGACACGATGACGCGCCGGATGCGGGCGGCGTCATGCAGGGGCTTGAGCACGACGACCATCTGGATGGTCGAGCAGTTCGGGTTGGCGATGATGCCCTTGTGCCACTTCAGGTCGCCCGGGTTGACCTCGGGCACCACGAGCGGCACGGTCGGGTCCATGCGCCACGCGCTGGAATTGTCGATGACCACGCAGCCGGCCTTGGCGGCCGAGGGGGCGTAGCGCTTGCTGGTGCCCCCGCCGGCGCTGAACAGCGCGATGTCCACGCCGTCAAAGGAGTCGTCGGCGAGCACTTCCACGGGAATCTGCTCGCCCTTGAAAGTCAGCGTTTTGCCCTTGGAGCGCTCGGACGCCAGAAGCTTGATCGATTTGACCGGGAAATTCCGGTCCTCAAGCACCCGCAACATTTCCCGGCCGACCACACCCGTGGCGCCGGCCACTGCCACAACTTTGCCGCTCATCGTAGGGCTCCTTGTCTCATACAGCTGACCTTGATTCCCGTGCGGACGGCTCGTCCGCGCTGGATACACCCGTCCCCCGGCCGCTGTCGCGTCACTACCGGGGGAAAACGGGGAAAGACCCTTGCAAAGGGTCCAGTATTTTACCCTATTTTCGCTTGGAAAGTCGAGGTTTCGTTGCCGCCCGGGGTAATCGCGCTAAAACACCGCTGCGCCTCCGCGCAGGTTGCGGACGGTCTCGGGGCATGCCGCGCGAAAGAACCGGGGATGTAGGCCCGTTGTTGTGGATTATTAAAAATATCGGGCTGTAATTGGTCCCCCTTTGAAGGGGGGCAGCCGCGAAGCGGCGGGGCTTGTCCGCCTCAGGCGGGGCTTGTCCGCCTCAGGCGGGGATGTGGACCACCGCGCCAAGGCCCAAACGCGGCTTGCGCCCCATTCGGACTCCTGACGGGATTCAGCCTATATCCTTTACCTTTTCGCGCTTAGGCCCAGACGATCAGTCCCATTTCCTGTTCCTGGAACAGGTCCATGTGATGGGGCATGATGCGGACGGTGAAGCCGAGCTGGCCGGTCTGCTGGCAGGGGACGGCCCCCTCGAACCGGTAGGCGCCGTTGCCGAGATTTTTGGTGCAGTCCATCACCTCGCGGTGTCCGCTGGGAAGCTGGCCCTTGGCGTCGGGCGCGCCGTAGAAGACCTCGATGCGCACATCGCCCGGGTGCAGCTCGCCCAGCTGCACCTCGGCCGAGACGTGCAGGCTGCTTCCCCACACGAGCCCCTCGGTGGGGCCCGACTCAAGGCCGGTGACGCGCACGGCGCCCCAGGCCTGCCGCAGGTGGGATTTCCAGTCGGCCAGGCGGTATGCGGGCGCGCGTTCGTCGACGAACATGGCCTGCCTGCGGCGGCAGCAGGGGATGTAGGCCTGGGTAGCGTATTCCTCGACCATGCGGTAGGTGTTGAACACGGGGCAGATGGTGCGTATGGCGGTCTTGACGCGGGCAATCCACTCGCGGGGCAGGCCGTCGCGGCCGCGGTTGTAGAACATGGGCACGACCTCATTCTCGAGTATCTCGTAGAGCGCGGCGCTTTCCACCAGGTCCTGCTCCTCCGTGGTGTCGTACACCTCGCCCTTGCCGATGCTCCAGCCGTTTTCGCCGAGGCCCTCCGCCTCGCACCACCAGCCGTCGGGAATGCTGATGTTGAGCGCGCCGTTGGCCGCGGCCTTCATGCCGCTGGTGCCGCTGGCCTCCATCGGCCGGCGCGGCGTGTTGAGCCAGCAGTCCACGCCCTGGAGCATGTAGCGGGCGACGTTGATGTCGTAGTCCTCGATGAACAGGATGTGGTTGCGCATTTCGGGGTCAAGGGCGAAATGGACAATCTGGCGGATAAGCTCTTTGGACTGGGTGTCCTGGGGGTGCGCCTTGCCCGCGATGATGAGCTGCACCGGCCGCTCCGGGTCGAGCAGTATCTTCTTGAGCCGGTCCAGGTCCTTCAGGATGAGCGTGCCGCGCTTGTAGGTGGCGAAGCGCCGGGCGAACCCGATGGTCAGGGTTTCGCTGTCGAGCAGCTCGCTGGCGCGGCGCTGCTCCGAAAGCGGCGCGCCGCGGTTGATGAGCTGGCGCTGCATGCGCCGCCGGGCAAAGCTGACCAGGCGTTCGCGGCGGCGCTCATGGGTGCGCCACAGTTCGGTGTCGGGCACGGCGTCGATGCGCTGCCAGATGGTGTTGTCGTGGGGCGAGTTGACCCAGTCGGGGCCGATGTAGCGGTCGTACAGCGTGGCAAGATCGCGGGATATCCAGGACCGGATGTGCACGCCGTTGGTCACATGCGAGATGGGCACCTCGTCCTCCGGCACGCCCTTCCACACCTGCTGCCACATGTTGCGGGCCACCTGCCCGTGCAGCTCGCTGACGCCGTTGGACGCGGCGGACAGCTTGAGCGCCAGCACGGTCATGCAGAAGGGCTCGCGCCCGTCGCCCGGATTCTGCCGTCCCAGGGCGAGCAGGTCGTTGAGCTGCACGTTGAGCTGGCTGCAGAACTCGCCGAAATAGGACGCAATCAGCGACGGGTCGAACATGTCGTTGCCGGCCGGCACGGGCGTGTGGGTGGTGAACAGGCTGCTGACCTTGACCACCTCCAGGGCCTGGGTAAACGAGATGTTGTCCCGCTGGACCAGGTCTTTGACGCGCTGGAAGGTCATGAACGCGGCGTGGCCCTCGTTGATGTGAAACACCGTGGGATGCAGGCCCAGCGCGCGCAGGGCCAGCACGCCGCCCATGCCGAGCATGATTTCCTGCTTGATGCGCGTCTCCCGGTCGCCGCCGTACAGCTGGCCGGTGATGGTGCGGTCGGCCTGGGAGTTGGCCTCATGGTCGCAGTCGAGCAGATACAGCGGCACGCGCCCCACCTGGCATTTCCACACCCAGGCCTTCACCACCCGGCCGGGGAAGGGCACCTCTATCTCGACGGGGCGGCCGTCCTCGCCGCGCACCTGCAATATGGGCATGTTGTGGAAATCGTTGCGCGGGTACAGTTCCTGCTGCCAGCCGTCGGCGTTCAGGTACTGGCGGAAATAGCCCTCCCGGTACAGCAGCCCCATGCCCACCAGCGGCAGGCCCAGGTCACTGGCGGCCTTCAGATGGTCGCCGGCAAGCAGGCCCAGGCCGCCCGAGTAAATGGAGATGGACTCCTGAAGGCCAAATTCGGCGGAGAAATAGGCCGCCAGCAGGTCTTTGGGCGCCTGCGGGTGCCGGTTGTGCCAGTCGCCGCCGCACATGTATTCCTGCAGGCGCGTGGCCACCCGGTCCAGGTGGGCCATGAAACTGCCGCTCTGCTCCAGTTCGGCCAGGCGGCCCTGCCCAATCTCGCCGAGCAGTCGTCGCGGATTCTGGTCGGTGGACACCCACAGGTCGCGATCCATGCGGAAGAACAGGTCAATCGCCTCCGGGTTCCAGGACCACCAGACATTGTTGGCAATGTCCATCAGCCGTCCCAGCCGCGGCGGCAGCTTGGGTACCACCGTGAATTTGGTTACATGCGCCATCATTTATCTCCTCGTGCGCCTGCGGCGCCCCGGCAACAAACACCTCGAATTGCGCGGGCCGCGCGGCCCGCAGGGTGATCATACCCCTCTTGAGGACCTACAAGAAACAAAGATGTGCCTCTTTATCATCCTTCTTTCTGTCTGAAGCGGGTCCAAACCCACCAATCGGTTGCTTTTCCCCTCTGGCCGGTACTATTCCGGGCCCGGAATGCCGTCGCGCGCCCGGCGGAACAAAAGTGCCGCCCGGGGGTATTTTATGCAGTTATGAATGTGCGGTGTCGCCAACTCGTTTATACTTAATAGACACGGTGCGCGCAAGCGAGAAAGAAGTGTGCAGCATGTTCGCCAACGATACGATAGGCACGGAGAATTCGGAACGGACGTCGAAACTGGATGCGCTGGTCCGCCTGCTCGATGATGATTCGACCGTCGTGCGGGACGCGGTAACCTTTGAACTGGCCTCCTACGGGCCGGGCCTGGGCGCCGACCTGCGGAAACTGGCAAACCAGCCCGATGAGGCGGGCTGGAAGCTGCTGGGCCGGATCACGGCAGACCCCTACCGGCGCAGACTGCGCCTTGCCTGGCCGCATTGGATGAACATAGCGGACGACCATGCGCGTCTTGAACGGGCATTGACGCTGCTGGCCGAGTTTCAGAACGGCCCCCGCTGGCGCGCGCCGCTGGGCGACCTGCTCGACCGGCTCACCGGGGAATATCTTGCCCGGGGAGACGCGAAATCGCCGGAGGACCTCGCCCGGTTCCTCTTTCGCGAGAAAGACCTGCAGGGCATTAAGACCGGCCCGTTCCTCCCCGACCACAGCAATCTTGCCCACGTGATTGAGTCCGGCACGGGGTTGCCGGTCAGCCTGGCCTGCATTTACCTCCTCGTGGGGGCCCGCGCCGGGCTGGACATCCATGCCTGCAACTGGCCCCGCCATTTCCTCGCCCGCTACCGGGACGGGGCGGGGCTCTTCATCGTTGACCCCGCCAACGGGGGCATGGTGGTGGACGCCGAAACCTTCCTGAGCATGCAGGGCACCTCCCGCGAGGCCGCCGAGGCCGTGCTGTCGTTTGAGGTCGACGCCGCCACCATCATCGCCCGCATCCTGGGCAACCTGGTGCGCGCCTACCGCAGTGAGGGCGACGTGGACAACTGTCTGCTCGTCGTGGACCTGTTGCGCGACATCGAGTCGCGGATGCACGCCGGCGCGTTCTGCTAATTATACGAAACCTCTCCCCTCCCCGGTCGGTCTGATCCACAGGGATTGATGGCCACTCCGGGAGTACCGCCTCATGATGCAGACACTCTTTCGCGTGGCAGGCGCCACGGGGCTGGTCCTGCTGGTTGGGCTGGTCGTGGGAAGCGCCTGGTTGGCTGGCGGGTCGCACACAACGGGTATGTCGGTGTGAGCACCCGCTTTGTCGACAGCCTGCTGCGGAAAAGTCCGCCCGCGCGGCTGGCCGCGCCGGTCACGCTCAAACTGGTCACCTTCAACATTCAGGCACTCTGGATCGTTGGGAAGAACCGCCCCGCGCGCATGCGCGCCATTGCCGAGCACCTCGGCCCGCTGGACCCGGACATTGTCGGTTTTCAGGAATGCTTCGTGCCCGCCGACCGGGAACTGCTCATCAGCGAGTTGAAAAAGAAGACCCGCCTTCAGCACCACCAGTACTATCCCAGCGGCAACGTGGGCAGCGGCCTGCTCATCAGCAGCGCCTTCCCAATCCGCGAGGCGTGGTTCCACCGGTACCAGGCGATAGCACCCGCATGGAAGATCTGGGAGGGTGACGGATTGGCCGGCAAGGGCATGGGCCTCGCCCGGATCGAACTGCCGGGCGGCGCCGGATTTTTCGATTTCTTCGACACCCACGCCCAGGCCGGATACGGCAATGCCGACTACAAGATACTCCGCAAGATGCAAATGGCCGAGGCCGCCGAATTCATAAGAAGCGCGGGGTGCGGACCCATTCCGGCTTTCGTCGTGGGCGACTTAAACAGCGGCAGGGACGAGCCGGAGCACAAGACTCTCGTCGCGGGCGCCAATCTGGA
>CAIUWO010000923.1 GCA_903902895.1 Candidatus Hydrogenedentota bacterium | reverse complement strand
TCTGCGCCTGCTGCAGCTGGGCCTCAAGCTGGAACTTCTGCTCCTCCGCCTGTTTGCGCTCGGTGATGTCCAACGTCGTGCCGACGTAACGAACAATCTTCCCCGCAGCATCAAGGTGCGGATGGGCGAGGTCATACAAGAAACGCACACTGCCGTCCGGGCGTACAATTCTGTGCTCCAACTCGAAGATCGAACCGTTCTGCAGACAGGCCCGAAATGAAGTATCGAGCAATCCCCTGTCATCGGGGTGAATACACTCTTTGAGCATGACGGCATAGTCGGGCGATTGGGCGCCTGGCTCAAACCCATAGATGCGAAATTCTTCGTCAGACCACAAGGTTTCCTGTGTTTGCGCCACATATTCCCAACTGCCGAGGTGGGCGAGCTTCTCACCCTCATTCAGGATGCGCCTCATTCTTTCCAACTCGGTTTCTTTCCGCTTCTGGTCGGTAATGTCGCGGCCGACCATCACCGACCCGACGATCGCATCGTCCCGGTCGCGGATGGGTGCGAAACTGTAGCTCCCCACCCAGGTTTCGCCCGTGTCTTTGCGCTTTAGCGTATAGATGGCGTTGCTGACCGTCTCGCCCCGAAGCGCTCTCGGAACCGCCCACTGCTCCAAGGGTAGCATGTCGCCGTTGGGCAGGAAGACATCCAGAAACGCAGGGTATTCCGCAAGCGTTGTGGCACATTCTTCCTTGTTTCGAAATTTGTGGAACGTCGCGAAAGCATCGTTAAACTCGATAAACCGGCCCTGCGAATCCGAAATGAACACGGCGTCGGTCATGCTGGCCAGCGCCGCTTCCAGTTGCGTTTTGCTTGCCAGCAGCGCCGCCTCGGCGCGCCTGCGCTCGGTCAGATCGCGCACTATGGCCAGATAGGACTGGTCGTTGAGTCTGCGCGCGCTGACTTCCCCGGGAAACGTTGAGCCGTCCTTGCGCCGATGCTCCCACTCGGCGAAATGGGGCACTCCGGACATCATCCGGGGCGGTTCGACGGTCAGGCGCGCCACTTCGTGCGGCGCGAGCACGTCGGCCACGCTCATTTGCCTGAGTTCTTCGCGCGTGTAGCCCAGCATATCGAGGCCCCGCGCATTCGCATCGAGGTATCGGTTCTCGGCGGAAATGACGTATATGCCGTCGTTGGCCTGCTCGAACACATTGCGGATGCGCGCATCACTCTCCTGTCTCGCCGCCTCCGCCTGTTTGATGTCTTCGATGTCGGTGCAAGTGCCGAACCACTTGAGAATCGCACCGCCCGCGTCGCGCAGGGGCACGCCGCGGGTCAACCACCAGCGGTAAACGCCATCGGCGCGCCGCAGCCGGACTTCGAGCGCGTAGGTGCCGCCGGAGGCCATTGCCTGCTGCCAGGCATCCCATGCCCGCTGTTTGTCGTCGGGATGGAAGGGAATGTTCCAGCCGTGGCCGCAACTCTCCTCCAGCGTCATCCCGGTGTAATCCACCCACTGCTGATTGAAGTAAGTGTCCCAGCCGTCCGGCCGGGTTGTCCACACAATCTGGGGTATCGCCTCGGCCAATGTGCGGAATTCCCGTTCGCTCTCCCGCAGCGCATCAAGGGCCTCCTCCATCTTGGCCGTCCGTTCGCCGGCCAGCGCATCCAGCTGGTCCTTGGCGACGCTGACCGCTTCCAGTGCGCTGGCCGCCTGCTGGTTGGCCTTCCGCAGCCGATCAAATGTTAAGGAAAACAGCACGCCCATACCTAGAAAGATCAGCATTGTGAAGGCATAAGCAGGCTCACTGCTGTCCCAACGTTTTTAAACTGCCTTTTGCAACATGCTGTAATACAGTCAGTTAGAAGGCAAAACTCTTTTTTCGATACTTGAGCCGGAACCCTCTTTTTGACCATCCTTGCC
>CAIUWO010000922.1 GCA_903902895.1 Candidatus Hydrogenedentota bacterium | reverse complement strand
TTCACAGCCCCTGCCGGAAGGGCAGTTCATGGGCGCGGCGGCGATGAACACGGCGACGAAAGAGATCATGGACATCAGCGGCGGCCTGCGCGACGGGGCACTGGCCTGGGATGCGCCCGCCGGGACATGGAAGGTGATGCTGTTCTCCTGCGTGACCGATGGTGCGCGCGATCTGGTGGACTATCTGAGCCCGGAAGCGGTGCAGCAGTTTGCCGCGCTGACCTACCAGAAGTACTATGACCGCTTCCCCAACCATTTCGGCACCACCATCGACAGCGCATTCTACGACGAGCCCACCATGCACTGGGTGCAGGGTGGCCGGGCCTGGACCGGCGCGTTCAACGCGAAGTTTGAACAGAAATACGGAACGAGCCCCGTGCCCTGTTATCCGGCCCTGTGGTACGACATCGGCGAAGGCACGGCGGCCGCGCGCAACGCGCTCTTCGGTTTCCGCGCCGAACTGTACGCCACCGGCTTTCCCAAGGGCGTGACCGACTGGTGCCGGGAGCACGGCATCCAGTTGATGGGGCACATGGACCAGGAGGAGATCGTGAACCCCACGGGCCTGTGCGGCGACCTCATGAAGTGCTTCCAATACCAGGACATTCCGGGCATCGACGAGATCTTCACCTACGGCCGCGGCTCGAAGGCGTACAAGGTGGTCAGTTCGGCGGCGTACAACTACGGCAAGCAGCCGGTGATGTGCGAGACCTACGGCGCCATCAAGGACATGCCCGTGGCGACGCTCTACCGCGAGGCCATGGACCTGTTCGCCAAGGGCGTCAACATGATGATCCCCCACGCGGTCTGGTACGACGACAAGCACATCACCTTTGAGCCGGAGCTTTCCCACCGCACCGAGCCCTATGCCTCGGCGCTGCCCGAGTACAACAAGTACATCGGCCGTCTGCAGCGCGTCATGCAGCAGGGCCGCCATGTGTCCGAGGTGGGGGTGCTCTATCCCATCGCCGCGCTCCAGGCCGGCTATTATTTCGACGGCCCCGCCAAGCCCTACGAGGGCGGCGTCATTCCCGAAGAGGCGGACTACATGGACATTGGCGAGATGCTTGCGCTGCACGCGCGACGCGACTACGTCTTCCTCCATCCTGACGTGCTGGACCGAAATTGCGTGCTCGACGGCCCCTGCCTGCGCCTCGACACTGCCAGCGCCCACGAGGAACTGCGCGTGGTCATCCTGCCGGGCGCCAAGGTCATCCACGCCAGCAACCTGGCGGTCGTCAAGCGCTTCTGGGAACTGGGCGGCAAGGTCATCGCCACCACGCAACTGCCCTTCCAGTCGGCCGAATTCGGCAAGGACGCCGAAGTGCGGCAGATGATCACGGAGATCTTCGGGCCCGAAGCCGCCGCACCCGTGGACGACTTCAAGAAACGCCCCGACCGCAGCCTGCGCCGCGACAACGCCGCGGGCGGCGTCGCCTGCTTTGTCGAACGCCCCACCCCGGACCGCCTCCGCGGCGTGCTGCAGGCGCTGTCCCCGGTGCCGGACCTCGCCTTTGAAGGGGACCCGGTCGTCAAGGGCGGCAACCTCTCCTACATCCACAAGAGCCTCGACGGACGCGACGTCTACTTCCTAGCAAACTCCTCCGACACCTCCTTCGAAACAGCCGTGCGCATTCGCGGCGAACACGACCTGGAACAATGGGACCCGCACACCGGCGCAATCACCGAATGCATGCACACCCACATCACCGACGCCGGCAACGCCGTCACCATCGTGCCGCTGCGCTTTCCGCCGGTGCATTCCGTGTTTCTGATTTCCAAGGCGGGTTAATTGTCCCGGTGGGTTCCGCTTCGAAGGGACGCCTGCCGTAGAAGAGGCTTCCAGCCTCTTTCTTTCAGCGTTTGCACCACAAATACAAATCGTTGCCCAGCAGCCAGGCCAGCGGCGGCCGCCCTCCGATGGCCCCGGCCATGCGCACGGGCCAGCGTTGGGCCAGTCCCTGGGTGAGGCGGTGCTCGCCGCCTCGCAGCAGGTCGGGGTCGACCCAGACGCGCCGTGCGGTGCGGGGGAACCCGGCCTGCCGCGCCGCCGCGTTGAGCGCGGCGGCGCTGTACTCGTAGAGGTGGACCCGGTCCATGACGGCGAACTGGGCCTCCATGCCCGCCACGGCGCCGGCGTCCATGCGGGCCGCAACGTGCCGCAGCCAGGGCCACATCCAGCGGCGGAACCAGCGGTTGGGGGTGGTGTGCACCAGCAGGACGCCGCCGGGGCGGAGCACGCGGCGCATTTCGGCCAGCAGGCGGACGCCGCCC
>CAIUWO010000921.1 GCA_903902895.1 Candidatus Hydrogenedentota bacterium | reverse complement strand
TTGGTGCCGTCGTTGTTGACGAGCAACCGCTTGGGGAAGAAGGCCGACTCCCCGGCGGAGGCCGTGAGAGCGGCGGCAAGCACGGGCAGGCAGGCCAGCAACAGCGCGAAAGGCTGGAGGATTCTCATCGGAACACCTTTCCGGGGGTGAACCCCCAAATCCCAATCCATGCGGGCAGTGTATCGGCGGGGACCTTTGGGGTCAAGGGTTCCGTTGCGGCAAAGCAGCGTTGGCAAGCCGCCTGCCTCCGGGTCAGGGAATGTATTGGTGCGCCCAATTTGGTGTTGACAAAGAGAGCAGGCTGTGCTAGCATATAAGTCATCGATTACCCCACGGCTCGCAGAAATAACTGAAGGAAGGTCGGTCTGGTAAGTTGGTCTCTATAACGTTCCTGTGGATTGACTCCCCCCAGGAACGGTTCTTCCCCGAGCGCGGGGCTGCTGGTTGCAGGTGGCCCCGCGTATCTTCTTTCCAAGCAACAGAAATGGCACCGCCATGATTTGGGGCATCGGCACTGTCGGAATCAGTTGGTCGTTCCGGTAATCAATGCAAACGCGCGGCGTGGGCGGAGAACTACAACCCTGTTCCCGGCGGCCTGTCTTTTGGCCGGGGGCGGAGATTTTCCGCCCGGGAGGGCGGCTGTGCTAGAGTAGGGTCGGCCACAGGGAGTCCACGCATGCAGTTTACACGAATGGCGGCGCGTTCCACGCTGATAATTCTGATGACTTTTGCCATTTTCGGGCTGCGCCTGCTCTTCTGGCCGACCAGCCTGTTTTCCGAGCCGGTCGACCGGCGTTTGCGCCGCGCGTTTCTGATGGCGTGGAACCGCGGTTTCGCCCGCATCGCCAACGTCCGCATCATCGCCGAGGGCCCAGTGCCCAGGCCGCCGTTCTTCCTGGTGGCAAACCACCTCAGCTACCTGGACATGGTCGTGCTCACAAGCCAAACGGGCTGCATCTATGTGGCCCGCGGCGACGTGGAGCACTGGCCCGTTGTGGGCTTTCTGTCCAAGTCCATGTACGTCATCTTCATTGACCGCAAGAGCGGGCGCGACACGGTGCGGGTGAACCGGCTGATCAGCCACGCCATCGAGATGGGCGACGCGGTGGCGATGTTCGCCGAAAGCCGCATTTCGGCGGGCAAGGACGTGGAGCCCTTCAAGTCGGCGCTCATCGAGCCGGCCGTGGCGGCGAAGTTGCCCGTGTACTACGCGACGCTGGGCTACGAGACGCTGCCCGGAGACCCGCCCGCGAGCGAGATCGTGGGCTGGTGGCGGCCGGAAAGTTTTCTCTATCACCTCGGACGGCTGCTTCGACACCGGGGCGTGATCGCGCGGGTCCGCTTTGGGGACGAGCCCCTGTGCGGCGACGACCGCAAGGAGCTGGCACCCCGGCTGCACGCGGCGGTGCGCGCGAATTTCACGCCGCTCAAGTAGCCGCTCACAAAACCGTGCCAAGACCGTCATCCCCTTCGCGGGAATGGCGAAGCGGAGGGGCGGTCTATCGCAGCGGCGCGTCCTTGCCGGCGACAACGCGGATGGCGGCGGGAAGCAGTTCGATGGTGGCGGGGAGCATGCCTGGAACCTCACCGTCGGTGTTGATCTTGACCTCCTCCGGCGAATCAACACGAACGATCCAGCCGCGCCGGTAGGAAATGACGTCGGGCCGCTTCATGAGTCCGCCGCGGTAGATGAGCGGAAGGCTGCGCAGGGCGTCCCAAAGCGCGACGGGCCCGATAATGTAGATGTCGAAGAGCCCGTCGTTCAGCAGCGCGTCCGGCGCGACGTGCATGCCGCCGCCGTCATACTGGCCGTTGGCGACAATAATCTCCTTCACCACCTGTTCGGTGACCTTGCCGTCGATCTCGATGCGCATGGGCTTGTCCGTGTAGACAAACAGCGTCTTCAGCATGGCCCAGCAGTAGGAGAAGAAGCCGCCCCACGCCTTGGTGTTGCGGTTGACCTGGTACACCACCTCGCCGCCCATGCCGATGCGGCTCGTGTTGAGGAAGTGGCACATGACTTCGCCGCCCTCGGGACGGCGGCAGGTGATGCGGGCCACGTCCATGCGTATGACCCGCCCGTTGACAAGGTGCGGCAGCGCGGCTTCAAGTTTGCGGGGAAGGCGCAGGGACCGGGCCAAATCCGAACCGGTGCCGTGGGGAAGAATGGCCAGCACGGCCTCGGGGTTGACCGGGCGCGTTCCGTCGAAGAAGCCGCTGCTCACCTCGAAGTGGGTGCCGTCGCCGCCCACGCTGACAATGCGGGTGAATCCGTCGCGCAGCGCCTGCCGGGTCAGTTCGGTCCCGTGCCCGGCGCGCTCGGTGAAGAACACCTCAAAGTTGGTCAGATGCTGCTGCAGCGCGGCGAGGATGGCGGGCCATCGTTTTCCCGTGCGCCCGTGCGCCGACCGGGGATTGACGATGACCGCAATTTTCTCGCTGCTGGGCATGGCCGCCCTGTCAGACCCGCACATCGGAGGCGATGCCGCCGATGCGCACGCGGTGCCGTTCGATGACCGGGTCCACTTCAAGCGCCATGAACTCCACAACCTGCTCGGGCGCGCGGCCGACGAACTCGCGCAAATCGAGCACTTCGTCCATTTCGGCCCGGGTCATGCCTATTTCCGGGTCCAAAGCGAGCCGGTCCAGCAGGTCGTTGTCGCCGCCCTCCTCCTTCACCCGGGCGGCCGCCGCGTGCGAATGGGTGCGGATGGCCTCGTGCAGCGCCTGGCGGTCGCCGCCGCGGCGCACGCCCGCCATGATGATGTTTTCGGTGGCCATGAAGGGCAGTTCGGCCCAAAGATGCTTTTCGATCACCTTCGGGTAGACTTTGGGCCCCTCCATCACGTTCAGCCACAGGTTGAGAATGCCGTCGGCCGCGAGGAAGGCCTCGGGCAGGCTCAGACGGCGGATGGCCGAGTCGTCGAGCGTGCGCTCGAACCACTGGGTGGCCGTGGTGAACTCGCCGTGCAGCGGCGCGACCATGAGAAAGCGCGAAAGCGCGCAGATGCGCTCGCAGCGCATGGGATTGCGCTTGTAGGCCATGGCCGAACTGCCCACCTGGGTCGACTCGAAGGGTTCCTCGACCTCTTTCATGTTGGCCAGCAGCCGCATGTCGGTGCCGAACTTGTGGGCCGACTCGCCCAGTCCGGCGAGCGTGCGCAGCACGTGGGTGTCCACTTTGCGCGTGTAGGTCTGGCCCGTGATGGTGAACGACGAGGCGAAGCCGAGCTTGTCGGCCACCATCTGGTCGAGGGCGCGCACCTTCTCGTGGTCGTTGTCGAACAGGGCCATGAACGACGCCTGCGTGCCCGTGGTGCCCTTCACGCCGCGGCAGCGCAACCGCCCCAGCAGCGACTCGATGTCCTGGATGTCCATCAGCAGGTCCTGCGCCCACAGGCACGCCCGCTTGCCCACCGTCACCACCTGTGCGGGCTGGTAGTGTGTGTACCCCAGCGTCGGCATGTCCTTGTACTGAATCGCGAAGGCGCGCAGCCTGTCCAGCACCGCCACGGCCCGCGTCAGCAGCATGCCCAGCCCGTCGCGGATGAGAATAAGGTCCGTGTTGTCGCCCACATAGCAGCTCGTCGCGCCCAGATGAATGATCGGCCGGGCCTTGGGGGCCACGTCGCCGAAGGCGTGGATGTGCGCCATCACGTCGTGGCGCGTCTTGCGCTCATACTCGCGGGCCTTCTCATAGTCGATGTCGTCGAGGTGGGCGCGCATTTCGTCCAGTTGCTCGTCCGTGATGGGCAGGCCCAGTTCCTGCTCCGCCTCGGCCAGAGCCAGCCAGCAGCGCCGCCACGTGGAGAATTTCCGGTCGGCGCTCCACAGGCGGGCCATTTCTTTCGTGGCCACCCGTTCCACAAGCGGGGACACATATTCGGAGGTCATCGTAAAGGCACTCCTTGGTCATGCTGGACATCCCCCTAA
>CAIUWO010000920.1 GCA_903902895.1 Candidatus Hydrogenedentota bacterium | reverse complement strand
TTGCTGGAAAACGAAACCGTATGGCTGACGCAGGCCATGATGGCCGAGTTGTACGACACCTCGATCCCCAACATCAATATTCACATTCGCAAAATACTGGAAGACAATGAGTTGCGCGCCGAAGCAACTATTAAGGAATACTTAATAGTTCGTCAGGAGGGACCGCGAAAGGTCCAGCGTCCGGTCATGCACTACAACCTCGACATGATCATCGCTGTCGGCTATCGTGTGCGCTCATCCCGGGGCACCCAATTCCGGCAATGGGCCACCGAACATCTGCGGGAGTACCTCGTCAAGGGCTTCACCATCGACGACGAACGCCTGAAAGGCGGCGGCGGACTGACGGACTACTTCGACGAACTGCTTGCCCGCATTCGCGAAATTCGCGCCAGCGAGGCGCGCGTCTACCAGCGCATCCGCGACATTTTCGCCCTGGCCAGCGACTACGTCGAAGACGAGCAGGAAACGCAGCGGTTCTTCGCCTCCGTGCAAAACAAGATGCACTATGCCGCCGCGGGCAGGACCGCCGCCGAGATCATCCGCGACCGCGCCGACGCGGCCAGGCCCAACATGGGTCTCACCTCATGGAAAGGCGGACACGTGCTCAAACGCGACGTGGGCACCGCGAAGAACTATCTGGATGCAGAGGAGATAGACACGCTCAACCGCATCACGGTTATGTTCCTCGACCAGGCCGAATTCCGCGCACGGCGCCGCGGGACATCCGCATAAGCGACTGGGGAAGCTTACTCGACAAGTTCCTGCGCGACACAGAACTTCCGGTATTGGAAAACGCCGGAACCGTCAGCAAAGACAAGGCGCTTGCCTGGGCAAACGATCAGTACGACGCCTTTGCGGAACGCCGCAGGCTCGCGGCCGAGATTGAAGCGGAAAGGCGATACCTGGACGACCTGCGCAACTCGGCGGAAAGGCTCGAAACCGAGAGAACGGCCCAGAGGAAGGAAGAGGTACACAAACGCGTCAGGAGGCCAAGGGGGAAACCATGAGTAAGGTCTTGCAGGCTGCGCGGCATGGCACGAGACAAAAGCAGCTATTGGGATGACAGTGTTGCGCACGCTAATAATGGTCATGTAGATTGCGCTGAGATGATTCACAAGAAACAGAAGAACAGGTGGGAGGTCAGCTATGGGATGCTTGGGTGTTCATTTTGCACTTGCTGCGGAAGAAGTGGCCAACCTTAAGTCGTTTGAGAGCGATTCGGATCGCTTGGAATACCTCCAGGAGCAGATTGAAGTCGACTACTTTGAGGAGTATCCAGATTTAAAAGCGG
Source organism: Candidatus Hydrogenedentota bacterium (assembly GCA_903902895.1). GTDB lineage: Bacteria > Hydrogenedentota > Hydrogenedentia > Hydrogenedentales > CAITNO01 > CAITNO01. Next base: position 1,918 of record CAIUWO010000920.1, on the reverse strand, counting down.
AATCCGACAAGGCTTGGGATGCAATGCACCGGCTTCTGGGTGACGGCGATTTGAGTTACTACACCGGTCCTGAACCGCTGCGCTTTGCAGTTATCGGAGGAGAACCACTCCACGCCGAAGGCGACTACATCATGTCCTTAAAGACACCAGACCAAGTCAAGAAGGTTGCCGCGGCAGTGTCTTCAATCAGCAAGGAAGAATTCAAGACCCGCTACTTTGCTATCGATGAGGCGAAGTATGGATTTCCGAAATCAGAAGAGGACTGCGAGTATACGTGGGGATGGTTCTCGGATGTTGTGACACTGTTTCATAGAGCGGCTGCCGAAGACCGATATGTCCTGTTCACCGCAAACCAATAGAGCGTACAGTACAGAGAGTAGACCATCACCCACTTTGCAGCCTCTACTGGACTCCATTGTCCTTTGAATGCGTGTTTTGGTCCAGCCAAAGCGGTGTCGCCGCTGCGCTTTGCCACCGCAGTCCATAACTGCCGCCCCCCTTCCGGATTATTCGAGGTAGTAGCCCTTGCCGAGGCCGAGGGTCCTTTTGCCGTTGAGCACCTTGGGTTCCTTGTTGGGCTCGGAGGCGTAGCGGGACTTTTCGGCGGTTGCGGGGCCGTTTTGCAGGCGGACGGCGTATTCGGTTCCGGGGGCGGTTTCGAAGGCGATGACATCTTCTGCTTCGAGGCGGGCTTCGACCGGCTGTCCGGTCACCGGATCGGTCACGGCGGCGGATTGGCCGGGCCATGGATTTTGCAGACGGCAGGGGCCGCCGAGGCGGCTCTTGATGCCGACTTGCGCGATGATGCCCTGTTGCCTTTCTGAAGCAACGAGGAATCCGCCGCGGGCCAGCAGCTTGAAGGCCAGGGGCTTGTCCTGCCATTCGGCGGGGATCGCGGGGAAGACGCGAATCTTGCCCTCGTTGCTCTGGAGCAGCATCTCCTGCATGGCCGTGCCGCAGATGCTGATGGTCTCCATGCCGCACTGGAAGAAGTCGCGCCACTTGACCTGGGGCCGGCCGGGTCCGCCGATGAGGTTTACCTGCAACTTCAGGTTGTAGAGCTCGGAGGGATAGCCGCTGCAATTGAAGAACAGCCCCTGCGGAAAGTACTGCATGTCGGTGATGCCGGAGCTGAGCAGTTTCAGCGCCTCGTCGCCGTCGCCCATGCGGGCGGCGATAATGGGCACGGGATGGTGGGAGTACATGCCGCCCTTGAGCGCCCTGATGTAATTCAGCACCGCCCTGCCGTAGGGGCTGTCCTTGTCATCGATGCCGATGAGCCCTTCGGGAAAGGCAATGTGCCCGCCCACGGCCCAGCCGCGCGCGGAATACCTGCCCTCTTCGTCCGAGGCCGCGAAAACATCCCCTTCAATGTCCTTCTCCAGCACCAGCCTGCGTTCCCAGAGATGCTCCAGTACGTGCTGCCACTTGCCCAGCATGTCCCCGTCGATATTCAGCACCGTTGCCGCGCGGATACAGGACTTGAAAAGCGCCTCGATGCAGTTGCGGTCGCTGAGGGGGTTGAGCGCCGGGCCCTTGCCACTGCCGTCCTCATAGACCGAACCCTTGAACTGGAAACATTGCTTGTCGCCATCCCAGATGAGTTTGTTGAGGTAGAAGTTGGCGGCTTTCTTCATGAAGGGATAGGCCTTCGCGGCCAGGAACTCCTTGTCCCCCGTGTAATCGTAATATTCAAAGAAGCGCGAGGCCACCTGTGCGGCGGGGGTGAAGTTGTTGCGCATGTCGCTGCGGCGCGGGTCCACCATGTGCCCGTCGAAATTGTGCATTTCGGCGAGGAGGATGGCGTCCTTGTCTTCCGACACGCCGCCGAGGGTGGTCGCCAGTTCATGCATGCCGGGCATCATGCCGAAATAGGTGTTCAGGTAGGGCAGCATGAGGTCGCAGTCGTTGGCAGCGC
>CAIUWO010000919.1 GCA_903902895.1 Candidatus Hydrogenedentota bacterium | reverse complement strand
CCGGCACCTTGGAAGCGTCGCCCGAAATGACCGCCCTTACCGCGGAACTGGCCGACTTCGGTCCCCGCCTGCTCATCATGGACCCCCTGAGCGGCATCCTTGGCGGTGTGGTCGATGAGAATTCCAGCGAGACGGCCTATGTCATCGTCGGCCTATTGCGGGAGGCGTTGCCCAAGAACTGCGGGCTGGTGGTGTGCTGCCACACCGCCAAGACGGATGTTTCCACCGCCGTCTCGCCCAAGGGTTCCGTAGGCTGGTGGAACGGCGCCAGGCAGTCCCTCACTCTGCGCCCGCTCGATGACGCCGACGCACGAACCCTGGCCGACGATGCCGCGGACGTGGTTGTGTTCGAGACGAACAAAGCCAACAATGGACCCAAGGGGGGCCGCATCTACTTGCGGCGGTGCATGGCGCCGGAATTCGGCGGAGTCCTGCGTCCTTTCGACATGGCCGACCACAAGCATCAAGCAGCACAGGCAAAGATGGCGGCCATTGCCGACGCGGTTCTGGGTGCGCTGCGGGAATGTCCCGTCACCATACAAGAGGCATGGCCCAAGGGCAACGCCGACGCCAAGGAGCGCGGGGAGGCGTTCATCGTTGCCGTGAACGTCAACGCAGGGCGCGATGTAACCCGGACCGACCGGCTGGCATGTCTCAAGGCCATGTTGGAGGAGGGACTGCTGACCAAGGTGAAGGACGGCAAGCGCGAGGTTCTGACCCCCGTCGCACCTCCCGAGATGGACGAAAGTTACCCATGAACACCCAACCCGTACAACCCGTACACAACCCGTACCAGTACCGGTTCAAACAACCCGTACAACCCGTACCCCCTACGGGGGGGAGAGAACCTGTACGGGTTCCTCTCCTCCCCCGCTGTGGGGGTATGGTCGGATTGTATTCCGATTCTGTACCCCGAGCGTCCATAGACAATACCCTCCGCACAGGTGTACGCCCGCCCGCCGTTGGAAGACTGACGCACCAACAAGTCCTACCGGACAAGTCAACATTCTCCCCCACGGGAATATCCAGAACGCCCTGCTGCACGCGCGAGACGGAGAGCGGCGAGGACAGACAGGGCAACACCGCACGAAACGCCGAGGGCGAAAAGCGGGGGTTGACACGGCGGGAAAGACATGGTAATATGGGTTACATGACCAAGATGAGCGAACAACTGAAAGCCGCGATTGAGAACTCAGGACAGCACCGCCGAGAGATTGCCCGGAATGCCGGCGCCGGAGAGGCCGGGCGCATTTCCATGCTGCGCTGGTTGAACGGAACCCAGCGGACTATCACCAGCGAGTTGATTGACACGCTCTGCGAATACCTGGGGCTTGAACTGCGGCCCAAGGCCGACACCGACAAGGGGGACAAGTAACATGGCATCCCTGAAAAAGAAATTCTCCTGCAAACCCATGCCGGACGGTGCGGAAGTCATCACCCGCAAGGGACAGCGCCTTGCCGTGTGGACAGACTCCAAGGGCAAGAAGCAGACGGCGCCGGTCACGTCGGCCGCGGACGGCACCCTGCGCATCTCCGTGGAGTCGAGCGTCTGGTACTGCAAATTCCGCAATGCTGCCGGGCGGGTTGTTGAACGGTCCACCGAATGCCACTCCATAGACGCGGCGCGCAACCGCATGGCCGTGCTGCTGGCGCATGAAGAAAAGATTCGCGCCGGCGTCATCACCCAGAAGGAATCCGACCAGGCGAACCATGGCCGCGACAGGCTGGAGAAACACCGGGATGCGTTCCTTGCCAGCATGACGGCGCGGGGATGCTCCCCCAAGACCGTCGCCACATGGAAGCCGTTCTTCACTGACGTGGCGACCGCGTTGAACTGGCAGACCTTGCGCGACCTGAGCCGCCCGGAATTGGAGAAGTATCTGGAAGGGCAGCGCAATGCCGGCCGCGGCGCCCGGGTGTGCAACGGTCACATCACCGCATGGCATGCTTTCGGCGTGTGGTTGGTGCGCGCCGGCCGCGTTCAGGTCAACCCCTTTGCTAAGATGCTGAAATTCGATGAACGGGCCGACCGGCGCCGCATCCGCCGGGCGCTGACCGCGAAAGAACTGGACGCCCTGTTGACCGCCGCCCGCAGCCGCCCCCTGCTGGAAGCCCTCAAGGGCAACGCGGGCCAGGGTGAAGCGATGAAAGGCGAGAAGGCCAAACTGACCCCGAAGACGGAAGACGCTCTCCTGTGGCTTGGCAACGTCCGGGCCATGGCGTACAAGCTGGCCGTGTTGACCGGGCTTCGTTGGGGTGAACTGCGGAGCATCACCATCGGCGCTTGCCGTCTTGATGACGTCCACCCGCATCTGATTCTACAGGCCCGCGACGAAAAGGCCCGCCGCGGCGCTCAGATTCCCGTGCCCACGGGCTTTGTGCCCGAGTTGAAAGACTACCTCATGGAACGCCGCGCGCGCCTTGTGGGCGATTCTGGCGCGTCCGTGGTGCCGTTCCCCGGCGCTTTGGAAGGTGAGCCGCTCTTTGATGTGCCCGAGAATATGAGCAAGGTGTTCAAGGCGGATGCGTTTGCCGCCAATCTTGCCGTCAAGGTAAAGGGTAAGGGCATACGGGACGGCGAGGAGTGCGAGGTGGACCGGATAGACACCCGCGATTCTGCCGGGCGTTGCATCGACGTTCATTGTCTGCGGCACACCTACGGCACCATGCTTGCCCGCAGCGGGGCCCCATTGCAGATTGTCCAGAAGGCCATGCGGCACTCCACCCCCACGCTGACCGCGGGCGTGTACGTTCACCTTGAACTGATGGACTTGGCCGGTGCGGTGAATGCCATGCCGTCATTGAACCAGATCACGCAGAGCGCGCAGGTTGCAGCACAGGGCCAGAATTCGGACGCCCCAAATACGTCCCCTACTTCCGGCCTTGGTGTACAAAGCATGGCAAAGCCCTGCAAAGCACTCCCAGTTTCGGTAGTTGACTCCCCCACCTCATACACCCGCGCCATGTCAGCCGTGAGCAACGACTTGCAAAGCATGGCAGAAAAAACAATGGCGCGCCCGGAGAGATTCGAACTCTCGACTTTCAGCTTAGAAGGCTGACGCTCTATCCACCTGAGCTACGGGCGCGCGTGTGTGGTGTGGATTATTCCACAGCGCGGGCATGGGTGTCCAATTTGGGGT
>CAIUWO010000918.1 GCA_903902895.1 Candidatus Hydrogenedentota bacterium | reverse complement strand
GCGGACAACGGTGTCGAAGAAGCTGCTGGTGACGAAGGGGTACTGGAGCTCGTTGTTGGCGATGGCGCGTGTGCCGTCAGCGTTGAGGGAGTAGTTGTCGAAGCGGACAATCCGCGCATTGAGCATAAGCGCGGCGTTCACGTCGGCGTCGGCCACCACCACGCCCGCGTTGTTGCACAGCGGAACGTCGGCCTCGGACGCGTAGAGCAGGATGTCTGTCCCCTGCCAGCGCGGGATGGAGAGCCACGGGGCGGTGCGCTGGCCGCGGAAGAGGGGCTCGGTGTAGCCGTCCCGGTATTTGACGTAGAGCAGGCTGTTGGAGAATTCGGTGGACAGGTTGGTGCGCAGCGTTTTTTCAACGGGTTCCAGGTTGAAGGCGCGGTCGCCGGTGCTGTTGGCCCAGTCTTTTCCGGCGAAGGCGGCGCCGTTGAACATGGTTCGCCAGGCGTGGTCGAGGCTGGTGGCCTGGGGGTGGTCCTGGAGGTCGCGGTTGAGCCGGTATTGGGCCATGGCAAAGCCGGCGTCGACGAGGTGCTCGGCGCGCACCGTGTTGACCACGTTCATGGCCGTGGTCGACTCGACCCGGGCCACGGTGAAGAAGGTGAGGCCAATCGCCAGCAGCACCGTCATGATGGCGATGGCAATGATCAGCGCCGCGCCGCGCCGTGTCTTCTTATCGGTCTTCCGCATCCATCCGCCTCGCATATGCTGGCCGCCCGGAGGCGGCCGCGTCTTCCGTCACGTCCCCGAATTCTCCCGGAGAAACGCCGACGGGATATCGGCTTTTTGCTGGAACCACTGGTGGAAGGGCGGCGCGCCGGAACGGGGCGGGTCGCCGAATATCCAGAAACCGGGGGCCACCCACGCCGGCAGGCGCGGCTTCATGGGGTCGCCCGGGGCGTAGTCGTACACCTGCACGCGCAGCGCCTCGGCAAAGGCGGCGGCGTTGTTCTGAACGGGGTTGACGGGGGTGCCGTACAGGAAATAATTGAACATGGGCCTGCTTATACTGACTGGGGGCGGCAGTCCGGCAAGGGACGGCAGTTCCACGGAGGCCATGTTCCACAGCGTGTTGAACTGTTTGGAGACCGAACCGTTTTCGATCCCGAAGGAGAAGAACGAGGACAGGTCGAGCGCGTTGATGGCCACGGTCCTGCCGCCGGGGGCGCCGCTGTCATTCAGCAGGGCGCTGTCGAAGCCCATGACTGGCTGGTCGGTGTCGGGCAGGACCAGTTCGGCCGAGACCAGAATGCCCTCGGTGACCACATAGTCGCGCCAGGATTTTCCGTCGGAATTGCCGTCCTCTTTCCAGAAGTTCATGGGCATGCTGGCCGTGAACGGGTCAACGACGCCGTTCAGCGGCAGATTGCCCGTGAGCCTGCGCACCCAGTAGTGGTTCTGCTGGAGCCGGTCCAGTTTTTCGGCCGTCGCCGCCGGGAACCGCGCCAAAAGGGAGGTGTCGTCGGCGGCGCTGCCGAAGGGCGACACCAGCGAGCTGTTCCCGTCGAAGGCAAAGAGGTTCCTCATGGTCGGGTCGGAGAACTGGCTGAGCGTTCCCTGGCCGCGCTCCTCGTAGCGCAGGAGCACGCCGCGCTGGATGCGCAGGGTGAACTCCATTTGGTCGTCCGGATTGGGGGGCATTGACCCGGGCATGATCTGGGTGTTGAAGAGCCGCTCCGCATACAGGTCGAAGCCGTTGCCGGGCTTTGCCGCGTTCCACGCGAGAAGGAAGGCGGGATCGACGGAGGCATCCACGCCGGCCATGGTGATGTCATGGACGCCGTCGCCGTTCTTGTCGATGTTGGCCACGGTTAATGTCTGGGTGGGCGGGGGCGGCACCGGGCATAGCACGCGGGCGAACTGCTCGGCCACGGAACTCCACGCCAGCATGAGGGTGACGGTTTCATAGCCGCCCAGGCCCTGCATGGGGGGGGTGGCGTTGTCGGTGTGGACGGCGTAGGTGACGCGGCCGAAGCCGCCGCTGGAGAGCTGGCCGGAATACATGAAGCCGTTGGGCTCGCCGTAGAACTGGAAAAACTGGCGCTTTTCGGGGGAGGAAAAGGCGGTCTTGAGGTCGGCCTCGAGCACGGCCATGGCGCCGCGGGCGCGCTCCATGGCGTTCATCATGGCGTAGCCCTGGCTGGTGGTGTTGACGGCGCCGGACAGGAGCATGGCCAGGCTGCCCATGATCACCATGAAAATGGCGAGGGCCACCAGCAGTTCGACCAGCGTGAAGCCGGCGTTATGTCGCGCGCTGCGCATCGTCATGCCGTTCCCATCCATAAGTTTCACGCGCGGCGCAGGCGGGACGCCCGCGGTACGTGTCAGCGCTCGGTGACATAGGTTACAAACTCCTCTTCGCGCCCGTCGTGCAGGCGCACGGTGAACACGACGCGGTACAGGTCCACGTCGGAGCCGCCCATGCGCGTCGCCGAGCCGCGCCACGAGTCGTACAGCGTGTAGCCCCGGGCGGCCTGGGCCACCACATGGTACGAGTTGGACTGGAGCCAGGAAACGAGCGACTGGCCCACGCCGCCGGTGCGAATCTCGCTGAGCTGGGTGCGGGCCAGGGACGCGATGACGGTGCGCTCGGCCGCGCGGCGCTGCTGCACCAGGGACATGGGGAACAGGCGCATGATCGCCAGGATGCCCACGGCAAGGATGGTCAGCGCGATGAGCACCTCGAGCAGGGTGAAGCCCAGCCGGGCGCGCCCTCCTGAAATTGTTTTGGCCGTTTTCATAATCACAGCGACCCCATTCTTACCCGTCCCGTGGACCGGTATATTTCTATGGGAATGCCGATCAGGCCCATCTGCGGGAGATCATCGGGATTGGTCTTGCCCCACCATGCGGAAATCATGCTGTCGTTAATCTCGGCGGAGGACCAGGTGCGGTCCGCGACGGGCCGGTCGGGCATGGGGGCGTACAGGACGCTGAAGCGCTGCGTGGTGGCGTTGGAGCCGCCCACCTCGAGCCTTCCGCCCGGGTCAAACACGTGCCCCATGAGCCAGACCTTGCTGTTTTCGTCCGCGGTCGTGCCGGGCTCCACCGGGCCGTCGTACTGCCGCACCCAGGACATGCCGAGCCAGCCGATGTTGGCGCCCGAACTGGGGTCTTCGGCGATTCCGTATGAAAAGGCCGGGGTCTGTACGGGCGGCATCTGGTAGTTCTGGGGCGGCACGTCGAGCAGGACGCCATAGTCGGGCGAAAAGGGCTGAAACTCGCCGCCGTAGTCGGGGGTGGGCACGTAGAGGCCCTTGTAGCTGCCCATGTTCGACGGAAGCTGGTAGAGCACGGTGGCCGCGCGCAGGACGCGCACCGACGCGTTGGGCCCGTTGAGCCGCAGGCTGTCCATGACGGGCTTGCCGGCGGGGTCGCTGTCGAGCCGGTACACCACGGCGGTCCTGACGTTGTAGGTGGAGGCGTAGACGCGGGCCGAGCGGACCATGGTGTAGAGCGCGCGGGCGCCGCGGTCCATTTCGTTCTGGGAGAACATCTGCAGGATGGGTATGGAAATGCCCATGAGGATGGCGACGATGGCCATCACCACCAGCAGTTCCACCAGGCTGAACCCGCCCGATCTGTCCCGGCCTCGCATGATCATGGATTCACCCAAGCACTTCGCCCCGCCGCCCCACGCGGCAGGCACGCCGCGCGCCGCCCGGGCGGGGCCGCACAGACCCCGCCCGAACCGCGCACAGATTCAACTCAGTTGGTAAAGCGGGACCAGGACGACTCTTTGTCCCAGTTGTTGATGTCGTCGCCGCCGCCCAGGCCGGCGCCGTCCTGCGCGCCGGGATACCAGGTGCGGGCGTTGTTGACGTCAAAGTCCACCGTGTACACCATCTGGCTGTTGAGCATGTTCTCGCCAAAGGACCAGATATAGACCGACTTGTTGGCATCGGCCGGGAAGCCCACGAAGTCGGGCCAGGTCCCGACGTCATCCCCTATGATTTCAGCCAACTCCCCATCTGGCGGATCGACGCGGTTCGCAGCGCCCGTCGCCGAGCCGCCCTTCAGGCAAAACGCGTCTTCCTGCGGCTTGCGGCCGGAAGTGCCGGTGTCCACGCTGAACTTGCGGAAGTAGACCGGCTTGGTCGAGGTCGTGATCGGGGGCGTGGGAAGGTTCCACGGTCCCGCGAAGATTTGGTAGGAACTTCCCCACGGGTCGTTGCCAAGGTCCATGTAGTTCACGCCAAGTTTGGCAATCACGTTTCGATCCAAAAAGTTCTGCAGGAACCCCCAGTTATTTCCCGAAATCACGTTGCGCCCGTTCTGGAGCAGGTCATAGACGGCGTCCGAATATATTTTCGTCGCCTTGTCCATGTTGCCGGCCGCAGCTTTCGCCCACCATGCGCGGGAGATTTTTCCTTCCGGCACAGCCGGATCCGGATCATCCCCCGCCACGAAGGCGGGCACGGTACCGGGCTTGAATATCTGTCCCAGGGAACTGCGCCCGGCGTCGGTGACCATCGCCATGATGGCGGTCTCCATGCCGCTGACCTCCGAGAGGGCGCGGGTGACACGCGCCCGCGCGATGAATTTGGACGCGTTTGGCACGACGATGGCCGCCAGTATGGCGATGATCGCCATCACCACCAGCAGTTCCACCAGGGTAAAGCCCTGTTTCTGTCTCATGTCCATGTCCTCCTTTTCGCCCCGTCTCCGGGGCTTCGTTGTACCCAAGATGCCTGCGTTTGCCTGTTTAATTGCCTTATGCCGCATCACGTTCCGCTAATCTGGTCACCGAGCGTGAAGATGGGCAGATAGAGGGACACCACGATAAAGCCGATGATGCCGCCGAGCACGATGATGATGACGGGTTCGAGCAGGGAGAGCATGGCCTCCACGGCCGTCTCCACTTCCGCGTCGAAAATGTCCGCCACCTTCATGAGCATGGCGTCCAGGCTGCCCGTCTCCTCGCCGACGTCGATCATGTTGACCACCATGGTGGGGAAAACCTTGCACTTGTCGAGCGGGGCGGCGATGGTGTCGCCCTCCTTGATGCTCTCGTGCACCTTGTCGACGGCGTTCTGGATGACCTCGTTGCCGATGGTCTCGCGGGTGATCTTGAGGGCCTGCAGGATGGGGACGCCCGAGGTGATGAGCGTGCCCAGGGTGCGCGCGAAGCGCGCCACCGCCACCTTGACCACGAGGTCGCCGATGAGCGGGACCTTGAGAATGACCCGGTCAAAGACGCGCTTGGTGGTCTTGAACTTGAAGAGGACCTTGAGCCCGATGAAGGTCCAGCACAGGACGCAGATCAGCATCCACCACTTGTAGAACATGAAATCGCCGGCGGCCATCAGGAACTGGGTCGGCGCGGGAAGCTTGCCGCCGAACTGGTCGAAAATGTCCGCGAACACGGGCACGACCTTGATGAGCAGGAAGGACACGATGGAGGCCGCGATGATGATGACGGCGATGGGGTAGATCAGGGCGCCCTTCACCTTGCGCTTGAGGGCCTCGCGGCGCTCCATGAACATGGCCAGCCGCTGGAGCACGACCTCGAGCATGCCGCCCACCTCGCCGGCGCGGACCATGTTCACAAAGAGCCGGTCGAACTGCTTGGGGTGCTTGGCCAGCGCCTCGGCGAAGGTCGAGCCGGACTGGATGTCGGTGGAAATCTCGCGCAGGATGTCGCGCAGCAGGCAGGGCTTGAGCTGGGTGATCAGCACGTTGAGGCTGCGCAGCAGCGGCAGGCCGGCGTCGATCAGGGTGGAGAGCTGGCGCGTCATCACCACGAGCTGCTTGGTCTTGACGCCGCCGAAATACAGCTCGTCCATCCCGCGCTTCTTGCGGGACGCCTTGCGCTCGTCGGCCCGGGTCGCCTCCCGAATGTTGGTCGGGTAGAGGCCGAGCGACTTGATGTCGTTGATGGCGAGGGCCTGCGAGTCGGCGTTCATGACGCCGAAGACCTGCTTGCCCTCCTTGTTCAGCGCAAAATATGCGAATTTTGGCATGGCCGCTCTCCTAGTCTTCGTATTTGTCGGTGTGGTCCATAATTTCCAGCGGGCTCGTAATGCCCTTGACGCACCGTATGATGCCTTCCTCGCGCAGCACGAGCATGCCCTGGCTCTTGCGGGCGTAGCGCCTGAGGTCAAACGCCATCGCGCGGTCCAGAATCATCTCGCGGATCGTCTCGTCCGCCTGCAGGAACTCGTAGAGGCCCGTGCGGCCCATGTAGCCCACGTAGTCGCAGGCCGCGCAGCCCTTGGGGCGGAACAGGCGCAGATTGGGGTCGGCGCGCCACGCCGGTGGAATGCCGAACTCCTCCATCTCGTCGGCGTCGGGCTGGTACTTCTCGCGGCAGTGCCGGCAAATGGCGCGCACCAGCCGCTGCGCCACGACGGCCTCCAGCGACGAGGTGATCAGGAAGGGCTCGACGTCCATGTCCAGCAGGCGCGTAATCGTCTCGGGCGCGCTGTTCGTGTGCAGCGTGCTCAGCACGAGATGGCCCGTGAGCGACGCCTCGATGGCAATCTGGGCGGTTTCCAGGTCGCGGATTTCGCCCACCATCACGATGTCCGGGTCCTGGCGCAGGATGGAGCGCAGGCACGCGGCAAAGGTCAGCCCAATCTCCTCGTGCACCTGGCACTGCACCAGCCGCTCGATCTGAAGCTCGACGGGGTCCTCGGTCGTGATAATCTTGACGTCCGGCGTGTTGAGCACGTTCAGGCAGGCGTACAGGGTGGTCGTCTTGCCCGAGCCGGTGGGGCCCGTGACCAGGACGATGCCGTTGGGCTTGTTGATCGCGGAAATCACCTTTTTCTGCACCGAGTCGCTGAGGCCGAGCTGGTTGAGATCGATCTTGACCGCGGTCCGGTCCAGGATGCGCATCACCACGCACTCGCCGTACAGGGTCGGCAGCGTCGCGACGCGCACGTCAATCACGCTGTCGCCTATCTTGAGCTCGATGCGGGCGTCCTGCGGGAGGCGGCGCTCGCCGATGTCCATGTTGCAGATGATCTTGACGCGCGACACGAGCGCGATGCAGGACGCCTTGGGCGGGTGGACCACCTCGTGCAGCACGCCGTCAACGCGGATGCGCACGCGGAAGTCGTCCTCGTACACCTCGAAATGGATGTCGGAGGCGCGCTTCTGCACGGCGGTCAGGAAGATCAGGTTGACGATCTTGATGACTTCGGGCTGCTGGGTGAGCTCCACCAGGTTCTCGGTGTCACCGACCACCTCCTGCAGCCCCATCTCCGCGTCCGTCAGCTCCTTGTCGCCCACGCGCTCCGTGAGGGCGGCGAGCATTTTTCCGATCGACTCGGTCTCGTAGGAGTAGTTCTTCTTGTGCGCCTCCCGGACGTCCTCCGGATTGCTCACCGCGCCGCGTATCTCCAGAACCTCGGGGAAGTCCTTGCAGATGATGTTGTGCAGGTCGTCCAGCGTCTGCAGGTTCAGCGGGTCGGCCAGCGCCACGGTCAGCACGCCGTCGGTCAGGCGGACCGGCAGCACGCTGTAGAACCGGGCCACGTCGCCCGGAATAAGCCGGATCACCGTGTCCGCGATGTTCATCTTCTTCAGGTCGACGCGCTCCATCCCCTGCTGGACGCCCAGCGCCTCGATGACATCCTGCTCGTTGCAGTAGTCGAGCGACACGAGAATGCGGCCCAGCATGTCGCCCGTGAGGCGCTGCCGCTGCAGCGCCTCGTCGAGCTGAATCGGCGTGATGACGCCCTGGTCAACCAGGACGTCGCCGATCGGTCTCGCCGTTTTTGCCGCCAATGCCATGCCCTGTTATCCCGTTTTCTTTTCCATCATCCGGCCCGCTGGCCGGCCCCCTCTCCGGGGCCGCCCTCCATGTTGAGCGCCTTCACCGACGCGGTGAACTCCTCCGCCTGCTGGCAGCGCGACACCAGGTCCTCAAAGCGGCACACGCCCTTGCGGAAGAGCATCAGCAGATGCTCGTCGAGCAGGTTCATGCCGAACTTGTGGCCCGTCTGGATCGCGGACGTGATGCGGTACGACTTGTTCTCGCGGACCAGGTTCTGGATGGCCGGCGTCGCGATCATGATCTCGTAGGCCGCCACGCGGCCGAAGCCGCTCTTGCGGGGCACGAGCGTCTGGGAAATCACCGACTTCAGGTTGCCCGCGAGCTGCGTGCGAATCTGCTCCTGCTGGTTCGTCGGGAACGCGTCCACGATGCGGTCGATGGTGCGCACCGCGCCGGTGGTGTGCAGCGTGCCGAACACAAGGTGGCCCGTTTCGGCGGCCGTCACGGCCGCCTCAATCGTCTCAAGATCGCGCATTTCGCCCACCAGAATCACGTCCGGGTCCTGGCGCAGCGCGCGGCGCAGCGCCTCGGCGAAACTGGGCACGTCCACGCCCACCTCGCGCTGGGTGATGACGCTCTTCTTGTGGAAGTGGTAATACTCGATGGGGTCCTCAATGGTGATGATGTGGTGGTCGAAGGTCTCGTTGAGCCAGTCGATCATGGTCGCCAGCGAGGTGGACTTGCCGGAGCCGGTGGGGCCGGTCACCAGAATCATGCCGCGCGGCTGGGTGATCACCTCCTTGAGGCTCACCGGAAGCCCCAGCTCCTCGAAGGTCATGATCTTGCGCGGGATCAGGCGCAGCACCAGGCCCACATAGCCGCGCTGCTTGAAGATCGACACGCGGAACCGGGCCACGTCCTCGAAGGCGAAGCCGAAGTCGGCGCCGCCCACCTCCTGCAGCTCCTGCTGGTTGTCCACCGACGCGATGCTCTTCATGAGCCGCTCGGTGTCCTCCGCCGTCAGCGGGCTGTCGCCGAAATACTGCAGGTGGCCGTGCACGCGGCCCACCGGGGGATCATCCACCGCAAGGTGAAGATCGGACCCGTCCCGGTCGATTAGCATCCGCAGCAGACTCACCATTTCATACGCCATGTGTGCTCGCTCCCGCCTGTTGTTCCGCCGCCGCAGCGGCCTTGGCCGCGGCCCGCTCGGCCGCAAATTTGAGCGGCTCGTCCACGCGCGTGCGGCGGTTTACCTCTTCAATCGTTGTGATGCCCCGGCACGCCTTGTCCCAGGCGTCCTGGCGCATGGTTTTCATGCCGTTCAGGCGCGCGGCCCGGCGCACCGCGGTGGCGCTCTCGCCCTTCATCAGGAGGCGCCTGATCTCGTCGTTCGTCACCAGGAGCTCGTAGGCGCCCTTGCGGCCCTGATAGCCGGTCTGGTTGCAGTTGTCGCAGCCCTCGCCGTGGGTGAGGTCGGCCGTGCCCCAGTCCACCTCGAGCCCAAGCTGCTCCTTCTCGTCCTCGGGCGGATCATAGGGCCGCTTGCAGCCGCTGCAGATCAGGCGCACCAGCCGCTGCGCAAGAATGGCGCGCACGCCGGAGGCCACGAGGAAGGGCTTGATCCCGATGTCGATCAGGCGCGTGAAAGAGCTTGACGTGTCGTTCGTGTGGAGGGTTGAGAACACCAAATGGCCCGTGAGCGCGGCCTTGATCGCGATCTCGGCCGTTTCCTTGTCGCGGATTTCGCCCACCATCACGATGTCCGGGTCCTGGCGGAACATGGCGCGCAGCGCCCGTGAGAAATTCCATCCGATGTCGTGCTGTATCTGCACCTGGTTGATGCCGGACAGCTGGTACTCGACCGGGTCCTCCACCGTGATGATCTTGGATTCGGTCGTGTTCAGGTTGTTCAGCGAGGCGTAGAGGGTCGTCGTCTTGCCCGAACCGGTGGGGCCCGTCACCAGCACCACGCCCGTCGCGTTGTGCAGCAGCGTCTCCCACATCTGCTGGTGCTCCGCGCAAAATCCCAGCTCGCCCAGTCCGAGCAGCAGCCCGCTCTTGTCCAGGATGCGCATCACGATGCTTTCGCCGTACACCGCGGGCAGCGCGCTCACGCGCAGGTCCACCGCCTTGTTCCCCAGCGTGATCTTGATGCGGCCGTCCTGCGGCACCCGCCGCTCCGTAATGTCCATTCCGGCCATGATTTTCAGGCGCGATATGATGGCCGCCTGCGCGCGCTTGGGCGGCAGCGGCATTTCCTGCATTTCACCGTCAATCCGGTAGCGCACCTTCACCGTTGTCTTCGCCGGCTCCACGTGGATGTCGCTCGCCCGCAGGCGGAAGGCCTCCATGATCAGCTGGTGGACATACTTGACCACGGGACTGTTCTCGTCCCCCGAGTCCCCCTCCGAGGTGGCCGCGCCCGCCACGCCGCCCTCGGGCACGCCGGACTCGGCCGCGGCGATGCTCGCCATGCTCAGGCCGTCCGCGCTCATGGAGTCCAGGCTGGCCAGCGAGCCCTGCATGGAGGAGCTCATGTTCGACTGCGAACTCAGCGAACTGAGGCTGCTTGCGCTGCTCGCAGAGGACAGCAGCGACTCCACCGTCTCCTCTTTGTGCCCGTAGTACTTGTTCAGCGCGTCCTGAATCTCTTCCGGAGTGGTCAGGGCCGGTTCCACCGACCGGTCCAGCAGGCGCCCAAGGTTGTCCAGCGCGTTGATGTTGGTCGGGTCCGCCGTCGCCACCACCAGCACACCGTTCCGCTCCTCAACCGGAACCACGCGGTACAGCATCGCAATGTTGCCGTCCATCATGGCCTTGATCCGCGGCGAAATCTCCATCTCCGACAAACGGACTACAGCTATCCCCATCTGGTCAGCCAGGCCCTCGGTGATGTGGCTCTTGCTGATATAGCCGAGCCGCACCAGGATCTCGCCGACCTTACGGTTAGCCATGGTCGTCTGCTGACGGTGCAACGCTTCATCCAGTTGTGCCTGGGTGATTATGCCCCGCTCCACCAGCCGCTGACCAAAATAGCTGTAGGTGGTTTGCATTCGTTTTCTACCTTTTTCCTGCTCCCTGTAACTTTACCAGACAAACGCGCTCTTGTCAATGTAAATAGTGTGATTGCATACTGATATAATTGGAGTTATGGCGATTTTTGTCAACTAATTACCGCCATTTCGCTTCCTGTGAAAGAAAAAATCCCTCACCTGCAGCACTTGCACACCATCCTGCGCCCATCAGGGAAGACACCCTTTCCCAAAATGACACATAATAACAATTGTCGCCCAAAGACCACCCCAAGTCAAGCCCAATTTTGACGTTTCCCCTCTTGTCCGCCGGTTGGCGCCAATTGGAGAAAGTGCCTGCCCGGACGGACTGCCGCTCACCAGGTGCTGTGGAACTGCCCGCCGTTTTGTTCAAAGCACTCCGAAGCCTCGGTGGAGTCCATGTCCATGCTCATAAACTGGGCCTTGGATGTCTCTATCGACAGAATGCAGGCGGGGGGTGCGCCGCCGGTGGGATGCTCGTCAATAAAGACATAACCGTGGAACCGGACATACTCAACGGCGTTGGCCTTGTCGCCGGCGAAAATCTCATACAGTGTGCGAAGCGGCAGTTCGTAAAGGAGGTTGGCGTAAATCGCGTTGCGCTGCTCCTCCGTCAGCAGCGCCTCATGGAAGGAATCGGTGCTTTCCACATACTCGACCGAACCCAGCCGGGGCAGCACACGCAGGGGCGGCAGCAGGTAATCAATCACCAGCCCCTTTTGTTGGGGAAAATAGTCCAAGTCGTAGGCTTGTGGAAAAAAGTCCGGGTAGGGGGAATGGGAAAGCAGCAGGTCGCAGTAATCCAGCACGGCGTAGGGCTCGCCCATGAGATAGGCCTGGCCCTTGGCGTCAATAAGCGGTCGGCACTGCTCCCGGTCCGTCAGGTAGCGCTGCCGGGCCTCCTCCCAGACATGCACGGCACGGTCATACTGGCCCTTCAGGTGCTGGAGGGTTTGGTTGTACTGCCGCAGCTGCTCCTGGTGCACGTAGTTGATGCGCTGGCAGATTTCATCCCATTGCCGGTGCGAGGCCTGGTAGCGGGACCGGGCCGCCCCCTCCTTTTCCTCGCGGCGCGCCTTCACCATCTTGTCCATCGAGTCGAACTGGGGCAGGTAGGCCTCGTCCGTGGGCTGCGGCTCGCGCGGCCGGGCGGGCATTTCGGGCTTCACCGGCCACTGCGGCGGCTCCGGCATTGGCATGGGATAGTCCGGATAGGTCTTGAAATCGTCCCAGCCGGCCGCTATGGGACGGGCAAGCGCCGCCCGGAACACATCCATGATTGGCGCCAGTTCCTCGTGCGCCAGGGCGGTGCGGCTCTCGGCAATCTTGCGCTTGTGAATCGCGCGCAGGTCGGGGCGCTTGGCGTTCATCTCCAATCCGAGCCGGCGCCGCTTCAATTCCGAACGGTGCTCCCATTGCTGGGCCCAGAGGGCGATCTGCTGGGCCGCCTTGTGCACGACAAACAGCGGCATGTCGCTGGCGATGACCCTGTGCTTGTTCAGCGCCGGATAACGGACCGGCATCCGGTACCGCTCCAGTCCAGAATCGCTCTTGAAAAGTTCAAGCTCGTTTTCGTCGTACAGCGCGTGGCTCATGGTTTTCTGTTCACATTACGGTTCCAAGTTGACAATAGTTTACACAATTATGCGTTTTTCATCCACCCCGATGAAAAACGCCCTCCTCGGGCGGCTCAAGCCGCCATCCGTGGTGCAGCGGACCATGGCCCGAACCCACCTCCAATTCGTCGCTGTGCATTATGGCGCCCGTAATATAGTCCTTGGCCAGCCGCACGGCCTCGGGCACCGCGCAGCCAAAGCCCAGCCAGGTCGCAATGGCGGCCGAAAGGGTGCATCCCGTGCCGTGTGTGTTTCCGGTGGCGATGCGCCGCGTTGAATAGGCGCGCACCGTCTCGCCATCGTACAAATAGTCGGTCGATTCGCCGCCGCGCAGGTGCCCCCCCTTGATGAGCACATATTCCGGACCCAGCGCGCGCAGCGCCTCCGCCGCCGCCCGCAGCCCCGACTCATCGTGAATGGTCAGGCCCGTCAACGCTTCCGCCTCGGGGATGTTGGGGGTGATCATCGTCGCGAGGGGCAAGAGCCGCGCCTTCAGCGTCTCGCGGGCGTCCTCCCGCAGCAGGGCATCGCCGCTCTTGGCGACCATGACGGGGTCAACCACAAGGTTCTTCACCCCGTACCGCTCCAGGGCCGCGGCCACCACCTCGATGAGGGCCGCACTGGAGAGCATCCCCGTCTTCGCCGCGTCGGTGCCGATGTCGGAAAGCACCGCGTCAAGCTGCCTTTCCACCGCCTCCGGCGCAAGGTCGTAAATCCCCGACACGGCAACGGTGTTTTGCGCGGTAACGGAAGTAATCACGGACATGCCATAGGCGCCCAGAACG
>CAIUWO010000917.1 GCA_903902895.1 Candidatus Hydrogenedentota bacterium | reverse complement strand
CGCCAACATGGTAGGCCGCCAGTTTTCGCAGTACCGGGATGCCTTCGGAGGCGGTACAGCGCAGTCGCAGGGCGGAAACCTCCACGGATGCGGCAAACCGGTCTATTTTTTTGTGCCCAACCGCCGTGCCTTGGGCAAGCGGCTTCCACTCTGTTCCGGAACGGCCCTCGACCACGTATGCCCGGATGCGCTCACCCTCGCGGATGTCTTCCATGATGATGGCATGGTCGACCGGGGTGGGCTTGCCCAAATCTAGCACCAGTTCGGGTCCCGTGCCGCTGGTTTCGGCCAGGCTCCTGCCAAAGCGCCGCTGCACCTCCGCGCCAAACGCGGCAGCCTGCCGGGCATCGGCCTCGGGAATCAGGCCGGTCGTGTCCGGGGTCTGGTTGAGCAGCAGCACCGCGCCATGGCCCACGCTCTTGTAGTAGCAGTCCATCAGCTTGTCGAGGGTGAGCAGGCGGCGCTTGGGCTTGTTGTTCCAAAACCAGAAATGGGGAAAGACATTGACCGTGTCCACCTCGTTGGGCAGCCAGATTTCGCCGTTCGGGTCGCCGTCGGCCGCCGTGGCGCCGCGCTGCCAGGCCTCGCGGGAAACGGCATTCCACGCGGGATAGGGCGCGTGGCCCTCCTCATTGCCCACCCAGCGGATGGTGGCGAACTTGCCCTGGAATATTTGCGCCTTGGCCGCATGCTCTTTGAGGATGTCGCCCGCCTCGATGACGAGTCCGCCGTCGTACCAGACCTCGCTGATATCACCGTAGCGGGTGAGCAGCTCGGTAAGCTGCTGCCGGTACACCTTGTCATAGACGGCCTGCTTTTCCGGGACCTCGCACTTGCCGCCGCCTTTCGCGCCATAGTGGTCGTCCGCCGGGGACAGGTACACGCCCAGCTTCAACCCTGCTTTGCGGCACGATTCGGAGAGGTCTCTCATCACGTCGCCCTTGCCGCCGCGCCAGGGCGTCTCCTTCACGCCATAGTCCGTGGTGTCCGTCTGCCACCAGCAAAACCCGCCGGTATGCTTGGCCACAAACAGTATCTGCTTTGCGCCCATGGACACCGCCACCCGGGCCCACTGGTCCGTGTCGAGCCTGTCCGGATTGATCTTGTCCAGTGGCGTGGAGTGGTCGTCATATTCGTTGTTCTGCCAGGTGCAGGGGTCGAAGCAGAGAAACATCTCCATTTCCATGTCGTGCCATTCCACCTGTCCCGCCGTGGGCCTGGCCAGGGGCTTCCCGGGGGCCGGTTCACAAAAGGCAAACGCGGAAACAGCCAGAAGCATCGCCAGAAGCATCGCTTTCTGCATGGACCTTCTCCCTCTTGACGTTCGTGCAACCGGGCAAACAACGCCTAAACGCGGCGGTGAGCATGCGTTTTGGTTTTTTGGGCTGGCTATGGCTTGGCCACCATGAAGGGGCCCAGCGCGAGCGCGTCCAAACCCGCCTCGAGAAAGGCGTTGACGGCCTCTTGGGGCGTGCGGACGATGGGTTCTTCGTGCATGTTGAAACTGGTGTTGAGCATGACGCCGCCGCCGGTGCGGGCGCGGTACTCGGTGAGGATGCGGTGAAATCCCGGGTTGGCCCCGGGCCGCACAAACTGGGCGCGGGCGGTGCCGTCGACGTGGACAACGGAGGGGTATCGTTCGGCCATGAGCGGGGTGCACCGGAAACAGACGGTCATGAACTCGGCCGCATGGCGCGCGGGTTCGGCGCCCGCCACGTAGAGGTCGCCATCCTCGGCCGGCAGGGCCGGGGCGAAAGGCATGAAGTCGCTGCGTTTCAACTGCTCGTTAAGCCGGTCCGGCACGGCGGGGTCGCAGGCCGGGGCGAGAATGGAGCGGTTGCCCAGCGCGCGCGGGCCCCACTCCATGCGTCCATCGAAACGGGCCACGATTTTGCCGTCCGCCAGCAGTTCGGCGGTGCGCGTTTCGACACTTCCAGGCCGGTCGAAAGCGAGGCCCTTTTCACGCAGCACCCTCTCCAGTTCCGCCTCTGTGAATCCGTCGCCAAAAAACACATGGTCGATTTTGAGCGGCGTCACCTGTCCGCGCGAGGCCAGCGCGCCGAGCGACAGGCCGCCATCGCCCATGTTGGGGCAGATGAAGATCGCATCTGTCTCGGGCAGCTCATGGAGGCGCTGGTTGAGCTTCACATTGGCGAACACGCCGCCGGCCAGGGCAAGCCGCCGCAGGCCGGACTTGCGCAGATGGTCCCGGGTGATGGAAACAATGATGTCTTCGAGGATGCGCTGCGCCCACGCGGCCACGTCCTCGCGGGAGTGCGCGGCAAGCAGTGTGTCTCTGGCCCATGCCACCCCGGCACGGCCGTGGGGACCGGTGTAGCGCAGTTGGCCCTGTTCCAGCGCGAAGGGCACGGGCAGGGTGATGCGGGCAGGGTCGCCCAGGGCGGCCAGCCCCGTGAGCTTGCCCTCGTCGCGGCAGGGCACGAAGCCGAAGGCCTCCGTGAGAATCTCGAAGAAGAGGCCGAAAGAGTCGCGCGAGGGCACGGCCCAGACGCGCCTGGGCGCGCCGGACCGCGCGTAATGCGACACGGTGAGCGAATGCCCGTCCCCCATGCCGTCGGCGGTGACACAGAGCGCCTCGTCGTATCCGGACAGGGTGCAGGCGGCGGCGGCATGCGCCTCGTGGTGGTCCACAAAATCGACGGCCGCGCCGGGACGCAGCCCGCGCAGGCGGCGGCGCGCCAGTTTCGGAAGCAGCCATTGCGCCCAGCCGCGCGCGGCGGCGTCGGGGGCGGTGTGCGACATGGGCGTCAGGAAGGTGACCGCGTCGGCGAGGCGGCGCAGGAGCGAATCGCGCCTCTCGCGCTTGATGGCGTAGGACCAGTCGTGGAGCCTTGGGAACGCGCGCACGGGCAGCGGCGGCGTCATCAGGCCGGAGACGCACACGCGGTCAATGTCGGCAAGCGTCACACCGGCATGGCGCAGCGCGGCCTCCAGCGCGCGGTGCGGAAAGCCGCCCTCGTTCTTGCGGCGCGTGTGGCGCTCCTCGTTGGAGGCGAACAGGATGCGGCCGTCGGCGCAAAGAGTGACGCCCGCGTCGAACAGGTCCTCGCTGATGCCGAGGGAAAGGGTCATTCGACAAGCCTCCGCAGCGCGCCGAAGACGGCCCCGGGTTTCATTGAAAACAGCATGGCCAGCTCCACCACGGGACCGCACCAGCACTGGGCGCATCCGGGAAGGGCGGGTGTCCGGGCGAACTGCTCGGTGATGGAGGCGTCCGCGCCGCCGCGGTGCTCGGCGGCGGTGCGCGCGAAATCGCACTGGTGGCAGGCGAGCAGGCGGCCGTCGGGCTCGACCACCGCCATAATCTTTCCCGCGCCGCACCAGACGGGCGCGCTTTCGGGCCAGTGCGCGAGATGACGCAGGCCCGCCACAGAGTTGGCAACCGGCCGCCCCCCGTGCTTGAGTTCGATCAGGTGGTCCACCGTTTTGCGGTAGGGGTCGCGTTCCGGCGCGATGGGATTGGGCCGCGCCGAAGAATCGAGCCAGGCGGTGGCCGGCTGGAACATCACCGGCACGTCCATCGACTCCGCCAGCGCGACCACGTCGTCCACGCTGCGCAGGTTCACGCTGGACAGCGTGCACTGGAACGACACCGGCACGCCCGCGTCGCGGCAGGCGCGGGCCGCTGCCAGCGTGTGGTCGAAGGCGCCCACGCCCCTGGCCTCGTCGTGCACCGCGCGCGGCCCGTCAAGGCTGAGATTGACGTGGCCCGCAAGGCGCACCACGTCCATATGGCGGGGCAGGAGCCAGCCGTTGGTGCTAAGAAAGGGCTCGAAGCCCAGGTTCCGCGCATGGGCCATAATCTCGCCCATGTCGGGGCGCAGCAGCGGCTCGCCGCCGCCGAAAGTAATCCAGCGCGCGCCCAGCGCCCACAGTTCGTCGAGTCCGCGCAGCACGCCGGCCGTGTCCAGGTCCTCTTCATGCACGTCACAGGCGCCGCAATAGCGGCAGCGCAGATTGCAGCGGAATGTCACATTCCACGACACAAACAGCGGCACGCGCTTTCCCAGCAGGAAGATGCGGCCCAGCGCCGTGCCGGCATGCGCCGCCCGGCGGACCGCGCGCAGGATGCTAGCGGACATGATCGTTCGTCGGCATGTCGCCGGACGCCTCCTCTGCATCGGGCAGCCGCCCCAGCCATGTGAGGGCAAGCCAACCCGCCGGAATCCAGACCCAGAACGTTATCAACCGAAACGACGCCACGGCAAGGGCGAGGTGCTCGCCGGGCACATTCATGGAATGAAACATCGTGCCCAGATACCCCTCAACGACGCCCAACCCCCCGGGCATGCCGCTGGCCGCGCCGACCAGCATGTTGGACGGCGCCACCAGCAGGGTTTGCCACAGCGCCAGGTCCGAAACACTGCCGCGCAGTATGAGAAAGAGGCAGAACCCGTTGATCACCCAGCCGACAACCGCAAGGCAGGCCACGGCGATGGTGGAGGGACGCAGAAAATAGTGGGGCGGGAACTGGCTGGAAAGGCGCGGCACGACCCGCAGCGCCACCGTGGCACAGCAGAGAAACCCGCCAATGACGCCCGCGGCCGCCGGCAAGGCCGCCCAACCCCGCCAAAGGCCGGCGAACACGCCCGCCATCAGCGCGAACGCCGCCACGCCGCTCACCACAACCAGCACCACCTCCGCCTTGGCGGCGTCGGAAAAACGGCCGTGGCCGAGGCGGGCAATCTCCTCGGAACGTATCAAACGGCCCAGTTGGGCCGGAAGCAACAGTCCCGCGAACCCGGAGAGGAAGATCATCGTGCCGCGGCGCACACCCGGCCGTATGCCAAACCCGGACAGCAGCCACATCCATAGGAAGCCGTCCAGCGCCACGTCGGCGCTTTGCAGCGCCAGCGCCCCGCCCAGCGCCCCGCCCCGTCCGGACCAGAACCGAAGCGCCCCGCGCCAGTCAGAGGAGAACAGGTTGTACAGGCCGAAGATGGTGGCGACGGCAAGAAGCGCGAAGGCGATGGCAAAACGGTGGCGCTTCAGGAAGGTCATAAACATCAGACTCCGTTGGCCGGGCACATGCCCGGTGTGCGGTATCATACAACGCCCCAGACACCCCGTGGTATTTCAGCCCCGGTTTTG